>NZ_FUFN01000010.1:1890518-2259198 GCF_900162615.1 Virgibacillus proomii | reverse complement strand
ACTAAATGGGGAAACAATCGATGCGTTATCGTTCATTGTTCACCGTGACTTTGCTTACGAGCGTGGAAAGCAGATTGTCGAGAAATTAAAAGATCTTATTCCAAGACAGCAGTTTGAAGTCCCGGTACAAGCTGCGATTGGCAATAAGATTATCGCTCGTTCAACGATCAAAGCGATGCGAAAAAACGTACTCTCTAAATGTTACGGAGGAGACATTTCACGGAAGCGTAAATTACTGGAAAAGCAAAAAGAAGGTAAAAAACGAATGAAAATGATTGGCTCCGTGGAAGTTCCCCAAGAAGCCTTTATGGCAGTTTTGAAGATGGATGATGATTAAATCAAGGGGTGCAAGCTATATCGATAATGAAATTTAACGTCTAGCCACCATATAGCTACCGAACTTTTTATTTTGGTGGCTAGGCTATATATTCTCGCTCATCATTCTTTCAAAAATGTCTACCGTTTGATTACCCATTTTCTCCGTTAAGTGGGAATAGGTGTCTAGTGTAAACTAACCCTACTATGACCTAATCTTTGCTGTATATCTATAAGTGCTCCTTGTTCTAACAAGAGCGTAGTATGGTGTGTCCTAATGAGTGAAAATTAAAATCAGTGCCCAGCTTTTTTCTAAAATTCTACCACTCCATTTACAATTTTCCAGAATTACGGACAATCCATTACTTTAGTGTAAACTAAATTACTTTGGTGATAATGCTCGCCATACTTCCATTTATTTTGTTTTTGTTTACTTTTATGTTTCTTTAAAAGGTTAACAAGTGTATTGCCGATTTTTATTTTTCTATAAGAAGCTGCTGTTTTAGGCGCCAAATACCCATTTACCATCTTTGTTAATAAATATTTTGTTAACCTAGTGTTTTATTGTTAAGATCAACCATATCCCATGTAAGCGCGCAAACTTTACTAACCCTCATCTCTATATTTAAGCCAATATAAAATGTATTATCTTCATCAAGAAATCGTTAATCTTCTTGATGATTTCTAAAAAAAGTATTTTTAAATCGCTTTTAGTCGACTTTCTCCGCACTATTTTTGGTGTCTTGACATATAGCATTGGATTGTCTATTAAAAGCTTGTATGGATATACAGCTTGGTTTAAATCGCTTTTTAAAACCGTATGAAATATAGTTAATGTTTTTCTTGCGTCACCCTCTCTATATTTATCATGAATACATTTTTGAAGTGATTCAGGAGGGATACTTTTTAATTTTTTCCAAAAACTGGGTTTATATGTTTTTTGAATACTCCTTTATAATTTTCAACAGCATTATATTTAAGGCTTACCTCCACATACTCTTTTAGCCAAAATTGAAAATAATCATAGACACTTATTTGAGATGGTTCAAAGAATACCCGTGTATTTTCATATTCGGATATCGCCTTTCTTAACATTCTCTCTGTTTCGTTTTCCAATTTTGAAATCATACCTTTATTAAACTGATGTTCCATATATTTTACTCAAATTAATCTCAAGTTCTTCTTACGGAAAGTTTTTGGATTAGCGAATGCCTAAAAAGCCGTTAATCACTAATTGGAAAAAGTCCGACCCAAGTAAGGTCAAGACGCTTAGTAGCTAACAGGAGACTGATGGGGAAATCCTAAGGTTTAAGTCCTGTGACAAAGTGACTCTTGTCGCCTAGTAAAAAGAGACAGGATCAAGGGAAGTCGACTTTGGGACATATGAAGAAGAGGACCATGATGTAAAGATCTTGAAATGCAGCACCAAAAAATCCCTCAGGGCAAGGAGAAAGGTATATCAGAAAAGTAATTAACGTATTTAAGGATGTCCTCCTTGTTAAACTTCAGCACACGGAGTAAATAGAAATCTATAAGCAACAAGGTAAAATCGTGGATGAACTGAGAGGGGGTCCGAACTGGCGTTTTAACTTACATTTTACATGAAGCTGTTATGGGCTGTTTGTTTTTAAGCCTATATTTTTCAGTTCCATTAAGGAAATGAATGAAGTAATTTCTACTTTAGACAAATTAAAAATGGAATTATCGACCTCTCTTGAAAGACAGTGGGATGTCGATCAAAAATTATATCGGACTCTACAAGCTGTTTCCCATGATATACGAACACCTATTACTTTAATAAGTGGAAATTTAGATTTATTAAAAGAAACCGAACTATCAACCAACTAGAAAAATCTAATTGGAAACTCTTATAAAGGAGTTTCTCGACTAAATACATATGTTGATGAATTGAAATATCTGTCGAGTGTATCGAAACATACTACTGTTGTAAAGGTTCTTGTTACCAAAGAGGTAGTTTCTGAATGGATATTTCTCGCTAAAGAATTATCTAATATTAAAGGAAGGCATTTAGTTTTAGAAAAAACGGAAACATCCAATGCATTCATAGATTTATCTAAGGTAACAAAGGCTTTTCAGAATGTTGTACAAAATGCGATTCAATTTTCTCCAGAGGACGGGACCATTTCTTTATCATTTTTTAATTTCAACCGTTCATACAACATCGTTATTTAAGATAATGGAAAAGGATTTTCTGAGGAGGCATTAAATAGGGCAACAGAAAAATTTTACACTACTTCGTTAGATAGAGGTGACAAGCATTACGGGCTTGGATTATTCATTGTAGAATCAATAGTAAGAGAACATAAAGGAATAATTGAAATAAAAAATATAAAAAGGGAAGACAAGATAATTGGTGCAAGTGTTACATTGTCCATATCGGTCGCATAAATTCAAGTACTGAAGATAATTAGATCCCTAGATATTGCCTTAAATTTAAAATCAAATACTTTACGTTTTTTATTTAGTTATCGTCTCTTACCACTTACAAACGAAAGTGTTTAAACACCAATCTACAAGTAATGTACTTTTCGATACAAACTTTAACACAAATAAGATTATTATACCTTTGTATTTAGAAAGAAATGTCTAAACAGACGGTCTTATGAAGAAGTATCAAAAGACCAAGTTCCTAAAAATGTATTAGATGAACTTCAATAAAGTTTGTTGAAATAAAGATGTAAAGAAAGAGCATAAGTAAGGAAAGGGAGCAAACAGGTGATTTCAGAGGTCGGGGTTAGTCACCCCCTCCTTCTTGATAATTATGGTTCACTATTATAAAATACACAAATACACATGTTGGATGAAAAAGGCTTATAAAACCCCTAAAAGAAAATAGAAGGCTACTTTGCTAAATACATACAAGTTTGAAAAATGCTGCTCTATCTATTTAATAAATCTATTTTTCTAAGAGGAGTTTAATTCGATAAACCAAATGAAAGGTTAAGAAGGAGTATAGTATGAATTTAATTCAATCTGTTTATGTGCACATACCATTTTGTCAGCAAATTTGTCATTACTGTGATTTCACCAAGTTTTTTTACAATGAACAATTGGCAAATGACTATATAGATGCGTTAAAACAGGAAATTTCCACTTATGTAAAGGAAAATAATACAAAGATCCGTACCATTTTTATTGGTGGAGGAACCCCGACTGCTTTAACTGTCGATCAATTAGAAGCAGTGTTAGAACAACTAAGTTTGAAATTTGATTTAACAGCATGTGAAGAGTTTACGATTGAAGCTAATCCGGGAGATTTTAGTGAGGAAAAAATAAAATTATTGACGTCGTATGGAGTTAATCGAGTGTCTTTAGGTGTTCAAGTATTTGATAATGCCATGCTAAAAAAATTAGGCAGAATTCATACCGTGCAAGATGTATATCATACGATTGAACTTCTACAGAAACATGGCATAAATAATATTAGTACCGATTTAATCTATGCACTTCCAAATCAGTCGATTGCTCATTTTAAAGCATCTTTACATGCTGCAATGAGTTTAAATCTACCGCATCTTTCGACATATGCTTTGCAAATTGAGCCCAAAACCGTTTTCTATCAACGTTATAAAAAGGGTAAGCTACATCGTCCTGCACAAGAGGAAGAAGTACAGATGTATGAAATTTTAAAATTAACAGCTAAAGAAAATGGATTATTACAATATGAGATTAGTAATTTTGCTCGACCAGGATTTGAAAGCAAACACAACTTAACTTATTGGAATAATGAATATTATTACGGTTTTGGTGCAGGAGCTTACGGTTATTTACCCGGTAAACGTTATGGCAATATTCGGCCACTGCCCGCTTATATCAAACAAGCGAAACTAGATGGAAAACCAATCTTACACATCGATTCCATTGGTAAAAAAGAACAAATGGAAGAAGAGATGTTTCTTGGATTACGAAGGATGCAAGGAGTAAATAAACATCATTTTAAAGCTAAATTTGGAATTTCAATGAATCAAGTATACCGTTCGTCCATTGAAGAACTTATACAAAAAGGCTGGTTAATAGAGGATGTCAATACAATCGTATTAACGGAAGAAGGTAAGTTATTGGCTAATGAAGTATTTGAGAGGTTCTTACTTGAAGGGGAAATGCTAAAATAGTCAATGATTGTAAGAATAGCCTGTATGCTTTGATACAGGTGTTTTTTCTGTCTGTCTAGAAATAATAACCGTTTTATATAATGAGGTTTTTTGAAAGTAGCTTTATGTAGCTGATGTGCTCAGAGCGACTAGCAAACATCGCGGTTTGTCAAGGGGAAGAAGAACTACGACAGCGATATATCGCTCAAAGAAAAAGTGTTTTTTAAGAACAAAGTATGCTTCAATAGCAATACATGGCACGCTAAAAGTGCTTTTTTCATGGACGCTTGCGATCTTAGTCTTTAATCCACTACAAGGAGAAAAAACAATCCTTGAATGAGGTCAAAATTATAGAGAATACGGAGAAATCTAAATGAGAAACGGCTCCTAAATTCCCGATTGTTTCAAGGGCCTTTAGGTCATACTCTTGCGGTACTAACATTCCGTGTAAAAAGCGTTCCACGGAATGAAGTTTCACTTTATCCCGTCAGCTATCTCCAGTTTGTATATTGCTAACTGAGCACTTCTCGCTTTTGTTCTGAAAAAAGTCAATCGTTACTATGCCATTTTATTGACAAAAAAAAGCTGATTTGATACTTTATTATTAGAATTAGCACTCGAAAGGTATGAGTGCTAACAGAGGTGATCATCATGTTATCAAAAAGGCAGTTAATGATTCTACAAGTCATTGTTGATGATTTCATCAAGTCAGCACACCCTGTTGGCTCGCGTGCTATTGCAAAAAAGGAAGTTATTCCATATAGTGCTGCAACTATTCGAAATGAAATGGCAGACTTAGAGGATATGGGGTTTCTTGAGAAAACTCATTCATCATCTGGTCGTATTCCTTCTGAGAAAGGATATCGCTACTATGTTGACCATTTGATTTCGCCAACTATTTTAAAACAAGAAGGTAATGTGATTAAACACATTATTAAAGATGGCTTTTTTGAGTTTGAACAACTTGTACAAATATCAGCGGAAGTTTTATCGGAGTTGACGAATTATACTTCTATTATACTGGGACCGGAAATTTTTGATACGAAGTTAAAACAGATACAAATTATTACGATATCACCTAATACAGCTGTTGCTATTCTTGTGACAAACACGGGTCATGTAGAACATCGGACTTTTTCCATTCCAGAGAAAATTAACCCTTCTGATTTGGAAAAGATGGTCAATATTTTAAATGAACAGCTTCATAGTGTGCCAATTCTACAATTAGCGGAAAAATTCAATTCGGAAATTGATGCCATGATTGAAAAGTATGTATCCAGTTTAGATAAATCGTATCAATACTTGAAAAATATTTTCTTTCAAGACCATCCAGTAAAAGTATATATTGGTGGCAAGTCAAATATGTTAATGCAGCCAGAATTTAATGATGTTGATAAGATACGTGATTTTTATGCAATGATTGAGAATGAAGAAGAGATTGCCAACTTATTGAAGCAGGCAAAAGATGGCATAGAAGTATCGATAGGAAGAGAGAACGATATCGAAGCGATCAAGGATTTTAGTTTAATTACTGCATCCTATCATTTAGCTGAAGGACAGATGGGAACGATCGCATTGCTAGGTCCGACGAGGATGGAATACCGTAGAGTCATCTCATTATTAAACATCCTTTCTCATGAAATGACAGAGGCATTAGATATGTGGTATAAACACAATGAGTAACTTGGTTTTAAGGTCCATTTGTTATGAATGAGTTAGCAAACAATGGGCAAGGTTCAGTAAAAGCCCATTGTTTCGTTCTGGAGCTTAACATGTTATAGTGTAAAGTGGTTAATTTAAATTGGAGGTGTCTGACGTGGAGGAACAGAAGAAACAGGAAAATACAGCTACTGATGAAGGAATGGATATAAAAGAACAGGTGACAGAAGATGCAGTTGAATCTGCTGAAGTCATTGAGACCGAAGAAACAGATGAAGCAAATGACGTTAACGATGAGACATCAGAGTTAGAACGTAAGTTAGAAGAGCTGGAAGTGGAAAAAGATAAACTTCATGATCGCTTATTACGGATTCAAGCAGAGTATGATAATTACAAAAAACGAACGTTGAAAGAACGGGAAGCCGATCGTAAATATAAGTCACAAGATCTGATTGAAGAATTATTACCAGCTTTAGATAATTTTGAACGTGCATTGCAAGTAGAAAAAACAGAAGCAACCGCTAGTATTATAGAAGGTATTACAATGGTCTATAACCAGATTAAAGAAGCACTTGCATCACAAGGTGCTGAGGAGATCGCTTCTGTCGGAGAAGAATTTGACCCTAATATACATCATGCGGTTATGCAAGTAGAAGATGAAAGCCAACCATCGAATATAGTCATAGAAGAATTACAAAAAGGGTACAAACTAAAAGATCGCGTTATTCGACCAGCAATGGTTAAAGTAAATAAATAATCGTTTTGCTAGTTAAGGAGGAAATAATGATGAGTAAAATAATCGGCATTGATTTAGGTACTACAAACTCTTGTGTTGCAGTAATGGAAGGCGGCGAAGCAGTAGTTATTCCTAACCCTGAAGGAAACCGCACGACACCTTCTGTTGTGGCATTTAAAAATGGTGAAAGACAAGTTGGTGAAATTGCCAAACGTCAGGCTATAACAAACCCAAATACAATTCAATCCATTAAACGTCATATGGGCACAGATTATAAAGTTAATATTGAAGATAAGGAATATACACCACAAGAAATTTCAGCAATTATCTTACAGCATATCAAATCGTATGCAGAAGATTATATTGGCGAAAAAGTTGAAAAAGCAGTGATTACTGTTCCGGCATACTTTAATGATGCAGAACGGCAAGCAACGAAAGACGCTGGAAAAATAGCAGGATTAGAAGTTGAACGGATTATTAACGAGCCAACTGCTGCTGCTTTAGCTTACGGAATTGATAAAGAAAATGAAGATCAAACTATTTTAGTATATGACCTTGGCGGAGGAACATTTGACGTTTCCATCTTAGATATTGGTGACGGTACGTTTGAAGTTGTTGCAACCGCAGGGGATAACCGTCTAGGTGGAGACGACTTTGACGATGTGATTATCGATTACATGGTAGAAGAATTTAAAAAAGAAAATGGTATTGACCTGTCTAAAGATAAAATGGCTACGCAGCGTCTAAAAGATGCAGCTGAAAAAGCGAAAAAAGAATTGTCTGGTGTTACACAAACCCAAATTTCCTTACCATTTATTACGGCAGGAGAAGCTGGACCACTTCATTTAGAAATGACACTAACACGAGCAAAATTTGAAGAGCTTTCTTCAGATTTAGTAGAGCGTACAATGATTCCAACTCGTAAAGCTCTATCTGATGCTAATTTATCAGCAAGTGATATTGACAAAGTAATTCTTGTAGGTGGTTCTACACGAATTCCGGCAGTTCAAGAATCGATTAAGCGTATTATTGGTAAAGAACCTTCTAAAGGTGTGAACCCGGATGAGGTAGTTGCACTGGGAGCAGCAATTCAAGGTGGTGTGTTACGAGGTGATGTGAAAGATGTTGTATTATTAGACGTTACCCCGCTTTCTTTAGGTATTGAAACAATGGGTGGTGTAATGACAAAATTAATTGAACGTAATACAACAATCCCTACAAGCCATTCACAAATTTTCTCAACTGCTGCCGATAACCAAACGGCAGTCGACATTCATGTGTTACAAGGTGAGCGTGAAATGGCAGCTGATAACAAAACATTAGGTCGTTTCCAATTAACCGATATACCGCCAGCACCACGCGGTGTTCCACAAATTGAAGTTACGTTCGATATTGATGCTAATGGTATTGTTAATGTGCGCGCTAAAGATTTAGGTACAAATAAAGAACAGTCCATTACCATTAAATCTTCTTCCGGTCTTTCAGATGAAGAAATTGAACGCATGGTGAAAGAAGCCGAAGAAAATGCAGAGGATGATAAAAAACGTCGTGAAGAAGTTGAATTGCGAAATGAAGCAGATCAGTTAGTCTTTACTACAGATAAAACAATTAAAGACCTTGGTGATAAAGTTTCTGAAGACGAAAAACAAAAAGCTGAGGCTGCTAAAGAAGAATTGAAATCCGCATTAGAATCAAATGATATAGAAAAAATCAAAGAAAAGAAAGATGCTTTACAAGAACAAGTCCAACAGCTTTCTGTGAAATTATATGAACAAATGGCAAAAGAGCAACAACAGCAAGGTAATAATAACAATCACGATAACAATAACAATGACGATAATGTTGTTGATGCGGAATATAAAGAAGTGGACGATGAAGAAGATAAAAAATAAATGGTACAAACAGGAGCAGTTAGATCCGGGAAGTTTTGAATTAAACTCCCCTCCATTATCCTGTAGTTTAAAAGTCAAAGTCAGGGATCCTCTTGGCTTTGACTTTTTACACGTTACTCGTTTATGTGGATATTTGCCACGTCAGCATAGATGGTGGTAAGATAAAAGTTATGCAAAAGTGTGTATCGGGGAGAGTGATCAAGTGAGTAAGCGAGACTATTACGAAGTCCTGGGCGTTGGAAAAGATGCGACAAAGGATGAAATAAAAAAAGCATATCGTAAATTAGCAAGAAAATACCACCCAGATGTAAACAAAGAGTCAGATGCAGCGGATAAATTCAAGGAAGTAAAAGAAGCTTATGAAGTTTTAAGTAATGATCAAAAACGAGCACAGTATGATCAATTTGGTCATGCAGGTCCACAAAATCAAGGTTTTGGTGGTTTTGGCGGAGCGCAAGATTTCGGCGGTTTTGGCGATATCTTTGACATGTTTTTTGGCGGTGGCGGAAGCAGAAGAGATCCTAATGCTCCACAGCAAGGTGCAGATCTTCAATATACGATGGAATTAACCTTTGAAGAAGCGATTTTTGGTAAAGAAGCAGATATTAAAATTCCGAAAGAGGAAACTTGTGATACTTGCTCCGGATCAGGTGCAAAACCTGGAACGAAAATAAAAACATGTTCCCATTGTAATGGAACCGGTCAATTAAATATGGAACAAAACACTCCATTTGGTAAGGTGATCAATCGCCGAGTATGTAATTTCTGTAACGGAACAGGAAAAATTATACCTGAAAAATGTAGAACATGTGGTGGTACTGGAAGAGTAAAAAAACGTCGAACCATTCATATTTCTATACCAGCAGGAATTGATGAGGGACAACAAATACGAGTTTCAGGAAAAGGTGAAGCAGGTATAAATGGAGGACCTCCTGGAGACTTATTTGTCGTTGTCAAAATCCGACCACATGAATTTTTTCGTCGAGAAGGAGACCATATATTCTGTGAATTGCCCCTAACCTTTACGCAAGCAGCACTTGGTGATGAAGTAGAAGTGCCAACCGTTCACGGAAAAGTAAAACTGAAAATACCAGCAGGAACACAGTCTGGTAAAACTTTCCGTTTAAAAGGAAAAGGTGCACCAAATGTACGTGGCTATGGTCATGGCGACCAGCATGTTAAAGTGAAGGTTATAACACCGACTAAACTTACAGAAAGACAAAAAGAATTATTACGTGAATTTAACGAAATTAGTGGAAACCAAGCAACTGACGAACAAGATAATTCGTTATTTGGGCGATTTAAGAAAGCTTTTAAAAGTGAGTAACTTTAAGTTTAATTCCATTTGAGTGTAAAATGACAGTATATAGAGCGTGTTTTAAAAAGAAGGCAAAAGGGACTAAGGTTGGGACGGCTAAGGTCGTAACGTTCTGTTGCAATGCTGACACTAGTTCGTCCTGCCGATTCAAATTTTCAAGATGGTGTAGTTTCGCAGAATGCATAAGTTTAAGCACAAGGCTACAAGAAACAAGCCAGCGATGAATTTTCAGCTTTCATTTTCACCCGACTTTTTGAACATCCTCCTGATAGCTTTGGCTAACTCACTTTCTTCAATAAAGCGAAGTAAACAATTTTTTTGAAAATAGAAAAGGGTGGTTCCTATGAAGTGGTCAGAGCTCTGTATTCATACGACAAATGAAGCTATCGAGCCAATCTCAAATATTTTACACGAAAACGGAGCAAGCGGGTTAGTAATTGAAGAAGCACTAGATCTAGTGAAAGAGCACTCGTCTAAGTATGGAGAGGTATATGAGTTAAATCCTGAAGACTATCCGGAGGAAGGGGTTTATATTAAAGCATATCTTCCTGTAAATAGCTTTTTAGGTGAAACAGTTGAAGAGATAAAGCAAGCTATTAACAACTTAATGCTATACGATATTGATTTGGGAAGAAATCAAATTACGTTGAGTGAAGTACATGAAGAAGAATGGGCTACTGCTTGGAAAAAGTACTATAAACCTGTTAAAATATCTAAGCGTATTACCATTACACCAACTTGGGAAGATTATAGACCTGTAGATACAGATGAATTGATTATTGAGCTAGATCCCGGTATGGCATTTGGTACCGGGACGCATCCGACGACAGTACTTAGTATTCAGGCATTAGAACAATTCGTTAAAAGTGGAGATAAAGTAATTGATGTTGGTTCTGGATCTGGTGTCTTAAGCATTGCGGCTGCTTTATTAGGAGCAAGCCATGTTTATGCGTATGATTTGGATGATGTGGCCGTGAAAAGTACAATTTTAAATGCAAAATTAAATCGTTTAAATAGTCGCATTACTGCCAAACAAAATAATTTATTAGATCATATCACAGTAGAGGCAGACTTAATCGTTTCTAATATTTTAGCTGAAGTAATTGTACGTTTTGTAGACAGTGCATGGAATCGTTTGATATCCGGTGGCTATTTTATTACTTCAGGAATTACCCAAACAAAAAAGCAATTGGTTAAAGATCGCATCGAACAACAAGGCTTTAACATTATCCAAGTCAATGAAATGGAAGATTGGATTGCTATTGTAGCACAAAAGATCTAGTAATTATTTTTCTGAAGAAGGTGATAGCCATTGCAACGATATTTTATTCCTGAACAAACATGGTCGGATAAAACAATAAAAATAATAGGCGACGATGTTCATCATATAAAACGGGTCATGCGTTTCCAAATTGGTGATCAAATTATTTGTAATCACCCAAATGGTAAAGCTGCTGTGTGCAAAATAACTTTTTTAGATAATGATGTTGTTTATGCAGATATTACGCAATGGCTTGACCAAAATGTTGAAATGCCTATTGAGGTTGCTGTTGCACAAGCCCTGCCAAAAAGTGATAAGCTGGAGTGGATATTGCAAAAAGGAACTGAACTCGGGGCTTCCAGCTTTTTTGCTTTTCAAGCGGCTCGATCAGTTGTAAAATGGGATGATAAGCGTCGTGAGAAAAAGCTGAAGCGCTGGAATAAAATTGTTAAAGAGGCTAGTGAGCAAAGCCACCGAAATAAACTACCAAATGTTAATGTTTGTAAATCGTTAGAAGCAGTGGTGGAAGCAGCTAATAACTATGATCTGAAGTTGTTTGCTTATGAAGAGGAAGCAAAAACAAGTGATTACCGATCATTAGCTACTGCTCTATCATCATTAAAGCACAAACAGCGTTTAGTTATTTGTATCGGTCCTGAAGGCGGTTTTACGGAAAATGAGGCTGTATCATTAAAAGCAGCTGGTTTTCAAGCTGTTCGTCTTGGTCCGAGGATTTTACGAACAGAAACTGCTGTATTATATGCTTTAGCAAGCATATCGTATCATTTTGAAGAAATGGGGTGTCAGACATGCCAACAGTAGCCTTTCATACATTAGGTTGTAAAGTAAATCATTATGAAACAGAAGGTATTTGGCGCATGTTTATGGAGCGTGGATATGAGCGCGTTGATTTCGAAAAAAATTCAGATGTTTATGTTATTAATACATGCACGGTAACGAATACTGGCGATAAAAAGAGTAGACAGGTAATTCGTAGGGCAATCAGAAAAAATCCTGACGCTGTTGTATGTGTAACTGGATGCTATGCTCAAACGTCACCTGGAGAAATTTTAGAAATACCAGGAGTGGATGTTGTTGTTGGAACACAGGATCGTAAACATATGATTGATTATATTGAGAAACATAAGAAAACGAAAGAACCAGTTAATGGTGTATCCAATATCATGAAAAACCGGGTATTTGAGGAAATGGATGTTCCTGAGTTTTCAGATCGTACCAGAGCTTCCTTAAAAATTCAAGAAGGATGTAATAATTTTTGTACGTTTTGTATCATCCCGTGGTCTCGCGGTCTGCTTCGTTCCAGAGATCCAAAGAACGTAATTGAACAAGCGCAAAAACTTGTGGATGCAGGCTACAAAGAAATCGTATTAACAGGTATTCATACAGCAGGCTACGGTGAAGATATGAAAGATTATAACTTTGCTATGCTTCTAAAAGATTTAGAAACAAAAGTAAATGGACTGAAGCGGATTCGTATTTCTTCGATCGAAGCAAGTCAAATTACAGATGAAGTGATTGACGTTTTAGATCAATCGGAAAAGATTGTAAGACATCTCCATGTTCCTTTACAATCAGGTTCTGATTCTGTACTAGCTAGAATGCGCCGAAAGTACGCTACCGCTTATTACAAGGAAAAAGTGATGAAGCTTAAACAAGCCTTACCCGGCCTAGCAATTACTTCGGATGTCATTGTAGGATTTCCTGGTGAGACCGATGAGGAATTCCAAGAAACATATGATTTTATTAAAGAAATTGGATTTTCAGAGTTACATGTATTTCCATACTCGCGCAGGACAGGTACTCCTGCTGCTCGAATGGATGGACAAGTTGATGATGAAGTAAAAAATAACCGTGTCCACAAACTGATTGAACTTTCTAACCAATTAGCGAAGGAATATGCTGCAAATTATGAAAATGAAGTTCTAGAAGTGATTCCTGAAGAGCACTCTACGGATAAAGATAATCCAAATCAACTTATTGGATATACAGATAATTATTTAAAGGTAGCCTTTGATGGTACTCCAGATATGATTGGAAAGCTTGTTCGTGTTAAAATCGCTAAAGCAGATTATCCATTGAATCAAGGAACGTTTGTACGCGTATTAGATGATTTTCCATATGAAAATGTCAAGGTAAATTAATAGAAGCAACCTGGTCAAAAGTGATCGGGTTGCTTTTCTTAATTAAGTAGGAATGTATAATATTTGTTCATAGTCATACATTTTTGAAAGTAGCTTAAGCACTCAAGCATTAGTAAACTTTAATCTTCTATCTACGGTAAGCCAACGTCAGTTCGAATCTAAAGGAAGATTGACCTAAAATGGGCTTTCCGCTTAGGCGTTGGCATACCCCTGTTTTAGTGACATGTTTCTTTATCATTCATGTAAGGTGCCGTAAGACTCCCCATTCAAGAGTTATAGAAAATAAGTAGAGAAAAGATACTTAAATGCCCGATTCGTTCCGTTCGACAGGACAAGGAAAACTGCGTCAGCAAATACATCGCACGCAGAAGTGCTTTCCTTTCCAAGGATAAGGAAAGCCTCTTGAATAGGCATCGTGGTTTTTCAAGGACAGAGTTGCTACGACAGGGATACATCACGGTTTTCTAAGGGAAAAGGAGTTGAATGAAGGTTCACTTTATCTCGTCAGAAGCTGTTCAGTTCCCTACGTTGCTAACCGCTTGCTTACTAAATCTATGTAAGGCTAGCAGTTCGTGACGTCAAGTTTTTCGCTTTTATTAGTTTTGTGGCATTCTCGTTTAGAGCTAGTTTCAATTGCTTTTAAGAAAATTCGTCAATCATATTTAGTCTCGTGAATAGATTTCTATACTAATTAATGCTATGATACTTAAGAGGTACGTACAACTTAATTTAGGAAGGAAGGAAAAAATGATTAAAAATTTAGCAAAGTACATTGATCACACGCAACTGAAACCAGATACAACAAAAGAGAAAATTGATCAGATTGTAAATGAGGCAAAAGAATACGAATTTGCTTCTGTTTGTGTTAATCCATATTGGGTTTCTTATTGCTACGATAAATTAAAAACTACATCCGTTAAAGTTTGTACAGTCATTGGTTTTCCACTTGGAGCAACAACCACTGCTATTAAAGTGAATGAGACAAAACAAGCAATTAAAGATGGTGCAACAGAAGTAGATATGGTTATTAATGTTGGCGCTTTAAAATCTGGTGACGACGAAACTGTAAAAGCAGACATAGAAGCGGTAGTTAGGGCTGCAGAGGAAAAAGCACTAACAAAAGTAATTATTGAGACTTCTTTATTAACGAAAGACGAAAAAATTCGTGCTTGTAAGTTGGCAAAACAAGCAGGAGCAGATTATGTAAAAACCTCGACAGGGTTTTCTGGCGGAGGGGCCACCGTTGAAGATATTCGTTTAATGCGTGAAGTTGTTGGTCCTGATATGGGAGTAAAAGCCTCTGGTGGCGTCCGTGATCTACCAACAACGAAAGCTATGATTGAAGCAGGTGCAACTCGAATTGGAGCAAGTGCTGGTGTTTCGATTATAAAAGGAGAAAAAGGAGAAACTTCTTATTAAAACAAGCATAAAATACCTATAGTTTGGTTAGAAGCAGTTGACCAAAATAAAGGATTATATTATACTTTAAAAAGCATGTGAATTGAAAGTCATATGCTAGTACAATCTGTTTTGTGCTTCGGAGGGAGGGAAATTAGCATGTCAAATACAACTCGCGTTCGTAAAAACGAGTCTCTTGAAGATGCTCTTCGTCGCTTTAAGCGTAGTGTGTCCAAAAGCGGTACATTGCAGGAATATCGTAAGCGTGAACACTACGAAAAACCAAGTGTACGCCGCAAAAAGAAATCTGAAGCTGCTAGAAAGCGTAAATTCTAAAGAGGGTGCAATAGATGACATTACTTGAAAAATTAAATCAAGATATGAAGCAAGCGATGAAGAATAAAGACAAAGAGACCCTTAGTGTTATTCGTATGGTGAAAGCTTCTTTACAAAATGAATCAATTAAACTTGGAAAAGATGTATTATCAGAAGACGAAGAATTAACTATCTTGTCTAGAGAAGTAAAACAAAGAAAAGATTCCCTCCAAGAATTCAAATCAGCTGAACGCGAAGATCTTGTTCAAAAAACTGAAACAGAATTGCATATTTTGGAAAAATATATGCCAAAACAGCTTACAAATGAAGAGCTCGAGGCAATTGTTCAGTCAACCATCGAAGAAGTAAATGCAACTTCAAAAAAAGATATTGGTAAAGTAATGAGTGCGATTATGCCTAAGGTAAAAGGTAAAGCAGATGGTTCACAAATTAATAAACTTGTACAAAAACAGTTGAGTAACTAACAAAAGGCCCTAGTCAGTGAATTGATTAGGGTCTTTTCGTATACCTTAAGCCCAATGAAATTTAGCGTGGATTGTAATTCGACGTAGTAAAATCGATTTGTTTAGGTAGACTAATCAGTAAGAATAAAACAGAGTGTGCTTGCAAGTTATTTTATGGTATATTTTTATACTATAGGAAGTATGAAACTTTATGGTTTATAATATAAGAAAAACGATAGCTTTCGCCATAAAGACTTGGCACAAGCCAAGATTTTCTAAAATAGTTCCATTTAAATTGAAACCATTTTTAAAATTATTCGTATTAGTTAATACATATTAAAGGGGGTGAATTTATTTGCCTGCTAACAGATTTATTACATATTTTATTTTGTTTTGTGCGTTTTTCTACATCGCTTTTAACAGTGAAACCCTAATCTATGCAAATAAAGGAAGTGGGAAATCTGTTCATGTTATTCCAATTGAAAAAGAAGTAGAAAGAGGGTTACAGGCATTTCTAACCAGAGCAATAAAAGAGGCTGTGGAAGAAGGAACCGATCACATCATTTTTGAAATAAATACACCTGGTGGTAGAGTTGATTCAGCAGGAGAAATTGCCCGCCTTTTACAAGATATTAAAGTTCCTACAACATCATTTATTGTTAATAAGGCTTTGTCTGCAGGTTCTTATATTGCCTTAAATACGGACTATATTTATATGAAACCGCAAGCAACAATGGGGGCAAGTGGTGTGATTACTTCAGATGGAAACGCTGCTGATGAAAAGGCCCAATCAGCTTGGATAGCTGCTATGAAGAGTGCAGCTGAATCAAAAGGAAGAGACCCGTTATACGCAATGGCAATGGCAGATAAAAGCATTGATTTACCTGAATTAGATGCAGGCAAAGGAAAATTTTTAACGCTTGGTCCTTCCCAAGCGATAAAAGTTGGTTATTCGGAAGGAACGGTTGCAGATCGACAAGAGCTTCTTCAGGATTTAGGTTTAGAAAATGCAACAGTCGTGGAGAAAGAACCAACTTTAGCTGAGGAGATTGCCAGGTTTTTAACTCATCCGGTCGTTATCCCAATATTACTTTCTCTAGCAAGTTTAGGATTAGTAGTAGAATTATATTCACCAGGATTTGGGGTAGCAGGTATAATGGGACTTGTCTCCCTCGTGTTGTTCTTTTATGGTCATATTGTAGCAGGATTAGCCGGAATGGAAGCAGTTATTTTGCTTATTTTAGGTATCGTGCTAATTATTGCAGAATTTTTTGTTCCTGGAGGAATATTGGGACTCCTTGGGACGGCTTCGGTAATAGGTTCATTGTTTATGTCAGGCTATGATATTGGGCATATGGCTATGAGTATTGCTATTGCCTTTTTATTGTCCATTATTGTTTCTGTGATTTTATTTCGCCGAATCGGCATGGATAAAGGGATTTTTCGGCATATTATTCTTAAGGATCAAACGAGTACCGAGCTGGGTTATGTTTCCTCTGTGAACCGCTTGGAATTAATTGGTTTGGAAGGTGTTACAGTGACACCATTACGGCCGGCCGGAACTGCTGTTTTTGATGATGAACGACTTGATGTAGTATCGGAAGGTCGATTCATTGATCAAAATGAAAAGGTGAAAATTGTTAAAGTCGAAGGTGTACGCATTGTAGTAAGACAAATGAATTAGTTGTTTAACTTCATTTATATTGGTAGGCCGATAGTGTGAAGTTTTACAAATATAAATTAGGAGGTTATAAAATGGACTTGCAAAGTTTAATGCCGATAATTATTATTGCGGTTATTTTAATTGCTGTAGCTATTTTATTTACATTTATCCCAATTATGTTGTGGATCAGTGCTTTAGCTGCCGGGGTCAAGGTAGGGATTTTTCAACTAGTAGGAATGCGTCTGCGTCGAGTTGTACCTAGTCGAGTTATTAATCCGTTAATTAAAGCCCATAAAGCCGGTTTAAATGTAAAAACAAATCAACTGGAAAGTCACTACTTGGCAGGGGGAAATGTTGATCGAGTTGTAAATGCCTTGATTGCTGCGCATCGTGCTAATATTGAACTTCCGTTTCAACGCGGTGCAGCAATTGACCTAGCTGGACGAGATGTTTTAGAAGCAGTACAAATGAGTGTTAATCCAAAAGTAATTGAAACTCCTTTTATATCCGGAATTGCGATGGATGGAATTGAGGTAAAAGCGAAAGCAAGGATTACTGTCCGTGCTAATATTGACCGACTCGTCGGGGGTGCTGGAGAGGAAACAGTCATTGCCCGTGTCGGAGAAGGTGTTGTAAGTACAATCGGTAGCTCTCATTCTCATACAGAGGTATTAGAGAATCCTGATTCCATTTCTCATAATGTACTAAATCGCGGTTTAGATGCAGGTACTGCTTTTGAAATATTGTCCATTGATATTGCTGATGTAGATATTGGCAAGAATATTGGGGCAATACTGCAAACGGATCAGGCTGAAGCTGATAAAAATATTGCACAGGCAAAAGCGGAAGAGCGTCGTGCGATGGCGGTTGCTCAAGAACAGGAGATGCTTGCACGAGTTCAGGAAATGCGTGCAAAAGTAGTGGAAGCAGAAGCAGATGTACCACTTGCACTTGCCGAAGCATTAAGATCTGGACATCTTGGCGTAATGGATTATATGAATTACAAAAATATTGATGCAGATACGGATATGCGAGGCTCTATAGGAAAGCTTACCAAAAATAACAGCGATGACCATGAACAAAATTAAACGTTCAGCAATCGAAAAGGAGGGGGTTTGATGGAAGAGATTGTTGACCTGATTTTTAGTAATATTTTTGTAGTTTTAGCTATCGTTGCAGGGGTTATTGGATTTTTAAAAAACAGTATTTCAAAAGAACAAGAAGCGGAAAAGAAAGATACAAGACCAAAACGTCAAAATCGACCAACCTCTCCTTTTGGCGGGGAAATGAAAAGGCAATGGCATGATCCGACAAAACGGCGGCAGCTTCCCAAAAAGGAAGCTCCTACTATGACAAACACTACCTCTACGCAAGAGCTAAAACCACAAATGGATCAGTTAGTGAAACAAGTTGAAACAAGCTTTATGGAAAACGTCGACGAGTTTTCCAGTAGTGCGTATTCTACTACTTTAAACCGATCTCTAAAAAGCAAACCTAAGAGCGATCAATTAAGAACGAAAATGAAACGTCAAGTTTCAAGTAATTTGACGCAAAAAGGGCTGGTTAATGGAATTATTATGGCAGAAGTGTTAGGTCCGCCAAGAGCGAAAAAGCCTTATCGTAGTGTTTTGGCTGAACGAAGAAAATAATTTCGAAACAATGAAAGCCATTTGGTGTATGCGCCAAATGGCTTTCATTGTTTCGAAATTATTTTCGTTTCTACATAGTAAGCATGGTCTAGCTGAAGCACTCGTGCTGATAGCAAGCTCTGTTCTTCTTCATCCGATAAGTCAACATCGGCTTGAATCTAAAGGAAGGCCAACTAAAAGCGGCTTGCCGCCTATCATCGGCATACCCCTGTTTTAGAGGTATGTTTCCATTAGCTCTACAAAAGTTCTGCTGTTTGTACGTCGCTTACCCGAACGCTTTCGCTTTTTTCTTCTTGAAAAGAAGAGCTCTTTTCTGCGTGCGAATTATCGCTGACGTAGCTTTCCTTGCCCTTGAAAAACCGCGATGCTTATTCGAGAAGCTTTCCTTGTCCTGGCGACCTAAACAATGGGCATGCAGCTACCGTTACCTCCTACTTAATCGTCTCGTATTCTTTACAATTCTTGAACTCCCAAAGGAATTCATGAAAGTAGTATTCGCTTTATCCATATATTTTTTTGCTTCACTGCTAGTTTTTCTCCTTAACTGTTCTTATCTCTTCTGTTATTTCATAAATATAAATGTGAGAGGGGGCTGCATTTGTGAAAAAATGGCATCAAGGAATCCGACCATGGTTAACGAAATATTTTGCACTTCCTTCAGATGTAGTACTTGAACTTCCTAGAATTACTGTAATTGGCCATATACATGTTTATATTGAAAATCATAAGGGTGTAGCTACGTATTCTGATAGCGAATTAAAACTAAGAGCGAACAAAGGTTTTATTAGGATTACCGGCTCATCATTTGTATTAAAATTAATGCTTCCAGAAGAGATATTGCTAGAGGGTACTATCAAAAATATTACTTTTATACCAGACGATTAAGGAGGAGGACATGAAGCAAAAAGAAGAATCCATTATAACAGGTTCTGTCACAATTTCCGTTAGTGGAAACAAACCAGAGCTTTTTTTCCAGCATTGTACAAGTTATGGAATCCGCATCTGGAATGTCACAAAACCCAAAAGTGATACCTGTAACGGTACAATCCGGTTAAAAGATGTAAAACATATTAAACGCTTAAGGCGAGGAACAAATTATAAAATCAAGTTTATCGATCGAAAGGGTTACCCATTTGTTATCCGTCGTTATTTACGAAAAAAAGAATTAATTATTGCTTTTATTTTAAGTATGTTACTTATATTTGGGTTATCTAATATCGTGTGGGAAGTAAAAATTACAGGCGTCCCAAAAGATATTGAAGAAAAAATAAACAAACAGCTAAATCAATACGGTATTCATCCTGGATCATGGATTTTTTCACTTGATTCACCAAAGGAAATTCAGCAACAGTTATTAGATGATGTTCCTGAGTTATTGTGGGTGGGGATTGACCAAAAGGGCACTACTTTTTATTTAGAAGGTGTGGAGAAGGTTGTTGTGAAGGAAGAAGAGAAGAAGAATCCAAGAAACTTGATTGCAGCAAAAAAGGGGATTATCAAAAAGATGTATGTTTCCCAAGGAGTAGCGCAAGTAGAAGTGCATGATTTTGTTGAAAAGGGTGACTTACTTGTTTCAGGAAAGATGGGTATGGAAGCAGATAATAATGAGGAAAAAAAAGATAAGAAAAGGAAAATCAGGTATGTTGCTGCCGATGGTGAAATAACCGCTACTACATGGTATGAAGTTAAAGTGACAGTACCACTAGAAACAAGTACGGAACGCCTAACTGGTAATCAGGAAGAAAAATATCATATTGCCTTTAGCGATGTTAAATTACCGGTATGGGGGTTTGGCTCTCCTGAATTTACTGAAATTTATCGAGAAGAGATGGAAAAACCGCTTCGTTTTTTAAAATGGGACTTGCCTATAAAATTTATTGAAACAAAACTTTATGAAAAAACGTATACTAACTATAAGCGAACAGAAAAAGAAGCAATAGAAGTTGGGATGAAACAAGCAAAAGAACAATTAAAACTACAATTAGGTCCTGAAGCTAAAATCTTGTCAGAAAAAGTTTTGCATGAATCTATACAGAATGGTAAAGTTAAACTACACTTATATATAAGTGTAGAGGAAAATATTGTTGAAGCACAACCTTTAGGTCAAGGAGATTGAGTATGCCAGAAAATCTTACAGTAATTGATTTACAATTAACAAGTCCAAATGAAGCATTAGCACTGTTTGGAAATAATGACAAGTATCTTCATCAACTTGAAGAGCTGCTTGATGTTTCCATCACTACAAGAGGAGAACTTGTGCATGTTTCTGGAGAGGAACAGACGGTTACTTTAGTTCAAGATATATTATCAGCATTGCTATCTGTTATTCGTAAAGGATTAACGATTACAGAGAGAGATGTAGTGTATGCAGTAGATTTAGCAAAAAAAGATAAAATCAACCAATTTGAAACATTGTTTGAAGATGAGATAACAAAAAATGTAAAAGGAAAATCAATTCGTGTAAAAACGTTAGGACAAAAGAAATATGTTTCTGCTATAAAAGCAAATGACCTTGTATTCGGAATAGGGCCTGCTGGTACAGGAAAAACATATTTAGCTGTTGTTATGGCTGTTCATGCTTTAAAAAATGGTTTTGTCAAGCGGATCATTTTAACAAGACCTGCAGTTGAGGCTGGTGAAAGTTTAGGATTTTTACCGGGTGATTTGAAAGAAAAGGTAGACCCGTACCTACGACCACTTTATGACGCTTTACATGATGTATTAGGTGCTGAGCATACGATGCGGCTTATCGAACGGGAAACGATTGAAATAGCACCACTTGCATATATGCGAGGTAGAACACTGGATGACGCGTTTGTCATTTTGGATGAGGCACAAAATACCACACCGGAACAAATGAAAATGTTTTTAACTCGACTGGGTTTTGGTTCGAAAATGGTCATTACTGGAGATATTACACAAATTGATTTGCCTAAAGGGGTACAATCAGGGTTAATAGTTGCAAGTTCATTATTGTCTGAGGTAAAAGGAATCGGCTTTGTATATTTAGAGCAAACGGATGTAGTAAGGCATCCACTCGTGCAGCGAATTATTGAAGCTTATGATAAGCATAAGTAACTGATGTCAGGTAAGGCCCGAACACTGGGTCTTATTTGCATCATTTGCTTAGGAGAGGAGGATCGCAGTGGAGAAAAAGAAATTTAACCCACGTAGTTGGTTTGTATTTAAACAGCGATACAGTAAGTGGAGCATTATAACAGTTGCAACTCTCCTGCTAGGCTTGTTTTTCTTTTTTTTGACTATTAATAATGTACATACAGAAATTTATGAAATTGAACGTTTCAGTAGAGCAAAAGAAACGATTCGCTCTCCTGTAACGATAGAAAACGAACAGGAAACGGAACGAAAGACAAGAGAGACCGTTCAGTCTGTTGAAGATAGATATAATATTGATCAAGAGGTTACTGATGAACGAATTGCATATACAAAGGAAATTTTTGCGGCCATTACTAAACTTGAAGAAGAGTTGAAAACATCTGGTAAAGAAGATAAAGGTAAATTAGAACCGCTTACAAATAAAGAAAAGATTCAACAACTAAAGCAAATCTTATCACCGGAAATCAAAGAGGGTGTAAGTGATGATTTACTATTACAGCTTATGCAAGTGCCAAAGGATGAACGAGATAAAGGAGAAAAACTGTTTCTTCATTCTTTATCTGATACGTTAAATAATGGCGTGCGCACAGAAAATACTCAAAGTGCTATCTCTAATTTGAAACAAGATATTAAGTATGCTGAGTTAGATGCAAATTTAAAAGAAGCGCTAACTCGATTAAGTGAATTTGCAGTTGTTGAGAATTCATTTTTTGATGTCGATGAAACTGCAAATGCAAGGAAGGAAGCAGCTAGTAATGTTGAACCAGTAGTAATTCGGGCTGGAGAAATCATTGTTCGGGAAGGACAGGTTATTACAAACGAAGTATATGAAAAGCTAAAGCTTGTTGGTGTACTGGATAAAGAACGAAATTTATTTCCAGTAATTGGATTATCTTTATTAATTTTACTTATTTGTAGTGTAATTGCTCATGAAATGAATTGGTTAGCAAAGCAGGAGCAATTAAATAATCGAACCGTTGTCACACTCACTATTATTAGTGTGATCATGGTTGCCTTAATGAAAATCGCAAGCATTTATACAACACAGGTAAATCAGCTGTTTTACGTGATGCCAATTGCTACTGGAGCCTTGTTAATCAAACAGCTCATTCATGAACGAACAGCCATCATTTTTAGTTGTCTATTTGCAATTTTAGGCAGTATGATTTTTAATAATCAAATACCAGGCTCCTTAAATGTTGAGACTGGTATCTACTTTTTACTTTCGCAGCTGGCAGC
Source organism: Virgibacillus proomii (assembly GCF_900162615.1). Taxonomy (NCBI): domain Bacteria; kingdom Bacillati; phylum Bacillota; class Bacilli; order Caryophanales; family Bacillaceae; genus Virgibacillus; species Virgibacillus proomii. The sequence continues at coordinate 2,235,898 of NZ_FUFN01000010.1, read as the reverse complement.
TATTTTCTTTTTGCGTAACGTCAAGGATCGACTTGCTGTTGTAAAAGCTGGATTAGGTATTGGGGTTGTTAATATTGTTATCGTACTATTATTTATATTTCTGTCGTTTGAGAAATATGCCCTCGGTGATATTTTTATACAATCATCGCTTGCTACCGCATCAGCACTTTTATCAGCAGTTTTAACGATCGGTTTACTACCATATTTTGAAACAGCTTTAGGAATTTTATCAGATATAAAATTACTTCAATTGTCAAATCCGAACCATCCGTTATTAAAAAAACTATTAACAGAAGCACCGGGAACCTATCATCATTCTATTATGGTTGCCAATTTAAGTGAAACTGCTTGTGAAGCAGTTGGAGCAAATGGTTTATTAGCACGTGTGGGCTCTTATTATCATGATTTAGGAAAAACAGTTGCACCTCATTATTTTATTGAAAATCAATTAGCAATTCGAAATCCACATGATTTTATCGAACCAGAGGAAAGTGCTAAAATTATTATTAGTCACCCATATGACGGAGCAGAGATGTTGAAAAAATATCGACTTCCGAAAGAGATTATTGATATTGCAAAACAGCATCATGGCACATCGTTATTAAAGTATTTTTATATGAAGGCTAAAAAGGAAAACGAAGAGGTGCAAGAACTAGCTTATCGTTATCCAGGTCCAAAGCCACAAACAAAAGAAACGGCGATTATTAATATTTGCGATTCTGTTGAGGCGGCAGTAAGGTCGTTAAAAGAACCTACAGAAGAAAAAATTGAGCAAATTGTTGCTTCTATTATTCAAGATCGATTAACAGATGGACAATTTGATGAGTGTCCGTTAACATTAAAAGAATTGCATACGATTCAAGAAACAATCTGTGGAACATTGAAAGGGATTTTTCATTCCCGCATTCAATATCCTGAGAAGGAGGTAAAGTAAGTGTACATTGATTTCCATGACCATACGAACTCTGTTGAGAGTGATTATATTGATATGATTCAACGGCTTATTACATTCGCTGCTGATAAAGAAGGAGTTTCGCAGGAGGCAGAGCTTTCCATAAATTTTGTCGATAATAAAAAAATTCAAGCGTTGAATCGTAATTATAGACAAATAAATAAACCGACTGATGTACTATCTTTTGCTATGCAGGAAAATGGGGAAGGAGAAATTGATATTCTAGATGAAGACCTTCCTCTCTTACTTGGAGATATAGTCATATCTGTTGACAAAGCAAAAGAGCAAGCGAAAAGCTACGACCATTCTTTAGAAAGGGAGTTATGTTTTTTAGCACTGCATGGTTTCCTTCATTTAATTGGTTACGACCATATGACAAAAGAAGATGAACAACAGATGTTCTCAAGACAAAAAGTTATTTTAGGTGAATTTGGCATTGAAAGGTAAACAGAAGTTTATTGGTTTCGCTTATGCTTGGCAGGGGATTTTATTTGTCATTCGAAATGAACGAAATTTTCAGCTTCATTTATTAGCTGCTGTTATTGTTATACTTGCTGGGACGCTGTTACATCTTAGTATGCTGGAATGGGTTGTTATCATTGTTGCTATTACTAATGTATTAATTACTGAAATGATCAATAGTGCCCTAGAAGCGATAATGGATTATTTGAGTTTGCAATTTCATCCAGCTATTAAAAAAATTAAAGATATGGCAGCAGGGGCGGTACTTATTGCGGCTATTGCTGCCGCTGCCATTGGCTGTATTATCTTTATTCCAAAGATTATATCAATCGTATAAAAGCCGGTTACGAACCGCAATCTAACGATAGAGCAACAGTTCGTAGCCGGCTTTTGCTGCGTTAATTAACATCATAGAAGCTTCATCCGCTGGGTGAACATTTAGGGTGCTACATATAAGTGTAACTAGACAGTGAGTTTATATTAAAGGCTTGATATGCTAAATGTTTTAACAATATAAAAAAGGGAATAAAATGTTGATAAAAGTGGTTTTGGTCCACAGTTAAACGTGAAATTTGTCAATAAAAATGCTATTGTTGAGAGAAGAACCAAAAGTTTTTAAAGCTTTTGTCGATTATATGAAATGAGTGCTTTTTTGTAGTATTATATGATTAAGCATATCTAAAATTCGCGGAGGCAACAACATGAACAAACCATTTAAATCTGGGTTTATAGCAATCATTGGTAGACCAAATGTTGGAAAATCAACGTTTATGAATCAGGCAATCGGACAAAAAATTGCTATTATGAGTGATAAACCGCAAACTACAAGGAATAAGATTCAAGGCGTGTTAACACAGCCAGATGCGCAAATGATTTTTATTGATACACCTGGTATTCATAAACCAAAGCATCGGCTTGGAGAATTTATGGTAAGAACGGCTGAAAATACGCTGAATGAAGTAGATGTTATTTTATTTATGATAAATGCTAAGGAAGGGTATGGAAAAGGAGATCAATATATTATCGATTTATTACAAAAAGTAAATCGACCTGTGTATTTAATTATAAATAAAATAGACCTTATTCATCCTGATGAATTATTACCCTTGATTGAACAATACAAGGATAAATATGATTTCGCTGAAATTATTCCGATTTCTGCTTTACATGGAAATAATGTGGCTCATATGCTTGAAGTTATCAAGCAACAGCTGGATGAAGGTCCAAAATACTACCCTGATGATCAAATCACAGATCATCCGGAACGTTTTATTATTAGCGAACTAATAAGAGAAAAGGTGTTACATTTTACCAGAGAAGAGGTTCCGCATTCTATAGCTGTTGTCATTGAAAATGTGGACCAAAACGGAAATAATAAGTTGCTTATTCAGGCTACCATTGTTACTGAAAGAAAAACACAAAAGGGTATATTGATTGGTAAACAAGGAAGTATGTTAAAAAAAATTGGCAAAGCTGCGCGCAAAGACATAGAAGCTTTATTGGGCACAAAGATTTATTTAGAACTTTGGGTTAAAGTAAAGAAAGATTGGCGTAATAAACAAAGTCAGCTCCATGAATTTGGTTTCCGTAGTGACGAATATTAAAGACTTGACAATATTAATAGAACGACATTTTCCCTTTACATGCTTCATATAAGAAACGATTAAAAGAGTAGAGAAGTTGGGAGTATACCGTAGCCGGTGAACGTTAGCATGACTAGTCAGAATTTACTTGGAAAAAAATAAAAAACACATGGTATCTCGAAATTTTTAAACATCCTTTTTAACAAAATACATGGTAAATTTTTATACTAATTCTTTTATCTGTTGTGGTCATTCTAATAATAGGTTCCATTTTCAAATATTGAAGAAAGGTGGGGTTTATGGTGATCGATTTAACCTGGAAACTATTTAGTCAAACAGGAAATATTGAAACCTATTTGCTAATGAAAGAGTTAGAAAATGAACAAAACCCTCTTAGACCTAGACAACGTGAAGATCAAAACAGAACTCCAATCGATACGAAGTTGTAAATAACTGTAGCTAATGAAAGTAGCTTCCTTAGTAAGAAAGGTGAAGTTAATTGCTTGAAAAGATACAAGGTATTGTATTAAAAACACGAGATTACGGGGAAACGCATAAGATTGTAACGATTTATAGTAAAAAAATTGGGAAGCTCTCAGCAATAGCAAAAGGGGCAAAAAAGCCAAAGAGCAGAATGGCTGCTGTAACGCAGCCATTCATATACGCTGAATTTTTAATGTATATAAACAAAGGGTTAAGCACGATACAACAAGGCGATATTCTTTATTCCTTTCGATCCATTCGTGAAGATATTATTAAGACTGCATACGCAGCTTATGCAGTCGAACTTACGGATAAATTATTAGATGATAAACAGCCAGATCCTTTTATTTTCGATCAGCTTTATCAAACTATGTCATGGATTGAAAAAGAGGAGGATTCTCGTATTCCCCTTATGATGTATGAAATAAAGCTATATAAGAAAGGCGGCTTTGCTCCAACATTGACCCACTGCTCAAATTGCAAACAACGACATCTTCCTTTTGCGTTCTCTATTAAAGAGGCGGGGCTACTATGTTCATCTTGTCGAAGCATGGACCCCCAAGCTGTTTTATTACCAGATGCTGTTGCAAAATTATTACATATTTTTTCTACTGTTGAGCTTAAGCAAGTAACCAGTATATCAGTAAAAGAGGAAAACAAACAACTGCTCAGGCAATTGTTAGATAACTATTATGATTATTATGGAGGATACTTCCTGAAATCGAGAAGATTTTTACGTCAACTGAATTCAGTGAAATAAGTTGACAGGTCTTACAGTTTCCCTTATTATTTGACATAGAATATTATAAGTTTATGCGAAGATGAAGAGGAGTACTGTTGAAATCTCTATAGCGAGTTCAGAATGGTGGGAGCTGAGCGAGAAGACAATTAGGAAGGGCGCTTCGGAGCATGTTGAATAAAGCGGCTTATAAGTTATAAGCAAGTAGGGTGGAACCGCGGATTAACCCCGTCCCTATGTCTATTCGCTAGACATGAGGGCCGGGGATTTTATATTGTATTAACTGTATTGGAGGATGCGCACGGATGAATATTCAAGAAATGATCTTAACACTACAAAAATATTGGTCTGAACACAATTGTATTTTAATGCAAGCATATGATGTCGAAAAGGGAGCAGGTACGATGTCACCTATGACATTATTACGAAGCCTAGGTCCAGAGCCTTGGAATGTAGCTTATGTTGAGCCTTCAAGAAGACCGGCAGATGGGAGATATGGCGAAAATCCAAATCGGCTATATCAGCATCACCAGTTTCAAGTTATTATGAAGCCTTCTCCAGATAATATTCAAGAGCTCTATTTAGCATCTTTAGAAAAATTAGGCATTGATCCGCTTGCTCATGATATAAGGTTCGTAGAGGATAATTGGGAGAATCCGACATTGGGTGCAGCTGGATTGGGTTGGGAAGTTTGGTTAGATGGGATGGAAATTACACAATTTACCTATTTTCAGCAAATCGGTGGCTTAGAAGCGAATCCAGTTTCAGTAGAATTAACGTATGGAATTGAGCGGTTAGCCTCGTATATTCAAGACCAAGAGAATGTATTTGATTTAGAATGGACAAATGGAGTGACTGTAAGAGATATCTTTTTCCAACCGGAATATGAACATTCTACGTATACATTTGAAACATCTAATACAGAAATGCTTTTTGAGCTGTTTACTAATTATGAACGAGAAGCAAAGACAACAATGGAAAAGGGCCTCGTATTCCCTGCATATGATTATGTGCTCAAATGCTCGCATACATTTAATCTTTTGGATGCTAAGGGCGTCATATCTGTTACTGAACGAACAGGATACATTACAAGAATCCGAAATTTAGCAAGAGGAATTGCCAAAGCTTATGTTGCTGAAAGAGAACGATTAGGGTTCCCTATGCTGAAAAAGGAGGAGCAATAACATGACAAAGGACGCTTTATTTGAAATCGGATTAGAAGAGTTACCAGCTCGATTTATTGATGATGCTGAACACCAATTAAAGGAAAAAACCGCAGCTTGGCTGGAGGGATTACGTATACCTTTTGAAAGTTTAACAACGTATTCTACCCCTAGACGGTTAGCTGTACTTATAACAGGTCTATCTGAAGAGCAAACAACGATAGAGGAAGAAGTAAAAGGGCCAGCTGAAAAAATAGCTAAAGATGAATCTGGTAATTGGACAAAGGCAGCGATTGGGTTTTCGAAAGGACAGGGGAGGTCAGTAGAAGACATTTATATCAAGGATTACAAGGGTACACCTTATATATATGTGAAAAAGCATATTGAAGGGAAACCAACCAAAGAATTATTACCTGGTTTTCGAGATATTATTACCTCCATAACTTTTGGTAAAAATATGCGCTGGGGAACACATTCCTTACGTTACGCACGTCCAATCCGCTGGTTAGTTGGTTTGTTTGGATCCGAAATTATTCCATTTGAAATAGTAAATGTATTAAGCAGTAATGTTACTTATGGTCATCGCTTTTTAGGAGAAAAAGTAATCATTGATGTTCCGGCTAACTATGAAGAAATAATGAATCAACAATATGTTATGGTAGATGCCCAAAAACGGGAAGCCTTTATTTTACAAGGTATTCATAAATTAGAGCAAGAAAAATCCATACAAATCCCGGTAGATGAGGATCTACTAAACGAAGTTCGGAACTTAGTAGAATATCCTCACGTATTTCTTGGTGAATTTGAAGATGAATTTTTAGCGATTCCTGAAGAAGTATTAATTACATCCATGAAGGAACATCAACGATATTTTCCTGTGCGATCGCAAACAGGAGAATTACTTCCCTACTTTGTTGGTGTACGCAATGGTAATGGGGACCATTTGGAGACAGTTATTAAAGGGAATGAAAAGGTATTACGTGCCCGTTTATCGGATGCTGCTTTTTTCTATGATGAAGATCGGAAGCAATCGATCGATTATTACTTATCTAAATTGGAACGTGTAGTCTTTCAAGAACAACTTGGAACGATACACGATAAGGTAAACCGATTAATTTCCTTGACAAAGCATATTAGTCAATGTTTAGCACTATCTGCGGATGATATGGAAAAAGCATTACGTGCTGCAGAAATTTGTAAATTTGATTTAACGACAAGTATGGTTAATGAATTTACTGAATTACAAGGAGTTATTGGTGAAAAATATGCACGCTTCTACGGTGAAGATCACATCGTAGCAAAAGCTGTTCGTGAGCATTATTTACCAAAACAAGCAAATGATGATCTTCCAGAGACAGGAATAGGGACGATTATTAGCATTGCGGATAAGCTAGACACAATTACAGGATGTATAGCTGTTGGTTTACTACCAACTGGCTCACATGATCCTTATGGGTTACGTCGTCAAGCTATTGGCATTTTAAGAATGATTCATCAGAATAAGTGGCATATTTCGATAGAAGAGCTGATTCAATTAGCATTGACTGTACTTACTGAATCAACCGTCCAAATCACTCAAAAGGAATCAGTTGCTGTAAATATTCAGGACTTTTTCTTACAACGTGCCGCTTATCTTTTTAAGGAAGCAGGAATCGAACAAGATATTACTCAAGCTGTACTGCATGAACAGATTGGTGATTATGAATATAGTTTAGCAAAAGCTAATCTGTTGTCATTAAAGAGAAATGATGATAATTTTAAAGCCATTCAGGAAGCGTTTGTTCGAGTTTTAAACTTGGTGCAAAAGTCAGAAGCAGGTGAGATCAATCCAAATTTATTTAAAACGGAATCCGAAAAAGTATTATACCAAAAATTTTGTACGGTTGAAGAAGCGTATCATACAACATCTAGAAACGCTGAAAAAGATTTACAATTACTTGGGCAACTGGCAACTCCAATTCATGCGTTTTTTGATCATAATATGGTAATGGTGGACAACATTGAAATTCGCAATAATCGTTTAGCATTACTTTACCAAATTGCTACGTTAATCAAGCGTTATGCAGACTTAACTAAGATTGAATGGAAGCAAAGTTTTTAATTAAATCTTGCTTAAATAGCCGGTATGATTCTCATTCCTGCTTAATTCGTCTATAATAGTATATGGGTTACATCGTTTGTAGGTGGTGAGGGAATGGAATTATCAAAAAGGCAAGAAGAAATCATTGAAATTGTTAAAGCAAATGGACCAATAACTGGAGAAAACATTGCAGAGCATCTTCATTTAACAAGAGCAACGTTACGACCAGATCTAGCTATCCTAACGATGGCGGGCTTTCTTGACGCCCGTCCTCGGGTCGGCTATTTTTACACAGGTAAAACCGGAAATGAGTTGCTCACCGAACAGGTGAAAAAACTAAAGGCTCATGAATACCAACATGTACCAATTGTTGTAAAAGAGAGTGCTTCTGTTTATGATGCAATTTCAACGATGTTTTTAGAGGATGTAGGAACACTGTTTGTCATAGATGACAAAGCCTGCTTAGCAGGGGTGTTATCACGAAAAGATTTATTGCGAGCCAGTATAGGAAAACAGGATTTAAATTCAATCCCTGTTCATATTATTATGACTAGAATGCCGAATATAACGGTATGTCGAAAAGAAGATCCATTAGTAGACGTAGCTCAGAATTTAATTAATAAACAAATTGATGGTATACCGGTTGTTAAGGATACAGATTCAGGCTTAGAAGTTGTTGGTCGAATAACAAAAACAACCATTACAAAAGCATTTGTTGAACTGGTGCTGGGCGATCATATCTAAGTTGAGAGGAGTAGATTCATGTATACACATACCGTCTATATATTATCCGATTCTGTCGGGGAAACAGCAGAATTGGTAATTAAGGCAGGCTTAAGCCAGTTTAATCATGGTTCTTACAAGATTCAACGAATTCCATACGTAGAAGATAAAGCAACCATTGATGAAGCATTACAGCTTGCTAAGGAAGGTAAAGAACTTATTGGTTTCACACTTGTTGATCCAATGCTTAGAAACTATTTAAATGAACGTGCGAAGCAATTGAATATAGAAGCGATTGATATCATGGGGCCTGTGTTAAAATCGATGGAGCGCATATTTGATCATTCGCCGAGATTAGAACCAGGCTTAGTCCATAAACTGGATGAAGATTACTTTAAACGAATAGAAGCGATTGAATTTGCAGTAAAATATGATGATGGACGTGATTCAAGAGGCATTGCAAGAGCAGATATTGTGCTTATAGGTGTTTCTCGCACCTCAAAAACTCCTCTTTCTCAATACTTGGCCCATAAAAGATTAAAGGTTGCTAACGTTCCAATTGTGCCAGAAGTCGATCCTCCTGAAGAGCTATTTGAGGTTGATCCGGCAAAGTGCATTGGACTTCGAATAAATGCAGATAAACTATATGAAATTCGTAAAGAACGATTAAGAGCTTTAGGTTTAGGAGAACAAGCAACTTATGCAAATCTTGACCGGATTCAAAAAGAACTTGATTATTTTGATGAGATCGTAAAAAAAATTGGCTGTAAGGTAATCGATGTTTCGAATAAAGCTGTGGAAGAAACAGCCAATAGTATTAGACAAATCGTCCATAAATAAACATACATTATAGCTTCAAAAACATTCTATCTTCATAGAATGTTTTTTGACCTTATAGATTATCGATGTTTAAACACGAATCATCAGTTGCTAAAGATGATGTATGTTTTAACTTTAATAGCTAAAAGAGAAGATCATTAAAATTATGATTAGGAAACTAAACTATTGGTAATAATGAAATCTTAAGAGCATTTGAATAGCATTTTTTTTCGAAGTATACTATAATGTTTTTTTGGACTGTACAAATGTAGAGTTTTTTAAGAAGTCAGTCAAATAAGGTATTTAACCTTACCCCATATATTTTAAAAATAATATCTTTTTATACTATAAGAAAGTATAAAATTTTAAGGGTTTATCCCTCATGTAAGGTGCCGTAAGACTCCTGCTTCAAGACCTGAGTTGATACAAAGAGTCTAAGTGGGAGAAAACGGCACCTAAATGCCCGATTGGTTCAAGGGCCTTTAGGTTCTTGTGGTACTAACATTCAGTAGGAGAGGGAAGAAAACTCCTACTAAATGAAGTTTCACTTTATCGTATAAGAAAAACGATAGCTTTCGCTAAAGACTGGCGATAAGCCAAGTTTATCTAATGTGGAGTGATGAGATAAAGCAGGAATTTTAAATAGTTCTTTTACATTTTTCAATTATTGCAAGCACATTCAGCTGCTTTTAATCAATCAGATAACATCAATTTGAGCAGTAGATTTTACTACTCATTAAACTAACTCGCATGGGCAATAGGTATTTCCTTTTATTCTCAGGACTTTAGAAACGGGACTTATGAAATAAACTTATCTTTAAAAGCAGGACTTTTTAGAAAAGATGTAGAAGTATGTAATATAGCGTGACTCTAAAAAGTTCGCTGCTTCAGGAACTGATTCATGTAACTAAATATTTATTACATGTAATAAATATAGTGTGTGTTCAAAAAGAGAGCAAATAGACGGAGAGCGGCTAAGATCACTTTTGAAAAAACGCATCTGTCGCTATCAACGTTTTTATTGTCGTGTCGGCCGACTCCAATTGGGCATTTAAATGCTGATAACTCTAGTTGAAAAACCATTAAGAAAACCATTAAGGGTGATAGAGTTTATAGCATCCCACATGCCAGATTAATCTTCATTCGAGTCGTCTTACTTCAGCCCTAAAATTTTATTCATTCAAACGTACGATGAATTTTTTAGCGAACTTTTTGAATAACCTCTAAAATATGCATGTGAAAAAGCCGATCCTTCAGCTAAGTTATTTAACATATAGAGAAGGTATTTTTTTCGAGACAAGAAAAAATATTGTCGAAAAATAAAGGGTTTTTTTTATGAAAGGCGAATATTAAATACCATGGTGATATTTTATGTCTAACCAAATTCCTGAAGAAGTAATCGAAGCAATTCGTAAAGCAAATGATATTGTAGATGTTGTAGGAGATTATGTTCAATTAAAAAAGCAGGGAAGAAACTATTTTGGATTATGCCCCTTTCATGGTGAAAAAACACCATCATTTTCCGTAACCAAAGACAAGCAAATTTTTCATTGTTTTGGTTGTGGTAAAGGAGGCAATGTAATTACGTTTTTAATGGAGATAGAGAATTTTTCGTTTTATGAAGCATTACAATTTCTGGCAGATCGTAGTGGGATTCCATTACCAGATAATCTCCAGCTAAAAAAGGAAAGCTCTCTTTCTCAGGAAAGTCAAGATATGTTATCTGCACATGAGTGGTTAACAAAACTTTACCATCACTTATTACGTTATACAAAAGATGGTAAAGAAGGGTATACCTATTTAAAAGAAAGAGGGATTAATGATACAACTATTGATGCTTTCCAACTTGGATTTAGTCCAAATGTGGCACAATTTACTGCTGAATTCCTCGAAAAAAAAGGATACCATCAACAATTATTAGTAAAAGCTGGGTTACTTCGTGTTACTGACTCTGGAAAAGCAACAGATCGTTTTCTGGGCAGAGTTATTTTCCCTATTCGTAATCATTTAGGAAAGACAGTCGCTTTTGGTGGACGAGCTATTGGTGATCATAAGCCGAAATATATCAACAGTCCCGAAAGTGAACTTTTCCACAAAGGCAAGCTGCTATACAATTTTGATTTAGCCAAAAGACATATTCGCAAACAAAATGAAGCTATATTACTTGAGGGGCAAATGGATGTTATCGCAGCATACCAGGCCGGGATTCGTAATGTAATTGCTACTTTAGGAACTGCATTGACTGATTTTCAAGCAAAATTACTAAAGCGGTATGTTAATATCGTGGTTATTTGTTATGATGGTGATCGAGCTGGTCTTGATGCTGCTTATAAAGCTGCTGTGTTATTACAGCAATCAGGGTGTGAAGTAAAAATTGCCCACCTTGATCCTGATATGGATCCAGATAGTTATATTCATACGTATGGAGGAGAAGCCTTTGAAAAAGATGTAATCAAAGCTAGTGATACGTTTATGAGTTTTTATATGCGATTTTTGAAGAAAGATTATAATTTAAATCATGAAGGAGATCGCATAGACTATATGGAAGCAGTATTAAAACAGCTGGCGAAGATTGACAGCCCGTTAGAACGGGAATACTATATAAAGGAATTAAGTAATGAATTCAATATTTCTATAGCTGCATTACAAGATGAAATTTTCGGTTATCGGGAAAAGTTTGGATTAAATAAGGATAATCAACAAAAGAACAGATATACTAGTAGTAAACTATGGAATGCTAGAAATTCCCAATTATTACCAGCCTCTCATAATGCAGAACGTTATTTACTTGCTTATATGTTACAAGATATACGAATAGCTGAAAGGGTGCAAGATAAAATTGGAGCAGGCTTTCAGTTAGACGCTCATAAAATTATTGTTACTCATTTATATGCATTTTATGAAGAAGGAAATGATCCAGATGTTAGTTTATTCCTAGGACGAATCACTGAACCTGGTTTGCAAAAGATAATTACAGAAATTGCAATGTTGCCGTTGCAGGAGGATATAAGTGATAAACAATTGGATGATTATATTCATATGATCATAGCAAATCAAACAGATAAGGTGACAATTAAATCATTAAAGGAACAGCAGAAATTAGCAGAGCAACAAAACGATCCAATAAAAGCAGCACAAATTGCCATGCAAATTATTGAGATAAAAAAGCAATTAAAAAATATGAATTAATATTTGGTGTAGTCTGGAAGGAGGGGGACTCATGGCCGATAACAAGCCTTCACAAACGAAAGAAAACGAACATGAATTAACCCTAGATCAAGCGAAAGATCGCTTGGTGGAAATGGGAAAAAAGCGTGGCACTTTAGCGTATGAAGAAATTGCTGATCGCTTATCTAACTTTACCATTGAATCAGATCATATGGATGAATTTTATGAGTACCTAGGAGATCAAGGAATTGAAGTTATAGGTGAATCGGAAGAAGATCCCAGCATGAAAGAAATTGAAAAAGAAGAAGAGTTTAATTTAAATGATCTCAGTGTACCACTAGGTATTAAAATAAACGATCCTGTTCGTATGTATTTGAAGGAAATTGGTCGTGTCGACTTATTGTCCGCTGAAGAGGAAATAGAATTAGCTACAAGAATAGAGCAAGGTGATGAAGAAGCAAAACGTCGTCTTGCAGAAGCAAACTTGCGCTTAGTAGTCAGTATTGCAAAACGTTATGTTGGTCGAGGAATGCTGTTTTTAGATTTAATCCAAGAAGGTAACATGGGATTGATCAAAGCAGTTGAAAAATTTGATCACCGTAAGGGTTTTAAATTTAGTACCTATGCAACTTGGTGGATCAGACAAGCAATTACGAGGGCAATTGCCGACCAAGCAAGAACCATTCGGATACCTGTGCATATGGTAGAAACCATTAATAAATTAATTCGTGTGCAAAGACAGTTATTGCAGGATCTGGGGAGAGAGCCGACACCTGAAGAAATTGGAGAGGAAATGGATCTTTCTCCAGAGAAAGTACGAGACATCTTAAAAATTGCTCAAGAACCTGTCTCACTTGAAACTCCAATCGGTGAAGAAGATGATTCACATTTAGGTGACTTTATTGAAGATCAGGAAGCAGTTTCTCCATCTGATCATGCTGCATATGAGCTACTAAAAGAACAACTTGAAGATGTATTAGATACACTTACAGACAGAGAAGAAAATGTGTTGAGACTTCGCTTTGGTCTAGACGACGGGCGCACAAGAACGCTAGAAGAAGTTGGTAAAGTGTTTGGTGTAACGAGAGAAAGAATTCGTCAAATTGAAGCAAAGGCATTGCGTAAACTAAGACATCCAAGCAGAAGTAAACGACTAAAAGACTTCTTAGATCAGTAATTAACCTGTCATTGGACAACTTTATGTTTGTCCAATGACCTTTCCCATTTTATGTTTGAAATGGAGGTAACGATAATTGACCAACGTAAGCAACTAGTCATTGAAGAAATCTTATTTTGGAAAGAACATAAACTTTTACCACCTGAATATTGCGATTTTTTACTTGCTTTATATTCAAAAGGTGACGGTTTTCAGCAAAAATTGACATATAAACAAAAAGTCGTTATGTTTATCCAACTATTTCTTTTATCAGTATTGATACCGTTTTCATTCCTTATTATTTATTGTACGCAATTTCAGATAATTTTGCAACTAACTATTTTAATTCTTTTTCTCGGGTACTCCGTGTGGATGTATTATACGCTAAAACATCGGAGAAGACAGTACAAAAGTTATTACCATTGGCCACTAATGACAAGTTTCTTGTTAGCATTATTCATCTCGGTACACCTATCTAAATACTATTTGCATGAAAGTTTTAGCTTTTGGATCATTTCGATTCATTTTGTATGTTGGGTTTTATACGGTCTTTATAAGCACGTGCACTATTTAGTCATAATCGGGATAACATCTCTATTATTCTTGCTTATATACACCGTTTTATAAAAATTCATAGCGAAACACTTTAAAGAAAAGTATTTTTCAAGTAAAATGAATATAGTCTTTTAGAGTATGTTTGTTCAAAAAGATGGTTAAATGACATCATAGAGGGTTTGCTGTATAAGAATGTGAACTTTTATAATGAAACGTTTATTAAGCACGTTCAAAAAAGAGGGAAAAAGGTTCTGCTAAGTTTGATGCGGGGGTACGGTTTCGAGTAACGATTGTACACGGTTAGGAGCACGAGCTTATAGTAGCAAACCAGCTTTGAAATTCGTAGCATCATTTTTATCCCGCATGTAAGGTGCCGTAAGACTCCCGCTTCAATATCTTGAGTTGATACAAAAGGATCTAAGTGGGAGAGAACGGCACCTAAATGCCCGATTCGTTCAGCTAACATTTCTTGGGAAAGGCATTCCAAGAAATGAAGTTTCACTTTATCGGACCTTTTGAGCATTTTCTTATAAGCATCACCTCGTTTATATGAATGAGCTTTTTGAACAACATCTAATATCAAATGGGGATACATAAGGAGGAAAGGCAATGAAAAGGAACCCTGTTGTCCCTTATGCATTAATTGCTATTTTAGGGATACTTGCTGTTATTGTAATATCATTCGTAGGCTTAAATCAACGAGAGGATATTAAAAAAGCCGAGGAAGGCGGCGGGGAACAAACAGAGAAGAGTCAAGAAGGGGAAACTTCTGACGATCCTGAAGCCATTTATGAATCAAACTGTTCCAGTTGTCATGGTGCTGACTTATCAGGGGGAGCGGGGCCAGACTTAACCCAGGTAGGCAGTAAATTATCAAAAGATGAAGTTCAAAATATAATTATTAATGGTAAGGGGCAAATGCCTCCTGGATTAGCCACAGAAGCCGAAGCTGAAGTTTTAGCAGAGTGGTTGGCGGAGAAAAAGTAAGATTAGAAAATAAGACAACGTAAAAGCTTTCTGCTTTATAACAGAAAGCTTTTCTTTTTCAATAGTTAAGGATTTTATGTTTGACTACACATAAAGGAGAATATACCTAATATCATAGTAGCCAAGGCTAATTTCTTAGGTCTTAGAATAATGAACAGAGTTCGTTTACTACAATTAAAGTAGTACTGTAGTAATACTAAGTGGTAAGTAAAAGATAGTGGCATCTAAATACCGATTCATTTGAGTCAACAGGACAAGGAAAGTTACGGCAGCGGCGCATCGCGATTTTTCAAGGGACAAGAGAAGCTGCGGAAGCGATGCATCGCACCGGAAAAAGCGGTTTTCTTTTTTAAAGGACAGAGGATCTATAACAGCAATACACCGCGTTTTTTACAAGTATGTCTCCGTGTTCCATATCAAGGAAAAATGCTCTCCTTGAATGAAATTTCACGTTATTATGGTAACTAGAAAGAAGTGGGAGTTTTATGGTGAAAATGAAAATATCAAAACGATTGCAACGGGTTGCTTCATTCCTGCCGAAAGGAGCCAAATTTGCTGACATCGGCTCTGATCATGCTTATTTACCTTGTTATGTTTGCCAAAATGATTTAACAGCCTCGGCAATTGCCGGAGAAGTAAACGAGGGACCGTATCAAAAGGCGCTAGAGACGGTACAAGCTTTCTCACTGACTGATCGAATTGATGTGCGGCTAGGCGATGGTCTTGAAGTCGTTCAGGCAAACGAAGTAAAACAAATTGTTATTGCTGGAATGGGGGGATCATTGATACGAAAGATTTTGGATGATGGGAAGGAAAAATTAAAAGAAACGAAGCAAATTATTGTACAACCTAATGTTGAAGCAAAAGCTGTGCGTATCTGGTTGTATCAGCATGGATTTATGATTACGGATGAGGATATAATGGAGGAGAATGGTCATTTTTATGAAATCATCCATGCAGTGCGTTTTACCCAACAAATAGAACAGCAATTAGATGAACGAGTATTGCTATTTGGTCCAATATTATTACAAACAAAGCCGACTGCTTTTTATAAAAAGTGGAGGCAAGAGGCTGCAAAGCTGGAGTATGTGATTCAACAAATCAAACGTGCAAAAGAAATAGATACGAAAAAACTGAACCAATTAACTCAGGAATGGGAATGGATAAAGGAGGTTATTAAATTATGAATCGTGAACGAACAACAGGACATATTTTTGGTCTCATGGAACAATTAGCACCAAAAGAGCTTGCCTATGATTGGGATCCGGTCGGCTTACAAGTGGGAAGTTATAACAAGCCAGTACGCACCATAATGGTTACATTGGATGTATTGGAAGCTGTTGTTGATGAGGCAATTGAAAAACAAGTTGATATGATTATAGCTCATCATCCGTTATTATTTAAATCAGTGCGTCAAATTAACACAGACACATCAAAGGGGAGAATAATTCAAAAATTATTACATCATGATATTACTGTTTATGCTTCTCATACGAACTTAGATATAGCCGAAAATGGGGTCAACGATGCAATATGTAATCATATTGGAGTTCGGCAAGTAAAGCCACTTGTTGATATTCGAACGGAACAGCTGTTAAAGCTAGTCGCTTATATACCACTCACTCATGTAGAGCAGGTTAGAGATGCAATCAGTGAAGCAGGTGCTGGACATATTGGAAATTACAGTCATTGTACGTTTCAAACACAGGGTCAAGGGACTTTTAAGCCTTTAGAAGGCACAAACCCATTTATCGGAAGTATTAACCAGCTCGAAAAAGTAGATGAGGTAAAGCTGGAATCCATTATTCAGGAGAGCAAGTTGAGAACAGCTTTACATGCATTGTTACAAGCACATCCTTATGAAGAGCCGGCGTATGATATCTTTCCGCTAAAAAACAAAGGAAAAACTTTCGGATTGGGGAGAATTGGTAAGTTGGATCAAAGCTTAAGTTTAGAGGATTTTTGCGAGCATATAAAATCAGTTTTACAAATACCCGATTTAAGGGTTACAGGTAATCTGGACAAGCAAGTCCGTACAGTAGCAGTTATTGGCGGGAGTGGGGAAAAATACATCCATCAAGCAAAGCAAAACGGTGCTGATGTTTATATAACAGGTGATATGTCCTTTCATTATGCTCAAGATGCACAGGAGACTGGTTTAGCGGTAATCGATGTTGGACATTATGCTGAAAAAGTCATGAAAACATTGGTTAAAAAGTATTTGGACGTAGAACTTAAAAATACAGACATAAAAATTATCACTTCAACTACGAATACAGATCCATTTCAATTTATTTAGTTTGTATGAAATGGAAAAGGAGGACATGTATGAACAAAAAATTTCAGGTCTTTTCGTTTACACCTATTATCAATCAAGTCATCGACCGTTTAGGTTTTAGCACACCTACGGAAATACAACAACAAGTAATCCCGGCTATTTTAGCGGGGAAAAGTGTGATTGGCCAATCTAGAACTGGTTCTGGAAAAACCCATGCCTTTTTATTGCCGCTCTTTGATGGAATTCAAGAAGACAAACGAGAAGTACAGATAGTAATTACTGCACCAACTAGGGAATTGGCTACACAGCTTTATGATGAAGTAAGAAAAATAATTGAGTTTGCTGATAAACAACAAAAATGGATTGCCAAGTTATTAGTGGGTGGAACAGATAAACAGAAAATGATGGAGAAGCTAAAAGAGCCGCCGCATATTATTGTAGGCACTCCTGGGCGAATTCTTGATATCGTTAAAGAGAACGCCTTATCCATTTATACTGCTAATAGTTTTGTCATGGATGAAGCAGATCTTATGCTTGACTTAGGATTTATTAATCAAATTGATCAATTACTAGTACGTTGCCATCCATCTATTCAATTGTTGGTATTTTCAGCGACCATTCCACAACGCTTACAGCATTTTTTAAAAAAATATTTAGAAAATCCATTGTATGTTAAAGTAGCAGATGATTTATCACCGGAAACAATGGAACATCGTCTTATCTACTTAAAACATAGAGATGAAGCGTCGATTATTGCAGATATTGCAAAAACAATCCATCCATATTTAGCAATCATTTTTACAAACGGGAAAGAAAAAGCGAATGAATTAGCTGCCTCTTTACAGCAAAAAGGTGTAAATGTTGGCCTTATCCATGGCGGCTTACCACCTCGTGAACGAAAGCGTATGTTAAAAGAAATTCAAAATTTACGCTATCAGTATATTGTTGCGACGGACTTGGCAGCCAGAGGTATTGATATTAAAGGTGTTAGCCATGTCATAAATGCCCAACTGCCAAAAGAAGAACATTTTTATATTCATCGTGTCGGCAGGACAGCAAGGGCTGGCATGGAAGGTACCGCCATCAGCATTTATCAAACGGAAGATGTACCGCTTATTAAAAAGTTGGAGGAAAAGGGTTTAACTTTTGCGTATATGGATATTCAAAATGGGGAATGGCGTGAGGCTAAGCCATGGAATCATCGTTCATTACGTACGAGCCAAAAATCAGAGGTAGATCGAGAAGCTTGGAAACGAGTAAAAAAAGTTAAAAAAGTAAAACCCGGCTATAAGAAAAAAATGAAGCAAGAAAAAGAAGCAATTAAGAAAAGGTTGAAGAAAAATAAATATAGAAAGAAATAGGTTTTTAATTAGGGGAGATGAAGGTATGTTAAAAATTGGTTCCCACGTATCGATGAGTGGTAAAAAAATGCTAAAAGGTTCATCAGAAGAAGCTGTATCCTACGGTGCAAATACTTTTATGATTTATACAGGTGCACCGCAAAACACAAGGAGAAAGCCAATTGAGGAATTGAATATTGAGGCTGGAAGGGAACATATGGAGGAAAACGGCATAGAAGATATCGTAGTACATGCTCCATACATTATTAATATTGGTAACACAAATAAGCCTGAAACCTTTAACTTAGGTATCAATTTTTTAAGGAGTGAAATGGATCGAACCTTTGCCATTGGAGCGAAGCAAATTGTTTTACACCCAGGAGCTCATGTTGGAGCGGGTGCAGGAGCAGGTATTAAGCAGATTATTAAGGGTTTAAATGAAGTTTTGGAAAAGGATAATGAGGTTCAGATAGCACTGGAAACAATGGCTGGCAAGGGCTCAGAAATAGGTAGAAGCTTTGATGAGTTAGCCAAAATTATTGATGGGGTAACACACAATGAAAAGCTGTCTGTTTGCTTGGATACTTGTCATATTCACGATGCGGGTTATAATGTGATCGAAGATTTTGATGGGGTGCTTAATGAATTTGATAAAATCATTGGGGTGGATCGAATAAAAGTTGTCCATGTTAATGATAGTAAAAATGAAATAGGAGCTCAGAAAGATCGTCATGAGAATATTGGATTTGGTCATATCGGCTTTGAAGCTTTACTGTATGTTATCAATCATCCGCAATTAAAGGAATTGCCAAAAATATTAGAAACTCCTTATGTTGGGGAAGATAAAAAAAATAAAAAAGCGCCATATAAGTATGAAATTGATATGATCAGATCTGGTGAATTTGATCCTGCTTTAAAAGAAAAAATTATGAATCAATAATTTTCCCGTTATTATTAGCGATAAGGTGCCTTGTAACGTGTTAAGAGTGCGTAAATGTAGAACTTAATGCTCCTTTATTCCGCATCTAAGTGCCGTTATCTCCAACTTCAATACCAAGCAAGAATCAAAGTGGAAGTTAACGGCACTAGACGCCTGATTCGTCGATCGACAGAACGTAGAAGATTCGGTAGCACAACCGTATTCAAGGATAAGAAAAGCTACGATAGAGACACATCGCAGTCTCAAGGATACCCGAGATTTTAGTCTTCATTCCGCTTCATTAACGGAATAAATGATCTAAACCATAAGATGAAACCATATCACTAAATAATTGTTGGGCTTTTTGCGCAGTTGTTTGGTCTGTTATCCTCGCTAGTTGTTGAATCATCTTTTTTCTTCCTTCAACGCTAAATGGATCAACTTCATACTGTCTTAAGTACATAATTATTTGTTTTGCTTCTTGCTGTGTTAATGAAAAGCCATATTGGTCAGCATAATTCATAAGCTCTTCTGCTGATAATTGGGTTAACTTTTTTCTAATTATTTCTTTTATGATTTTTGACATTCTACATTGCTCCCTTAATAAAAGCTCTACGTTACTATATGTAAATAAAAATAAAAATCAACTTGTCCCATTTATTATTTTTTAAAGGAAAGGCTTCCATTAAATAACATCTGTAAAATAATCAAAAATCCATAACCTAAGCGTGTACCTCAAAACAAAAGGAGGTCTTAGCTAATGGATCAAAATCCGAACAAAGGTATGAAGGATGTTGAAGAAGCGCCAAATTACGAAGAACAAAGAAAAAATCAAGACTTTATTGGCGTCGAACCAGATAGCTCAAGAGACGAAGAATTCGCTGCAGAAATGTCAGCCGATGATTATGAGCCTGAAGTCACAAATGATGAAGTAGATGCAAATGCAACATTTGGTTGGATTGGCATCGCCTTATCCATTATTTCCTTTTTTGTTTGGCCAGTGATCTTTGGTATAGCAGGAATCGTACTCGGTTTCATGTCTAGAAATAGAGGAGCAGATGCACTGGGGAATATTGCTATTGCTGCAGGAGCAATATCAATTCTCATTGCTTTATTTATATTGCCATTTGTTTAGGGAAGGTACATTTGCCTTCCTTTTTTTTGTTTATATCCGTTTCTCTATCGTGGATAACTTATTTGAAAAGTAGCATCATCTAACTTAAGCTGCTACTCAACCTTCGCTCTTCTTCCTACGATAAGTTAACATCGTCTCGAATCTGAGGGGAGACCAACTAAAAGTGGGTTTACCGCTTCAGGCGACGGCATACTCCTATGTTTTTTGATCTGCGGTTTGTACTAAATGTGCGACTTCTAACTTTTATGTTTTAAAATTTTAGTGTTAAATTAACATAGACAAATGTTTAATAGTAAAAAATGGAATGTTTTAGTACTATACTTTCTATAACTAGAAAAAAACGAGTCGTTTTTTACACTGTAGGAAAGTATAAAACTTTAGGCTTTACCGTATAAGAAGCTTTCGCCATAAAGACTTGACGACAAACCAAGTTTTTCTAAAAACATGAATATTATTAGTAAAAACAGATATGAATTTTTAATATATACAAACAATAATATGTTAAAACCCACCCTTAATTTCATACTATTTTTCATACTTAGGAAAATAATAAATATCTCCTGGAGTGAGCGAAGATGGATCACTTTCTGGGTTAATCAGTTGAAAATCAGCAAATATGTTTATATTATGAATGTCATTTAAATGAGGGTTTAGTCGTTCTACAATGGAAAGAACAGTATCTCCTGCTTGGACTTTAATTGGAATGACATGATAAGCTAAAGGTGCTGGCTCAGCTTTTTGTTCAACCTCATATTTATCTTTTTTGGAATGTATTGCTACCTGAGAAAGGTCTTGATAAATAACGAAAATAGCAATTATACTGAATAATAAAGCAGTAAGTTTTTTAATAAAATACATAGAATTACTCCTTATAATGAAACAAAATATAACTTATATACGTATAAATGAATGAACGATGAGAGGAGGAGCATATTTGGCTGTTTTTGAGACGGAATGGATTGGGCTTATTATAACTGGCTTTGCTACATTATTTTTAATTGGCGAAGTATTAGTAAATATGCGTGGAGTTTTTGCATTATTAGGAATAGGATTCATTACAGTATATTTTGGAGCATATGTTGAGGCGGACTCTATTATTATTATGCTTATTATTTACTTTATTGGATTATTACTGATTATTATTGATGGAAAACTCCTTAATGACGGTACGTTAGCTACCATTGGATTAGCAAGTATGTTGACAGCAGTAGCACTTCCAGCTCCCAGCTTTACCTCGGGATTGTATGCAGTTTTAGGGGTGTTATTAGGCGGTGGTGCCTCGTTTTTTTTCTTAAAAGTATTTAAGCGAAGAGAGATGTGGAATAAAATAACATTAAAAGATCAGTTAACAAAAGAAGCTGGTTACAATTCATTGAATATTAGCTATGAACAATTGGTAAATAAAGAGGGACTGACTTTAACCGATTTGCGACCGGTTGGGACGATTAGCGTTGATCATAAGAATTATAGTGCCATTTCTAATGGACAATGGATCTCTAAAAACACAAAGGTGAGGATTATAAAAGTTGATGGAACCAAAATATTAGTTGAAACTGTTGAATGAAAATAAGAAGATAACCAAAAAAGGTTATCTTTTGTTTATATGTTTAAGTAAATTTAATTCAATGCCAATTGCTGTTTTAGTCTATACATATGTAATATAAGAAAAGTTTAGTAAAGTAGTTATAATTATACTTCATTACGTACACCTTTTATGGCTGTTATCTCTTCATATAATCTATCTATGGAAGTATGAAGAAGGTTATAATTGTTCATTTATGCGTAATCTATTAGGAAATATTAACAACTAACCTGTGGCTAGTTATCTATTCCACATCTGTAGTGCTGTAGGGTAACACTTTAAATTGTAGAGAATACGTAGGCGCCGTCTAAATGCCCGATTCATTTACAGGACAAGAAAATAATCAAGACACCGATATTTTTAAAGGACACCTGAGCGACGCATCGCACGCAGAAAAGTTACTTCTTTTTCAAGGGCGTCTGAAATGTTATCCTTATTCTACTTCTAATCAGTGAAGAAGAAAGCCCCATTGAATGAAGTTTCTGTTTATGGCAAATTAAGTTTGAGAAAAAAGCGTTTGTTCGTATAAAAAACAACGCTTTTTTTTCAATTGTAAATTTAATGTTAAATATAATTATAACTCCTTTACAAAAACTTTATATATACTTAATATTGTTATGGTGCGACAAGATTCAACATAAAGAAGGGTAGGTATACATTTTGGAAATTGATGTTCAAAAACTGATTTTTGAATTTATTGGTGGTCTCGGTATTTTCCTTCTAGGTATTAAATACATGGGTGATGGATTACAAAAGTCAGCAGGTGACCGCTTACGAGATATATTGGATCGTTTTACAAGTAACCCATTTTTGGGTGTGCTCGCAGGTATTATTGTTACTGTTTTAATTCAAAGTAGTTCTGGAACAACCGTATTAACTGTAGGTCTTGTTAATGCAGGCTTTATGTCATTAAAGCAAGCTATTGGGGTTATAATGGGAGCAAATATTGGTACAACTATTACTGCATTTATTATAGGAATTGATATTAGTGCATATTCGTTGCCAATTCTTGCTGTAGGTTGTTTCTTATTGTTTTTCTTTAAAAGTCAGAAAGTTAACGCTATAGGACAAGCCGTTTTTGGTTTTGGAGCGCTATTCTTTGGCTTAGAATTAATGAGTAATGGTATGAAGCCGTTGCGAAGCTTAGAAGCATTTCAAGAGCTAACAATTAATATGAGTGATAGTCCTGTCTTAGGTGTAGTGATTGGTACTGTATTTACTTTAATTGTACAAAGCTCAAGTGCAACTATTGGTATTTTGCAGGGCTTATTTTCTGAAGGAGCAATGGAATTAAAGGCAGCAATCCCTGTTTTATTTGGAGATAATATTGGTACGACCATTACTGCAGTGCTTGCTTCCATAGGTGCAACTATAGGCGCTAAGCGAGCTGCACTTACCCATGTTATTTTCAACTTGGTAGGAGCAACAATCTTTCTTATATTTTTAGGGATATTTACAAGTTTTATTTCCTTTTTACAAGGTCAGCTTCATTTGAACCCTGAAATGACCATTGCGTTTGCTCACGGGACATTTAACATAACCAATACGATTATACAATTTCCATTTATTGGCGCTTTAGCCTGGCTGGTAACCAAAATTATACCAGGTAAAGATTCCATTATAGAATATAAGCCAAAACATCTGGATCCTATATTCATTCAACAATCACCTTCTGTAGCATTAGATCAAGCTAAGTCTGAGTTAGTGAGAATGGGCGAGTATGCATATAAGGGGTTGGAAGAGACCAATAAATACTTAAATACTCATTTGATTAAACACTCGGAGTTGGCAATGCAAATCGAAAGTGCGTTAAATAATCTTGACCGAAAAATTACTAATTATTTGATTGAATTATCGACAGAATCACTGTCTGAATTAGAAAGTGAAAAACATTCTTCTATCCTCGATTCAGTTCGTGACGTTGAGCGAATTGGAGATCATTTTGAAAATATTGTTGAACTCATTGAATATAAAATTTCTAATAAACTATACTTAACAGATTATGCGAAAGAAGATCTTAATGAAATGTTTGAGTTAACGATTTCTACTGTTAAGCAGGCCGTTTACGCCATTCAAGAAATGAACCGTGAAGAAGCACTTTCAGTTATTCAAAAAGAGGACCAAATCGATAAAATGGAGCGGAAATTTCGAAAAAAACATATTATTCGTATGAATGAAGGGATTTGTAGTGGATCCGCTGGAATTGTATTTGTGGATATTATTAGTAATTTAGAGCGAATCGGAGATCACGCAGTAAACCTTGCTGAAGAAGTTCTTGGCGAGTAGTGTTTAGTTACGGTGCTATTTCACTTTTATCTCGCATCTAAGGTTGTGACATACGACTTTTGCTTCAGGAGTGATAGAAAATCCGAAGCATCTAAGCGGGAAATAACGGCATTTAAATACCTATTCATTGACTGACAAGAAATAACCAAGACAGCGATACTTCCTTCGCGGTTTTTCAGGGACAAGAAAAGCTTTGCACCAAACATCGTAACGAATGAAGAAAAAGCGTTTTTTAAGCATAATTATGATTTTTGTCTTTGTTCCATTTCTAATGAAGAAATCCACTGAATGAACTTTCACTTTATTATAATTTTGCATCGTTCTAATTAATTAGAACGATGCAAATATTTCATTTTGGTAGGTGATTAATTCTAATTTTCTAATTTTAAATTAAGCCTTGAAATCCATATAGAAAGATGCTATAGTAAATATTGTCGTTTTAAAGCGATATATAAATGAAATACATACATAATAGTTTGTTAAGATTTTGTAAAAAAAGATATTGACAGAAGTTGTTGAACGTGGTAAATTATATCTTGTCGCTATAATTTAAACAAATTATAGCATACCCGTTCCACAGTAGCTCAGTGGTAGAGCAATCGGCTGTTAACCGATCGGTCGTAGGTTCGAATCCTACCTGTGGAGCCAATTTGGCGGTGTAGCTCAGCTGGCGAGAGCGTACGGTTCATACCCGTGAGGTCGTGGGTTCG
This sequence comes from Virgibacillus proomii, assembly GCF_900162615.1. Taxonomy (NCBI): domain Bacteria; kingdom Bacillati; phylum Bacillota; class Bacilli; order Caryophanales; family Bacillaceae; genus Virgibacillus; species Virgibacillus proomii. The sequence goes on along the minus strand of NZ_FUFN01000010.1, from coordinate 2,210,778 downwards.
ATCCCCTCCACCGCCACTTAAATATAAACTTGTATGGCGGTCGTGGCGAAGTGGTTAACGCACCGGATTGTGGCTCCGGCATCCGTGGGTTCGATCCCCACCGGTCGCCCCATTATATTAAAATTATATCAACCGGACCCTTAGCTCAGTTGGTTAGAGCTATCGGCTCATAACCGATCGGTCGCAGGTTCGAGTCCTGCAGGGTCCACCAGTCTAGTTGGAGGTATACCCAAGTCTGGCTGAAGGGATCGGTCTTGAAAACCGACAGGGGTGTAACAGCCCGCGGGGGTTCGAATCCCTCTACCTCCTCCATACATATAGTGCGGTTAAGAAGTACAGAAAATCAATTTTATATTCTGATGGCTCGGTAGCTCAGTCGGTAGAGCAAGGGACTGAAAATCCCTGTGTCGGCGGTTCGATTCCGTCCCGAGCCACCATTTTTTAAACAAGCATCTGCTTGTTTTTTTATTTGTCTAGCCAATTATATCCGTTTCTACATGGCGGTTAATTTTTTGTGAAAAGTAACGTTGTCTAGCTTAAGCGCTCGAGCGACTAGCAAACTTTGGTCGGTCTTCTTCCTACGATAAGTCAACGTCGGCTCAGATCTAAAGGTAGGCGACTAAAAGCAGGCTGTTTGCCGCTCAGGCGTCAGCATTCCCCTGTTTTTAGAGGCATATTTTCTTTATCCGAAAATGGAAGGCTCCGTATCTTAAGTTTAAATTGGAGAAACCGGCACCTAAATGCCCGATTGGTTCAGAGGCCTTTAGATCATACCGTTGCGGTACTAACATTTCTTGGAAAAGCATTCCACGCAATGAAGTTCACTTTATCCCGTCGGAAATTTTCCAGTTTGTATATGTCCAGTGTTCTTTATACACCTTAGCCTATAGTATGTTAATGCATATAATTTGCAACACTAAAAAACCTTTGGTAGGCTTGATTAAAAGGGTGATATTAGATCCTTTTTAATTAAAATGGATTTATTAGAGGAGGAAGGAATAATGTCAAAATTTGAATTACCCGAACTACCATATGCATACGATGCACTTGAGCCTACAATCGACAAGGAGACCATGAACATACACCATACAAAGCATCATAATACGTATGTTACAAAATTAAATGATGCTTTAGAGGGACATGCAAACCTTCAGAATAAATCATTAATGGATTTAATTAGCAACCTAGATGCTGTGCCAGAAAGCGCTCGTACTGCTGTAAGAAATAATGGCGGTGGACACGCTAACCATAGCCTTTTCTGGAAGATTCTTTCACCAAATGGTGGTGGAGAACCAACTGGTGAGCTTGCTGCTAAAATTAACGAGACTTTTGGTAGTTTCGAAAAGTTTAAAGAACAGTTTGAAAGTGCAGCAACTGGACGTTTCGGTTCAGGATGGGCATGGCTTGTTGTAAATAATGGAAAATTAGAAATAACTAGTACACCAAACCAAGACTCACCATTAATGGAAGGAAAAACACCTATTTTGGGCTTAGATGTTTGGGAGCATGCTTACTATCTAAACTATCAAAATAGACGTCCAGAATATGTTTCTGCATTTTGGAACATCGTTAACTGGGATGAAGTTGCAAAAAACTATAACGAAGCAAAATAAAAGACGTTATAAAAGAAATAAAAAGTCACCGATAAGGTGGCTTTTTGTGTTTCGTTAAAATCAAGATTCAATAGGATTAATAAAACCCTATATCACGCTTCTAAGCTCCATAAAACTCCCATTAGGTATGATAGAAATTACGAAAAAGTTTAAGTGGGGATACCTAAAATTTCCGCGTTCAGGTCGACGGACAAGGAACGCTTCGAGAGCGATACATCGCACGAAGAAAAAGGGATTTTCTTTGTCAAGGACAAGGATGTCCTGAAAGCGATACATCGCGATTTTTAAGGTCTGCAATTTAACCCTCTGTACGTGTCTAGGAAACGGTATCCGCTTTTATCCAGTGGCTATTTATTTTGAAAGTAGGTTTGTCTAGTTTACGCGATAGTGCTCCTAGAAAAAGCCACATTCTTCTTTCTATGATAAGTCAACATTGACTCGAATCTAAAGAAAGGGCAACTAAAAGCGGCTGCCGCTCAGGCGTCGGCATCCCTATTTTAAAGGCATGTCTTCTTATCTCATCAAAATTTTTCCAGTTTGTCGTTGCTAACTGATCGCCTGTTTTTTGTTCTACCTCTTATCAGAAGGAAGAAAAAGCACAGATAAAATTTTAATTTATACCTGGTACTTTTAAGCAAGATAGATTGATGTAATTTTTTATTATTCATATAATAGAATAATGACAGTAATTAATTAGAAATGAGTTGATATGATGGCGACAAGTGGCGGTATAGTAATTCTTACAGAGATGCTTTCTTCGCTTCCACCTTCTGAAAGAAAAATTGCTTCCTATATTATAAATAATCCAGAGGAAGCGTTGACCTTGACAGCTGTTGAGTTAGGGAATAGAAGTTCAACCAGCGGAGCTGCTGTTATTAGACTTTGTAAATCATTAAACTTAAAGGGATTTCAAGATTTAAAGTTAAGAATAGCTGGAGACCTCCATAAAACAGAAGAGGTTGGATTGAGAGATATAGAGCCTAATGAACCTTTACTTTCTGTTATTAAGAAGATGACAAATAATAGCGTTCAAACAATTCGGGAAACTGCTGAATTATTAAATGTTGAACAGTTGCAAAAAGTAGTAGAAAAAGTGAAGAATGCAAAAAGTCTTCACTTTATTGGGGTCGGCGCTTCCAGTATAATTGCACAGGATGCACAGCAAAAATTTTTGCGGATTAATAAAAATGCATATGCGTTTACGGATTTACATATGGCAGCAACACAAGTTGCCAATACAACAAAGAAAGATGTAGTTTTAGGAATTTCTTTTTCCGGAGAAACTGTAGAAGTCGCTAAGATTCTTCAATTAGCGAAAAAAAATAATGCTACCACGATTAGTCTGACTAAATATGGGAAATCTTTAGTGACAGAAGAAGCAGATTTAAAATTATACACTTCTGCAACTAGAGAGCCTACCTTTCGAAGTGGCGCAACTTCATCTCGTATCGCCCAACTTCACGTAATCGATATTCTGTTTATGTCAGTAGCATCATTACAATATGATGATACAGTTGAGCATTTGAATGCAACTAGAGAAGCGGTCGAGTTTTTATCTAAAAAAGGTAAACGCTCTAATCGTAACTGATTAAAAGAAATAAATGTTACGTAAAGGTGTATATATGGTTAATTTTGGAAGAGGAAAGGATTATACGTATGAAAACTTGACAGTAGAATTACGAGGAGAAAAACCGTGATATTTCTTTCCTCTAGTGGTAGTAGTTCACAGATAATTATGCATTCCTAATGAAACGGTAATATGTTGCTAACTAGTGCAAATCTAATAATCTAAATGAAAAAATAATTGAAGTATCACTAATTTAACTTGCTACCTATATAAAAATTAATCAATTCTATTGTATGGTTGTATATCTGGTTCGTACTTTGTTCAAACTAATATTGACTTGAAAAAGGGGTATCCGATATGCAGAAAATCCATGCTATTAACCGCCATATGAATGTAAATAAAGATCTTATTTTATTACTTCTTATTGGAGGTCTATACTCACTGGGACTATTTCTATCCAACACGTTTGTCAACATTTATCTTTGGAAGCAATCAGGAGATTTTGTTACAATTGCAGTCTATAACTTAGCAATCTACACCTTTTTACCAATTACTTTTATTATAGCTGGAATATTAGCGAAAAAAGTTGATCGAATCATTGTGTTGCGATTGGGAGTATTTTTTTTATCGCTCTTTTTTTTAAGTGTGCTTGTAATAGGTGAAAAAGCTGCTTATTTTAATTTCATGCTTGGTGGTCTTTTAGGGGTTGGTTATGGATTTTATTGGCTTGCATTTAATGTGTTGACCTTTGAAATTACAGAACCAGACACACGTGATTTTTTTAATGGTTTTTTAGGAATATTGCAATCATTTAGTGGTATGGTCGGCCCTTTACTCGCTGGGATGATTATTTCAAAAATGAAGGCTAATATTGGTTATTCTGTTATTTTTACTGTTTCATTCCTGATGTTTATTTGTGCAGTAATTATTAGCTTCTTTTTAAATCAGCGCAAGGCAGAGGGAAGCTTTCATTTTCGCAGAGTGTTTGCAGAACGATTCCATAATAAGAACTGGAAACGGATTCAGAACGCTCATATTTTTCAAGGATTACGAGAAGGAATATTTGCATTTATAATCTCTATTTGGGTGTTTTTAATTACCCAAAGTGAATTTGCACTAGGAATGTTTAATTTGGTATTTTCCGGACTGTCGCTTATTTCTTATTTTGTTGGCACGAGAATGATTAAGCCTTCTTTAAGAAAAAAGGCAATTTTACTTGGCGGTTTAGTTCTCTATTTTTCGATTGCAATCATTATTTTTAACATTAGCTATATGCAGTTACTTATTTATGCCATTTGCATTGGTATCGCTTATCCTATTTTGACAATCCCATATGTTTCATTAACATATGATGTAATTGGAAAAGCATGGAGAGCTAAAGAATATCGAGTAGAATATATTGTAGTAAGAGAACTATTTGTAAATATCGGCAGGATCATTTCCATTTCAATATTCTTAATTACACTTTCGTTTACTTCAGCAGAAGTAATCATTCCTTATTTGTTAGCAATTTTTGGTGCAGGGCATGTCATTATTTATTTCTTTGTGAAAAATATATATTTGGAAAGTGAAACAGATAAACAGGTTTTAATTAAGGAACAGTTAACAGATGATAAAAACAGATAGAAGTAATTGTATAAAAAAAGATAATAGAACACTTCAAACTTTGAATTCGGCGATATAAAGTGAAACTTCATTCAGTAGGAGTTTTCTTCCATCTCCTACTGAATGTTAGTAGAACGAATCGGGCATTTAGGTACCGTTTTCTCCCACTTTGACCCTTTGTATCAACTCAAGATTTTGAAGTGGGAGTCTTACGGTACCTTACATGCGGGATAAAAAAATAGATGAATTGCGTTGCTAGAAATGATATAATAAGGTGAAACTTCATTCTGTAGCTCTTCTTTCTACGGAATAGGAGTACCATAAGGGTATGACCTAAAGGCCTTTAAACGAATCGGGTATTTAGGTTACCGTTACTTCGGTAAAGATGGACTGTATGTAATCGATTCATACGGTTCTTAGGTGTGGGGTAAATAAAGCATGGTAAAACTGTAACATTATTTGGGGGAGAGAATATGAAGAAAAAAAAGAAAAAGGAACAGCTTCCCTTCCGTGTTAATATATTGTTTTTTTTCATTTTTCTAATGTTTGCTGTACTAATTTTGCAACTAGGTATCGTGCAAATATTAAATGGTGAAGAATATCAAGAAGAAATTAATCGGACAGTGAAAGATACGACAAAGGTTCCTGTGCCTAGAGGTAAAATTTACGACAGCAATCATCAAGTTGTTGTCGATAATAAGCCATTATATTCTATTACGTATACACCGCCAAAAGGAACACAAGCGGAAGATCGTTTAGAATTGGCGGAGAAGCTTGCTAAATTTATCTCAATGGATAGTAAAGAATATTTAGACACGATTACTGAACGTGATAAAAAGGAATACTGGTATTTGAAAAATAAAAAAGAAGCAGATAGTCGGTTATCAAAGAAAGAAGCAGCTGAGCTAGATAATGCGAAACAATATAAAACAATTTTAAATCGGATTACGAAAGATGAAGTAGCTCATTTTTCCAAACAACAGTTAGAAGTTATTGCGATAAAAAAAGAGTTGGACAAAGCATACTCTTTAACACCGCAGATTGTTAAAAATAAAGATGTAACTGCGGAAGAATATGCTAAAGTTTCTGAGCATTTAGCTGAGCTTCCGGGAATAAACGCTACAACCGATTGGAATAGAGATTATCCTTTTAAAGATTCAATTAGAAGTTTGTTTGGATCGATCACTTCTCAAGAACAAGGTATTCCGGCTGATAAAGAGGAATATTTTCTAACAAGAGGCTATAGCCGTAATGATCGAGTAGGGAAAAGTGGACTGGAGGAATATTATGAAGATATCCTCCGTGGTCGTAAAGAGCAAATACAATATACGACAACAAAGTCCGGAGAAATTGTCGGTACTAAAACAGTAGTTGAAGGTAGCCGAGGAAAAGATCTTGTTTTAACGATCGATATGGAGTTTCAGAAGGAAGTAGATAAAATTATCCGCGAAGAGTTAAAAGCAGCGGTACCAATGAATCCATATTTAAAAGACGCAATTGCAGTTGTCATGAATCCTAAAACTGGGGAACTTTTGGCTGTTAGTGGTCAAACAAGAGACGGTAATAAGTATAAAGATGCTGCGATTAAGGCTATTTCTGATGGGAATCGTCCTGGATCGATAGTAAAGGGAGCAACCGTGTTAGCGGGTCTTCAGTCGGGAGTAATCTCACCAGGAACAGTCTTTGTTGACCAGCCAATCAAGATAAAAGGTACGCCGTTAAAAAAATCATACAGTGGCAGTATTGGTGCAGTGAATGATGTGGCTGCATTGAAACGGTCCTCTAATGTGTATATGTTTTACATTGCACTGAAAATGGGGGGAGAAAATCGTTATCCATTTCCAAGTGGTGGAAAAGCAAGCTTTAATCCAGCTGCTTGGCAGGAAATGCGAAATTATTTCCAACAACTCGGATTAGGAGTAAAAACCGGTATCGATTTCCCATATGAAAGTGTTGGTTATCAAGGTCCTTCCCTTCCTAGAGCAGGTCTTTTAATGGACCAAGCTATCGGTCAATATGACACGTATACAACGATGCAATTAGCGCAATATGTTTCCACCATTGCGAATGATGGTTATCGCGTGCGTCCACGTTTCTTAAAGGAAGTTCGTGAACCTGGGCGTTCTGATAAGCAATTAGGAAAGATATATCGAAGTGAAAATACCGATGTATTAAATCAAATTGAAATGAAGCCAGCTTATATCAAGCGTGTACAGGAAGGTTTTAAGCAAGTTTTTCAGGCTCCAGGAGGTACTGCATATCCGCACTGGAAAGGTAAGAATTATAAGCCCGCAGGAAAAACAGGTACAGCGCAAAATGAAATTTATAAAGATGGTAAACAAATTGCTGACACGGAGAACTTGTCCTTAATCGGCTATGCACCTTATGATGACCCTGAAGTAGCGTTTGCGATCATGGTTCCTAACACATCACCTAGTAGAGGAAGCGGTATTAACCATAAGATTGGTTCCAGAATTATGGATACGTATTTTGATTTGAAAAAAGAGCGCAGTGAAGAAAAGAAAAAAGATTAACGAGTAGAAGCGCAGGCAATTATTTGCTTGTGCTTTTATTCTTTTACACTATAGGAAAGTTACAACTTTTATCCCGCATGTAAGGTACCGTAAGTTTCCCACTTCAAGTCCTGAATTGATACAAAGGGTCTAAGTTGGAGAAAACGGCACCTAAATGCCCGGTTAGTTCAACTAACATTCCGTGTAAAAAGCATTCCACGGAATGAAGTTTCACTTTATCGTATAAGAAAAACTAAGCTTTTGCCATAAAGATTTGGCGACAATCCAAGTTTTTCTAAAATAATTTACAAAGATTTTACATAATCTCAATAATTCGTACATAGTGTTCTGCTAGAATAATGGTATGTTGGCAGATTAGGAGGGTGCAATATGCAGACAAGAGGGCAATTTGATCAAGAACTTAAAGCAATTGACAATGCAATTGTTGAAGTAGCTAACTTGGCAGAAAAAGCTTTAAAAAATGCTGTGGAATCACTATTTAATCAAGATATTCAATTAGCTGAACAAGTGATTGAAGCCGATAAAGATATTGATAAAAAAGAATTAGAACTAAACGATAAAATCGTATTGCTAATTGCAAAACAAAATCCAGTGGCTACTGATTTACGACGGCTAATTACTGCTTTACAGATCGTTGCGGATTTAGAAAGAATGGCTGACAATGCTAGAAATATTGCACGTTCAACGATTCGTTTAGGAGAAAGCGAGGAGGCGCTAATTCCTAAACGACTGCATACAATGAAGGATGCATTAATCCATATGCTTCATACAGCTATCACAGCTTTTATGGAAGAGGATAGCAAATTAGCCAGTCAGCTAGCTGAGATGGATGATTTCGTTGATAAAGAAAATAAGCTAATTCTTAGTGAATTATTAGGAGAGACTGCAACAAATCCTGATAAGATCCAATATATTATGCAGATTTCTTTATGCTCTAGATATCTAGAGCGTTTTGGGGATCATATTACGAATATTGGTGAGAGCATTTTATATTTGATTAAAGGCGAAAACTATAATTTAAATTAAAAATAAGCTAAAAAGCAGACAAAGTGCTGCTTTTTAGCTTATTTTGTAATTGCTTCTGCTATTTCATATAAACTCATATCACTTGATACTTTAAATTTACCTAATTGTACTTTTTCACTATAATTATGTTTCTCTAAATACTTATTAAACTCACTAGCATCATCAATAATGTTATTTTCTTCTAATAGATCGCTTATATCCGAAGAAGGCATTCCTGATTTAATTTTTAATGTGTATGTTTTATTTTTATCTTCTTGTTCCTTATCTTTTTCTTTATCCTCTTGATCTTTGTTGTTGTCAGCTTCTTTTTGTTTGTCTCTATTTTGCTCATCGTTCGTTTTTTCTGCTGCTTTCGCTTTTGACGTTGGCTGTTCTTCTTTCTGAGGATCCTGGGAATCTGTGGCCCCTTGTTCATCAACAGATAGAGCAACATACTCAGAGTCTGATAAAACGTGATAACCCTTTTCTTCAATTAGTGTCACTAGTTCTTCGTTGGATAGGTTATCTGCAGTTTGAATATTTCCATTGGAAAAAAAATAAACGCCTAGCATGATAACACCGGCAGTTAATAAGCCAATAGCAAAAACACGTACGGGTTGTTTCATGTTTTCCTCCTCCCTTCATTATCTATTATCAATACGATTTTCGGTAAAATCTTCTGTTAGCAACTCTTCTTCTAAGATTTTAATCTTCTTTTTTATTTGATATGTATCTTGCATCGTTGTAATGGAAAATTGTTCTAATTGACTCTCGACTTGCTCAATTCGATCACTCATAAAAAATGATACTGCAAGTAAAACAATTCCCACAACAATAATGGAAATAATTGCATATAACATCTGGTTCCCTCCTTTTACTCAATACTAGTTATATCATAAAATACTATCGAAAAGCCATTATAATTTTGTTATTTTTGCCGAAACAACATTAATTTTTATATCGAATCGATTGCATGAAGTCATGATTTGGCAAGGGGGATCCAGAAAAGGTCGATGTAAATGTAACTTTTACAAACTATTAAAAAGTTAAGTAGGGGTAGCCACATATGTTGAATTATATAAAAAAATGTACTAAAAATCAAAAATAGCATTTACTTGTCCAGCTAAAGTGATGATATACCATGAGTATATGATTTCATATATTTGTATTTGTAAAATGCTCAGGTAATTTTGAGAGAAGCTGAAGGTTAATTCCTTTAGAACAAGGTTTTATTAATAAATAATAATGATTTCAGACTGAAAATTGAAGCGTAGCATTCGTTCATTAACCATTCTAATGATTAAGTTTTTGCTGAAAAATAATCCCAGGTTAAGCCTTGATACTTTCGGTAATATTTGATATTATGATTAAGTCTGAAATGAAAATTTCGCTATTACGTGATAAAGGAATTTGATATAGTTTGGAGGGAAGAAAATGCGCGTTAATATTACTTTAGCTTGCACTGAAACAGGAGACCGTAATTATATTACAACTAAAAATAAACGTACAAATCCTGAGCGTCTTGAGCTTATGAAATATAGTCCACGACTAAAAAAACATACTCTACATCGAGAAACAAAATAAGATCTTCTTAATAAAACCTTTATCGAAAAGATAAAGGTTTTATTATTATCATAGTCTTCATGGTGGATAACGTTTTGAAAATAGCATCGTCTAGCTTAAACGCTCAGTTTGTAGCAAACTCCCTTCTTTTTCCTAGACAAGTCAGCATCGGCTTGAGTCTAAAAGAAGGCCGACTATAAGCGGGCTTGCCGCTGGCGTCGGCATACTCCTGTTGAGAGGCATGTCTTCCTGATCTAGTTAGAAACTATCCAATTTGTATGCACTAAACAAGCGCCTGAGCTTTTGTTCTTGCCTAAAATTATGGTAAAGTTATATATAGAAAAGTGATAAGTGTAAGACTGTTAAAAAATGGATAACAATAAGGGTCATATATTTGGTTTGTTTTTGCATTCTATAAGCATCTAATTATCATAGATTCTACTGCTTGAAATAACATTATACGCCAATTATAGATAACTTCAACCATATGGAAGGGAGGAAGCTAGCTTAGTGACGAAGGAGAAATTGCGCTCGACTGGAATTGCTAAGTTAAAACAATTCAGTGAGGAAGAGAAAAAGGGAACGGAGAAACAGTTACATGCTCATCTCCTTACTTCTTACTTGTGGAAACAAGCAGAAACTGTTGGTATAACCATATCACAAGAGTTTGAATGGGATACAATGAAAATTATTGAAACGGGCTGGAAGCAAGGGAAAACAGTTTGTGTGCCAAAATGTTTTCCAGCTACAAAAGGAATGGAATTTTATCAAATCGATACATATGAGCAATTAGAAGTTGTTTACTACAATTTGCTTGAACCAAAACGGAGTATGACAAAGCATATCCCACCAGAGCGAATGGATCTGTTATTAGTTCCCGGTATTATCTTTGATCGACAAGGATACAGGATTGGCTTTGGCGGTGGATATTATGACCGATTTTTAGTAAAGTATAAAAATAAAACGGCATCGATTCTACATAGTTCTCAACTCATTGATACCATCCCAAAGGATCCTTTTGACTTACCTGTTGACCATTTAATTACGGAGCAAGGATGGATATAAAAGGAAGGTAGTTAAGTTTTACAATGATTTTATCCCGCATGTAACTGACTGTAAGACCTCCACCAATGCTACGAGGTGAAACTTTGAAGGATAAGTGGAGGGTCTAACTGCAAGTCAAATGCCTGATTCGGTCCAGAGGCCTTTAGGTCATACCCCTTGTGGTACGAACAATCTGTGGGGATAAAAGAAAACATCCCACTGACCGAATTCACTTTATAATAAATGTATAAAACTTCATGCTTCTGCCATAACTAAGAACACAACTTAGAAAAAAGAGGTGTTCCTATTGCGTATTATAGTTTTAATTGCTGGTATACTAACTACTGCAACTTTATTATTTAAATGGCGCTATCGAGTAATGAATACTCTTTTGGCGATCAGTTTTTTGCGTAAATTAGCTGTCCAACTATCAATGAATATGCCGACAGTACGCAGTAAATTAATCCCTTGGATGTTTAAATCATGATAAATGGTGAAGAATTCTCATGCCAAACAGATACATGAATACCATCCACTGGAAAAAGAAGTTGTGGGAAACAACTTCTTTTATCATATATAGCACTTATACTATATATAAAGAGAAAAAGCTTAGACAAGAATCAGTTTAATGAAGGTAGAACTTAAGGGGAGATGTGGTAATGTATTTGGATGAACAATATAAGTTGTACAAACTGGCAGTTCAATTTGTTTCCGCTGATAATTATGATGTATTATATGTAAATGATCAAGGCAATGAAATATGGTTGGAAAAGAAGCAAGGAAAAACTTCAAATGTTGTACGATTGATTAACCAGGGATTTGATTGGACAAATCATTTAAAAAAAGATATCGCCGTTGTTTTTCAGAAAGTGAAAGCAATGAAGCGTATGTTACGTGGAAGAATTATTGAAATACATAATATTTATATTTCTGAACATGCCCCAGTTGATAATTGGGAACTTTTAAAAAAACCAATGAAGTTAAATACCAAGCAATCTATTTCAATGCATCTTTATTACTTATCTAATTCTCTTTATGAAGAAGAAAAACAAAGACTTGCAAATGAAGTCGGTGTTTCCATCACAGATACAGATCTTTCATTGGATATAGAGGAAAAAGAAAGGAAGTTAGTGTCCTATAAACAGTATTTAACTCAACATGTGTTTGATCATCAACAACAAACGAAGGCTGTTTTTTCCTTTGGTAAGCCAAGACTTACATATATTATCTTGCTTTTATGTATCGGTATGTTTTTACTCCTTGAATTGAATGGAGGCAGTAAAAATACGGAAACATTAATCAAATTTGGTGCTAAGTTTAATCCTGCAATTATTGAAGATGGTGAATGGTGGAGGATAATTAGCTCCATGTTTTTACACATTGGATTACTCCATTTGGCAATGAATATGATTGCCGTTTATTATTTGGGATCTTTAGTTGAAAGAATCTATGGATCCATCCGGTTTCTGATCATTTATTTTCTAGCAGGGATTGGCGGAGGATTGGCTAGTTTTGCTTTTTCTGTAAACATAGCTGCCGGAGCATCCGGCGCTTTATTTGGACTGTTTGGCGCATTATTATTTTTCGGGCTTTATCATCGTACAATATTTTTCCAAACCATTGGCACCAACGTGCTCCTGTTAATAGGCATTAACATCGTTTTTGGGTTCTCTGTTCCGCAAATTGATAATAGTGCACATTTAGGTGGTCTTATCGCTGGTTTTATTGCGTCGTCAATTGTCCATTTGCCGAAACATAGAGAGTTACTAAAACAATTAAGTGCACTTGTCATATTCATTGCGCTTCTATTTGGTGTTGTTCAATATGGGCTAGTTAATAATCAGAATAGTCAACTCTATCATGCTATGCAATTAGAAAGACTGGTAAAGGAAGGAAATTATGATAAGGCGATTGAGCATGCTAATCAAGCATTACGCAGTGAAGGGGACTTAAAAGCGGCTATCTTATTTCAGCGGTCTTATGCGTATATTAAATTAAACCAGCCTGATAAAGCAATCAAAGATCTAGAGAAAAGCATTGAACTGGATAATAGCGTTCCAGAGGCGCATTATAATCTTGCTTCCTTATATTTTCGTAAAGGGGAGATGAATAAGGCGGATGCTGCTATCGAAAAAGCATATCAATTAGATCCGAATAACCCAAAATTTACTGAGTTATATGAGGAAATTACCGGAAAAGTAGCAAAATAATCCAGAAAGTTTACATCTGGTTTTTATTAATCGGATAGTGGAACGATCAGAGGATCAGTTATAAGAGAGGGACTGGGGAAAATGTGTTTTAGTCAAAGAAAAATCCGAAGCGTGATTCAAAATTCTTCAATTAGAATTGGAATTAGTTCGGATTTCTCTTTTTATAAACATGCTTATTCCAGTAAACATCGCTTTTAAAGTTGATGCTTTTTAATTATGTCCCATACTCTCATTGATAAGTTTACATAATAATTATATGGTAAACAATATTTTGGAAATCTATTGTTGTTACAGGGAATATTCTTGAATCAGTTGTTTCTTTTTTTTATTTAATTCAAAAAGAAGAAGCAGGTGCTTATTTTCCTTATCAAATAAAATTAAAGGGATATAACTATCTACTACTTCTTTTTCTGTTTTGACAATTGGGATCACATAATTTTTGTATAAACCTTCCCATAGCTGACCAATTATTTTATTGGTTTGTGCTTGTGAAAGAGAAGGAAGTGGCTCGTTTTGATATTTATCCAAACTAGTTAAAGGAACCGCTAAGTATTTTTCTTTATCGATTTGAAAATGATTTAATAACGTATTCCAATGGTATAATAACTGTTGCTTGGAGGTTCGATCAAGCAAATCTTTCCATTCTCTTTCATAATTACTCTTCGCTGTTTTAAATGATACAAGCGGAGTTGTTGGTGAATCAATCACGTAAAGATAATCACTAGACATTTTTTGGATGCTTTTAATCTCGTCTCTTGATTTATGAATTTCACCGTGATGAAAAGAAATAGATTGATATAGGCTACTGTCTTCAAGTTGTAGCATCTCTTTTAATTGGATTGTATCTGTATCTTGAACCCATTTCGTTAAAGCGCCACGAAGTCTGCCATTGTCAAAAAGTAAGGAAACATCTTGTCTTAAGTATACGGGGATGTCGGTTGTGGAATTAGTCTGCCACAATAGTTTGTAATTATCATTTCCTTTTTCCGTAATTAGAGAAAGAGAAGTTTTTGTAGTGGAAAAGGTGGTATCTTGATCGATTGGAAAGTAAGTAATTGCAGGTTTTGTTTGTACATTTATAATACATATACTCGCTAAAATTATTCCTGCACAGAGTATGATGATTACTTTTTTCATACTATCCCCTACCTTTGTACAAGCTTTCTTCTTTTCACTATATGCAGCCACTTACACCGATATGCTATTTATATAGCAAATGCATAGAACAATCACAAAATCCACACAATATGTATAGTAATGAAAATGGATAGGTGAGTATATGCAAAAGGATAAGCAACCCTTATTTCGTTCGTTTGAAAAAAATCGTGACTATATACGTGATCGATTAGCTGTAGACAAAAGTTTTGATATTGTACAACGTGACCTGGAATATGCTGGAGTTAAAATGGCATTTTTTTTAATTGATGGATTTATTAAAGATGATATATTACTGTATATTATGGATTTATTTGCTGATTTGAAGCCAGAAGATATCCAAACGAATACACTTAAAAAGTTGGTTGAAACATATATTCCATATGTTGAGGTAGATGAGGTCGATGATTTAAATAAAGTAACGGATCTTGTTCTTGGTGGGCCTGCAGCGTTGGTAGTCGAAGGAATCGATAAAGTAATTATGATAGATGGAAGAACCTATCCAGCTCGCTCACCGGAAGAGCCAGATTTAGAAAGGGTTGTTAGGGGATCACGGGATGGTTATGTAGAGACCATTATTTTTAATACAGCACTCACAAGACGTAGAGTTCGTGATCGTTCTTTACGCATGGAGTATATGCAAATAGGCAGAAGATCAAAAACAGATATTTGTATTTGCTATTTAGAAGATATTGCAGATCAGCGTAGAGTAGAAGCTTTAAAAGACAAACTAGCGCAAATCGATACCGATGGATTGCCAATGGCTGAAAAAACAATCGAAGAGTATATTAGTGGTAGGCATTGGAATCCATATCCTACGGTGAGATACACGGAGCGCCCCGATACGGCTGCAGCACATTTGTATGAAGGACATGTCGTTATCATTATTGATGGTTCTCCAAGTGTAACGATAACCCCGGCTACATATGCTCATCATCTTCAGCATGCGGAGGAGTACCGACAAAAGCCACTAGTAGGTGCATATTTGCGCTTTGTTCGCTTTTTTGCCGTGTGGGCATCCATTTTTATCTTGCCATTGTATTACTTATTTACGAAAAACCCTGAGTATTTACCGGCGAACCTTCAATATATCGGACCTACTGACCAAGGGGTCGTACCTTTATTCATGCAGTTCTTATTAGCAGAGGTAGGAATAGATATTTTGCGAATGGCAGCCATTCATACACCTTCATCATTAGCAACTGCACTTGGACTTGTAGCTGCCATTATGATTGGAGAAGTATCTGTTCAAGTTGGTTGGTTTTCTCATGAGGTAGTACTTTATTTAGCTGTTGCAGCGATTGGAACTTACGCCACACCAAGTTATGAGTTAGGCTTGGCAAACCGATTAGTTCGCATTTTTTTATTGATTTGTGTAGCTTTATTTGGCGGCATAGGCTATATCGTTGGTATAACCATTTGGGTTCTCTACTTAGCACGTATGGAATCTTTTCATGTACCATATTTTTGGCCATTTCTTCCCTTTTCCTACCGTCCGTTTCGAGATGTCTTCTTGCGTTCCCCAATACCACTGAAAAACCGACGTCCAGCATTTCTGCATCCAAAAGACCCAGATCGTTAAGAAGATTTGGGTTTTTTCAATGTCTGAGAACGCAGTGTGGACTTCTTTTTGGAAGTAGCTTTGTCAAAGCATATGCGTTCGAACACGTAGCAAACTCCGAACGTCTTACGATATATCGACATCGGCTTGCCTAGTTTCTTTAAACTCATTAGAAGATCTCCAATTTAAACGTCGCTAAACGATCGCTTCTAGCTTTTGTTCATGTAAAATAGATGCAAATTCTAAAAAATGGCTTTATGGCTTTAGGTATTTATCCTATAAATTATGCTCATTTTTTTGCAATCTATTCTTTTTCTTACACAGTTTTAGTATAATGAAATTTGGTGATCGTTAATGAAATCAGTCTATGATATCCAGCAATTGTTAAAAAAGTATGGTACATTCATTTATACCGGAAGTCGTCTTGGTGATCTCCAAATGTTTGAAATGGAGTTAGATGAACTACACGGGTTAGGTTTTATAGAACAAGAGTTATACGTGAAAGCAAAACTAATTTTAAAAAAAGAAATAACATCATTAAAAAAATAGAAAAAAGGGAGTCTTTAAGTTGGAACAGATAATTATTGGTATCGACATAGGAGGAACTACAGCTAAATTAGGACTGATTAGTAATGAAGGAGACATACTTGACAAATGGCAGATCCCAACAAATACAAATGATGGTGGTATTCATATCATTCATGATATATGGGATTCGATAACTAAAAAAATAGAAGCAAAAGGAATGAAGCAGGGACAAATTCTTGGTATAGGGATTGGCGCTCCGGGATTTATAGAAGACGAAACAGGTTTTATATACGAGGCAGTAAATATTGGTTGGAGAGACTATCCGTTAGGTGATTTATTAAAAAAACGAGCACAATTACCAGTGTTTGTTGAAAATGACGCTAATGTGGCTGCTTTAGGTGAAAATTGGCGAGGATCTGGTCACCAAGTTGCAAACTTAATCGCGATTACACTTGGTACAGGTGTAGGCGGAGGTATTATTGCTAACGGAAGAATCATTAATGGTGAAGCAGGGTTAGGTGGCGAAATCGGCCATATAATTATTGAAAAGGATGGCGCTAGTTGTAACTGCGGTAAGAAAGGTTGTTTGGAAACCATTGCTTCAGCGACCGGTATCGTGCGCCAAGCAAAACAGAAGGCAGAGGAGTTTCCTAAAAGTAAACTAGCTTCTATAATAGCAACAAATGGAACAATTACTACAAAGGATGTTTTTCAACTAGCAGCAGAAGGTGACCAAGATGCTGAACAGATCGTTGCTCGCACTGCTGATGTATTAGGCATGGCAATTGCAACTATGGGTGTTATTCTTAATCCTGCTAAAGTTTTAATTGGTGGAGGAGTGTCAAAAGCGGGTGAGCCGCTACTTTCCGCTATTCGCGAAGCATTTGATCGATATGCACTTCCAAAAGTGAACCAAACTTGTGAATTAGCGCTTGCCCAATTAGGTAATGATGCTGGTATCATAGGCGCGGCTTATTTAGTAAAACAAAAACTACAAAAATAGTATAATGAAGATAAATAACGAGATTATTGAAACTTTTTGGCTGGACAAACCGTCATAATTAATAGCTACTTTTTTTATCGTTAAGAAGTACCTAATGTAATGGAAATATTTATTGAAGTAAAAGAGTCAACTTACGCAAAAACGAGTGGTAGAAAAATATCCTTTTCACATATTTTTAACATATATTATACGTCATGTTTATAATGAAGCTAAATAGGGTAAAAGAAAAACGCATGATAAACCTAACCGCACCTTGGGATTATTTTACTGTTGTAAAATGGAAATGAATTTAGTATGATTATTATTTAATAAACCATAATTTAAGATTTGATTTTGTACCACAAGAAAACTTAACTATGTCTCTAAATATTAGTATGTGTTCAAAAAGAAGTAAGTTCATTATAAGTAGAAGATATACCAATAGATATTAGATTCGCAGAAAACGAAGTATATCACATGTTTTTAACGGATTTTTTTAACATTTTCTTTTAGAAGCAGCTATAACTTTTACGTAGCTGCCATTTTCCCTAGAAGGGGAGTAGGGTAGGAAAAATGTAGAAATTTATATCTATAAGGTAAGAAGCAGGAGGAAGTTGTATGGAGTTAAAACGAAAGAATATACCATTATTTGTTTTAGCTACACTATTATTTGGCATTAAAACATATATTGTTTATCGTTTTATGTTTTCCATTGAATTGGAAAATATAATGCAAGAGGTTATTTTATTTATCAACCCATTTGTATCTGCATTTCTTGTTTTTGCTTTGAGTGTTTGGTTTAAAAAACAAACGAGGCAAATGAAGTTTTTGCGGTATACAGCATTGGTTGGAACCTTGATTATTTACGCAAATCTAGTATTCTATCGTTCATTTACTGATTTTATTACGTTACCGCAGTTGTTCCAGGCTAGTAATGCAGCTGATTTGGGGTCTAGTATTTTAACTTTAATTAAGCCATTTGATATTCTATTGTTTGCCGATGTCATATTCATCTGGTATCTAAGTAAAAGGCGATCAGAGCAAGAGATTGTCCGATATTCAAAAAGCGGAAAAGTTTTTGCTTTAGCTATGTCTTTCGTATTATTGGCAGGTAATTTCTTTTTGGCTGAAATGGAACGACCACAGTTATTTACTCGAGCTTTTGATAGAGAATATTTAGTGAAGAATATTGGGTTGTTTAATTATCATATTTATGATCTTGCTACACAGGCAAAAGCAAAAACGCAGCGGGTGTTTGCTGATGGAAATGAATTACCAGAAATTCAAGAATATGTAGATGAAAATATGAAACGTAATGAAAAATCAGAGCTTTTTGGTGTTGCTAAAGGTAAAAATGTAATTTTCATTAATGCAGAGTCACTGCAAAGCTTTGTTATTAACAATAAAGTTAACGGTGAGCCAATTACGCCATTTTTAAATCGTTTAACAAAAGATAAAGACACATTTTATTTTGAAAACTTCTATCATCAAACGGAGCAAGGGAAAACATCGGATTCAGAATTTATTGTAGAGAATTCCTTATATCCACTCTCTCGTGGAGCAGTATTCTTTACCCATGGCCAAAATGAGTTTAATGCCATGCCGGAAATATTAGGAAAAAATGGTTATTACACTAGTGTTCTACATGCCAATAATAAAAGCTTTTGGAATCGTGATCAGATGTATCAACGGTTAGGAATTGATCACTATTATGGTGAGGAATCGTATGAGGTAACAGAGGAAAACTCGATTGGTTGGGGTCTTAAAGATAAACCATTCTTTGAGCAATCCACTAAAATTTTACAAAAATTGCAGCAACCATTTTATGCAAAATTGATCACATTAACAAACCATTTCCCATTTGAATTGGGTGAAGAAGATAAATCAATCGAGCCGTATAATTCTAATTCCAGTACCCTAAATAATTACTTTCCAACTGTAAGGTATATGGATGAGTCAATTGAGCAGTTCTTTAATCAATTAAAAAAATCAGGCCTCTATGAGAATTCCATTATCGTTATTATGGGAGACCATAATGGAATTAGCGCAAACCATAATCGGGCAATGAGCCAGTATTTGGGTAAAGAAGAGATCACACCATATGATCAAATTCAATTACAACGAGTGCCATTATTTGTTCACATTCCTGGTTATGGAAAAGGCGGGGTTAAATCAGAGGTTTCTGGTCAAATTGACGTAAAACCGACGTTATTAAATTTATTAGGTATAAAAAATAGCGATGATATTCAATTTGGTAATGATCTATTTAGTAATAATCGAAAAGAATTCATTGCCCTACGTGATGGAAGCTTTATTAGTGAAGACCATATGTATACAAATAACACATGCTATGATCGAAAAACGGGTGAACCAATAGCTGAAGAAGATAATAAGAATGATAGTACAGGAAAAGAAGAAAACGAGAAAGAGAAGCAAGTTTGTGATCCAATTCGGGAACAAGTGGAAAAAGAACTGGGTTACTCCGATGATCTCATTTATGGTGACTTATTCCGTTTTCTTGATTTTGATAAAAAATAATTAAATATATGAGTGTTTTAAAATTAGCTCTTCAATCCGTAGAAAAGATGTTCTACGGATTGAAGCTTTTTAGTGTTTAAGAACTTAGCATTTCATAGGTAATTAGTGGATAATAGAATAAGTATAGCAAAAAAGATTATTTTCAAAGTTTTAGGCAAACAGCCGGAAGTTTAGGCAAAAAAGAAACAAGCTAACTTGAAAAGTCAGCTTGTTTTACTTGCCGTTATCTATCCTTTTAATTCTGAAATGATTGTTGCAATTGCAAAAAAACCAAATGCTAAAGCTGTAATTGCCGAAAATGCAATTGCTAAGAAATTTTTGAATTTAAGTTGACGTACGATAGATACAACTGCTAGTATAGCTACTAATAAAAATAATACCCCTAAGACGATATGCATAAAACTGATCCTCCCTTATACTTCCTAGATTGCTAATCTTGCTATAGGAAATCCATTTGTATTATTATGTAACTAGTCCGATTATATAACTTATTCTATAGTATTATATGCAGTTTGTCGAGACAAATCAAGGATTTACATTTGAATGAGAGGAGAAAAGTAATTGAATATTGAAACTATGTCTTTAGGTCCGTTAGGTACAAATTGTTATGTTGTACATGGAACAAAAGAAGCTTTAATTTTTGATCCAGGTGGTGAAGCTGATAAAGTAAAGGAGTTTCTTACTGAGCACGAACTAACACCAATAGCTATTTTATTAACACATGCACATTTTGATCATATTGGTGCGGTAGATGAGTTGAGAAAGACCTATCAAATTGATGTTTATCTTCATGAAGCAGAAGCAAGCTGGTTAGAGGATCCGCAAAAAAATGGCTCCTTATTATTCATGCAACAACAAGTACAGACAGCGCAACCGGACAGATTATTAGTACCTAAAAAAATGATGATCGGTGAATTTTCGATTGAGGTGATCCATACACCCGGTCATTCTCCTGGCAGTGTTAGTTTTATCTTCCATGATGATAAGTTTGTTATTAGTGGCGACGTTTTATTTTATCAAGGAATCGGACGTACAGATCTTCCAGGTGGTAACTATGCTCAATTAAAAAAATCAGTCACAACCTCTTTATATACATTAGATGATATTTATACTGTTTTTCCTGGGCATGGACCAAAAACGAATATCGGATTTGAAAAGATAAACAACCCTTTCTTTACACTGTGATGGAAGCTCGTAAAATTAACAAAACAAAAACCCTGCTATTCAACATATGTAAGCAGGGTTTTAGGATGTTAATTTCCGAATCCAGGTACAAGTATAAATTCTGAATACCATGTGAACCCAATAAAGAAAATGGTACAATAAGCTCCGAATAAATACATATACATTCGTTCAGACAGTTTCAAATAACTTAATGTTAAGAAAAAAGCCGTTTGAACAAGAAATAAAACTGCAGTTTTTTGCATATCGCCCACATAGAACATCACTGTAAATATCCCTGTCCAAAAGGCTAACCCACGAAACATTCGATCCATGTTATCCCCCTCCTTTTGGTAACCTTATCATAGACATTATAAACGACCCGTATGGACTTGTAAATGAAAGTAATAAATCGGAAACATTGTATGGAGCATTAGAATGAGTTTTTGCTAAAAAGTAATATTAGTCATAAATATATGGGGAATGATTTATAGAAGCTATTTGATCATGGAATTCGGTATCATTTTATCCCATCCAGGGTTCCGTAAGACTCCCGCTTTAATAGTGATTGAGAATACTAAGAATTCAAGCAGAGATAACGGTATCTAATGCCAGATTCATTCGGGGAGACAGGCCAGGGAAAGCTTCTTGAATAAGCATCGCGATTTTCAAGGCCAGGGAGGGCTACAACAGTGACACATCGCGATTTTTCAAGGACGTCCGAGATTTTAATCTTCGTTATACTTCTATCAGTAGCGGATAAAGGAAATTTCCAATGAATGAAGTTTCACTTTATATCGTTTTTGAACGACCACTATACCTTGTTGTTGTTAATGACTAATTATCTCAGCTTCTTTATTTATATTCATAAAACCTATCTGTTGGAATTTTGTTTGTTCATCAAGCGTGACAGTAAACAATAGCTGATAACTATGTTTATCTAATTGGGTTATGCGAACGGCCACCTCTCCTTGTGGCAGAGTGAAGGTTTCCTTATCCAATTGTTCATTTTCTAATAGTTTACGTTTCAATTTTTCTCTAGCTATTTGAATTAATGTTTCCATTGTAACTTGATCGATTTGGTTCTTTGTTATAGCTAAATTATTGTGATAATGGTGAATATTAGATGACATCAATACAATGACTAAAGAAATGATGATTAAAACTAATGGTAACATAAAACCATGTTGTTTATTGATAAAAAATAATTTCTTTTTCAAATTGTTCACCTTCTATCGTTGTAACCATTAATCGAACTCCATAAGGAAGTGAAATAAATTGTAAACGTTGTATATCTCGTAAGTATATTTCATGCCCTTTGCCATCCACTTGTCTACGTATAAGCTGTTGATACAGCTCGAATGAGGCAGTTGCTCCATCTTTGGCAGTTAGTTTTAATTTATTGGGATAAACTTGTAGTTGCTTCGCTTGCATGACTTCATTTCGCATGAATAAGAAAAACTGACCGACAGATAATTCTGATTGATCGCTTCTTTCTGTCACTACTTGAATTAAATAGCTAAGAAAAGGTAAGCTGATTACTAATATCCCCATCATAAGCAAGGTTGTAATAAAGGTGAATCCTTCTTTACTGTAGAAGGCCATATAAACAAATTTTTTCTTGTCGCTGCTTTGCATTTTTCCAATATGCACATCCTTTCAAGTATTCTTTTTCAGTAGAGATGGTAATTTCAACAGGTAATGTGTTCACTTTTATTGAGTATTTATCACGTTTAAGCCTTGTTGTCTGCCAAATAAATGGCTGTAATTGATCATGTAGTTCAAAAGTAACCATACGTCGATCGCTTAATATTTGCTTTTCGGTTTTCAAAAGAGATACAGCAGGGATAAGGAGGCTGATAAAGGTTAGTAAAATACTCGCGGCAACCATCACTTCTATTAGGGTGAAGCCATTATTTTTCTTCAACGCGAAACCTGCCTTTACCGAATGCGAAAATAATTTTGTATCGCTTTGAGGGGGAAGAGATGAAAAATGAACGTGGATTTTTAAAATTGCCATTAGCATCAAATTCAATGAACCTTGATGTCGTACTATTAATGCTGAAACCTTCAGGTAAATTAACTTCCTTAATAATACGTGCAGATTGTAAAATGTAATAACGCGTTTCTAACAAAAGAATGGAAACGCCACTTGGTGTTGTAGCTGCCAAGTGTTGAACCATCATAACATCAGACTCTAATTTACGAATAACAGTTGCACTCTCCACATTGTATAAAGCTGATAGAATAGGCGGAGTGCTTAAACCTATTAAGATCATGAAAATACTTAGTACAATTAACATTTCGACTAAAGTAAAACCCTGCTTAGCTTTAGTTGGGTGCACGAACTTTTCCTGATTCTCTATCATATACTAACTCCTTATTCCCATTACATGTTTTTTGTTCTTCGTTTAGATACTCTGGTATCATTGTATTTAAACTGCTAGGATAGCGATTCTTTTCAGCATGATACGTATCTACTTGTGCCTGTACTACTGATATAAGAGCATCACAGCCTTTATGATTTACTTCTTTACTTCGCTTTCCTAGATTTGGAATAATAAGAATAACTAACACGGATATAATCATAAGCACAATTAACATCTCAATCAGCGTAAAAGCGTCATTTTTTTTCAACATTGCAATGTCTCCTTTATATTGTTTTAATCAGTTGAAACATCGGCCACATCAGTGTCAAGTAAATAAATAAAACAAAGCAGCCTATAATAATAAAAAAAACGGGTTGAATATATGTCATCATGCGGACTATTTTTCGTTCTGTTTCTTCCATTAGTACTTCAGCATAAACCATTAAATCCATTTCTAGTGTTTCTGTATTATTGTTTTTTTGGAATATATCTGTAAGTGGCTTTTCTAAAAAACGGAATTGCGAAAGTAATGTAGAGAGATGTCGTCCTTCTGATAGTTGATTGATCATTAATGATGAATAATAGGAAATGATTGGCTGTTTTTTTTGCTTCGTCATCTGTTCCAGTATATCTTTAAAGGAAAGACCCGTTTTAATCAATGTGCTAAATTGGCTGGCAAACATAAAGGAAGTTTGCAATCTCAAATAACTGCGATAAAAAGGTATACGTTCATATAACTGTATTTGTTTATCCATTTCCAGTCGATGTCGATAAATTTTCCAAAAAACGGCAACGACGAATATAAGCAACAGAAGAACAATTAATAAAACTCCTAACAAGTCAATGAGCCATAAAGAAATGACAAGTATTGGAGAAGATCCGGGTGTCCCTTTATAAAGCTCAATAAATGAAGGGATAACGGCTTGCTTTAATACAAATAGGATAGGTACAAAAATAATGAACAGAATGACTGGATAGCGAATAACATGTTTAAATTTACGTGTATATGTTTGTCGCCGTTCAAACATGTCACAGCAGCGCTTTATATTTTCCTGCAGATTTTGATTGGATTTTGCAAAAGAGAGGTAACTGGTAATCGAAGGATGAAACGAGGTTAATTGCAGGGCTTGATCTAATGATTTTCCATAAGTTAGTATGTTCATGATTTCTTTAGCCGAATAATGGAGCTGCTTATCCCAGCTAATTACTTCAAGTGCTTCTATCAGTGGGTATCCAGTTTCTAACAGTCGATGCAGTCGCTTAAGCAAACGTAACTGCTCTTCATCAGTTAATTCATTCTTGGAGGTTAAGAAATGCCTCTTTAGTAATGAAGCCATAAGCAAACGCCTTCTTTCGTAAATGAGTAAAGGAATGATATTTTTTGATTTGCCAATTTATACCCTTTTGGAAATAAGCAGCAAGTAATGGCTCATCTAATAACTCCAGTATAGCGGCTCGTTTAAGCCCATGCTTTACTGTTTCAAACGGAATTAATTGAATAGAAGCAATGGCAATTAATGCTTGTTGCAGATCAGTCATCATTAATCCGAGACTTTTTAATCGATATAATGTCCCTAATGCATGAGAAGCATGGATTGTGCTTAAGACAAGATGTCCAGATAAGGAAGCTTCAAGTGCAAATTTAGCTGTCGGGGAGTCGCGAATTTCACCAACCATAATAATATCGGGATCGTGTCTTAGTGCTGCTTTAAAACCGGATTGATAAGTGATTCCTGCTTTTTCGTTGATTTGGACCTGTAAAACCTGTTCAAGATCTTTTTCAATGGGATCTTCTAAAGTAATGGTTTGAAAAGATTTCTGTCGCTGTAAAGCTTGAAGAATTGCATATAACATGGTTGTCTTTCCACTTCCAGTCGGTCCATTAATCAAAATTAAGCCAGATCGTCTTGTGATCCATGATAATAAATGATGAAGTTGATTTGGAAATAAAAAAAGTTGGTGAAGAGAAAGCCCTTCTTGTTGAGGAAGAATTCGAATTGCCAAGCTTTCCATTTGCTTGACAGGTAAGGTAGACAAGCGAAGATCGAAGAATTGATCGGCAAATTGAAACGTAATCGTGCCATTTTGTGGTTTTCTTGTTTCTCCAATATCCATTGCAGATGTAAACTTGTAAAATGCTAATAAAAGTTGATAAGTAGAGATGGGGATAGATTTATAAAAAATTCGGTTCCCTTGGATTCGTAAATAAATATTCGTTTGCTTGGACAAAGGGGAGAAATGAATGTCGGAAGCGTCTTGACCAATCGCATACTGAAGAATTTTTTTCGACATGGTTTCTGCAGGATTCAAAAACGAATTCACCTCCTTGATTTGCTTAAATCTGTATATTCGACAAGAAAATATAAAACCCTTCTTTTTTTAAAAACTTTTTTGTCATAGTGCTTTTTTGTTTGGTAAAGCTAATAGTAAACTGTTTGATAAAGGAGGGGTAGGATGTCAACAAAGGATTATATTGAATTTGTTACGATGCAAATAGTGACTTATTTAGATTTGCCTGCTGAAGAAAAAAAGCAGCGTCGGCAGAAAAAACGAACCCCTAATACAGCCTATATTCATCATTGGTTTGGTATTTTACCATTTGCGTTTCGCATCATGCTTCATAAATACAAAAAGCAGGCAAGGTAATCTTGCCTGCTTAAGCGATGTCCGTCGTTAAATAAAATAGTCCACCATTTACAACTTGATACGTAATTTGTGGTTGGTATCTTTTGGTAATTTCCTCTAGTTCCCGTTCCATCTGCTCATCTTCTGTATCCGTTTTATAAAAGTGCTCAAGTAGCTTGGCTTCTTCCTCCAATGCTTGTAATGAGTCAACCGCCCAACCATGATCTTGATTTTCTACATATTGGTCGAGAACAGTCTCAATACGCTTATACCCACTTTTTAGCTTAATCATCGGAGAAAGTGTATAACAAAAGTCAGAAATGGTTGTATTCAAAGGAAGCTGCGCTAATGTTTGCATCATGTCTGATTTCATGGTGCCATTAATTAAATTTAAGCCGATAGAAAATAGTTCATCTCGTTTATATTTTCCTTTATAGCTTATTTTTATATTGGTAACGAGCCAAGGATAAAGTGGGGTATGGACGATAGGTGTTATTTGTTGAAAAAGCTTTGTATATTTTTCGTTTTCTTGTAAATATCGAATAATTTGTTGTAAACGCGGGCTTCCAAAATGAATCCATTCCCCTTTTTCATCTCGCTTGTGCGGATTTGTTATCAACGTTAGCTGCATAGGATCACCAGGATATCCCATTTTTTTTATATAATGCCAGTAAAATGGGCGATTCATAAGAACTTTATCCATTTTCTCTGTTAACTGAATCGTTATTATTCCATCATTATTATGAAGAATTTTACAGTTATTAGCTTGAAAAAATGAGATCAGAAATTTATTTAAATGATTACGCATCGCCATATTGTTGTTCCTCCTGATTCGCTGTGTTATGTGCTGTTTGAATAACCGCAGATAAATTATGGAGCTTTATTTTTGCTTCTCCAGTAGTAGCCGATTCAGCATAAATTTGTTCGATTTCTTGTTCAAGATCATGGATGGACAGTTCTGATAATATTGCATCTAAATCGCCAATAACTTGCTCAAACAGGTGAATTTTTTCATACAACAGTTTCATAATATGTTCCTCGACTGTATCTTTGATAGCAAAATTATATATATGAACATCTTTATCCTGGCCATAACGATGAATTCGCCCAATTCGCTGTTCTAAGCGCATCGGGTTCCATGGCAGGTCATAGTTAATCATGTAGTTGCAAAATTGTAGGTTAATTCCTTCACCACCTGCTTCTGTAGCAATTAATACTTGGGCATGATGTTGAAAAAGCTGGCGCATCCAATCCTTTTTACTGCGTTTAAAGCCTCCGCGGAAAGGAACAGAAGAGATGCCGTGTTGCTGTAAATACCATTGCAAATAAAATTGAGTGGCTCTATATTCCGTAAAAATAATCACTTTTTCATCGCCGATTTGTTGAATCAGTTCAACTGCTTTTTCCGCTTTTTTATGGTGAGGTAATTGCTCAATTTTTTCCGTGATTTGCTGAAATACATCTAAATCCGGTTTTTCTGTTAGCATTTTTTTGAGCGATAAATAGCAGGCCTCTCTTGAAGAACAAAATTCACGGAGTAATGTAATCTTAGAAAAGGATGGAAGTAATGCACTGCTATTTTCTAACCATTGATAAACCTCAGCTTCCTCTTTTGAGAATTCTGTCCATATGGTTTCAATATTTCGTTTTACTTGATTTAAGCCAGTATCTTTTCTTGTATTTCTTACCATTACCTTTTTTACAAGCTGTTTTAAGTATAGATCGTGCTTCATATTTTTACGGTCGTTACCGTAACTCTTAACAAAAGAATCATAATTACCTAGATGCCCAGGTTTTAAAATGGAAACAAGATTAAAGATTTCTATTAATTCATTTTGCACAGGAGTTGCTGTTAAGAGCAGGCAATACTTTTTCTTTAATGAACGAACAAAAGCATAATTTTTCGTTTTATGATTCTTTAATTTATGAGCTTCGTCTACTAAAACAAAATCATAGTCCATACCGAGAATTGTACTTCGATGTGGCTCACGTTTTGCTGTATCTATAGATGAAATAATTATATTACCTTGCTCCCAGCTCATGTTTTTCCGATAAGCAACAGCAGGGATATAAAATTTTTCATTTAATTCTTTTTCCCATTGATTGACTAATGAGGCTGGAACAAGAATTAGTGCTTTGTTCACTAAGCCACGAATCATATATTCTTTTAATACTAATCCTGCTTCAATTGTTTTTCCAAGCCCAACTTCATCAGCCAAAATAGCTCTACCATTCATTTGTTCAATAACTTGCTCGGCTGTATGGATCTGATGTTTTAAAAACTCCATATGTGGTAAGAATTCCAATGCCCGTAACCCTCTAAAATAAGGAGACATAGTAGTTTGCTCGGCTTCATAGGCCATTTTGAATAGCTCCCAGGACGAAAGAGAGGTGTTTTTTTCGAGTCTATCTTCAAGTTCTTTAATAAACACTGTATCTTTATCTAAATAAATGGATTTCATCGTATACTTCCTTTTTCTATAGATTATTGGGGTTATCTATTTTATCTTTCTAAATATGTGATATAATAATACACAGTAAAAAAAAGAGGCTACATTGCCGATAAAGGTATTACATAGTATAACCAAAACGTTAATTTTTCATAAAAGCGAATGAATACAAGGGGAGAGCTTACGAATGCGGAGATGGTTCTTACCGTTATGTAACGCCGAAGGAGCAAGTGAAAGCGAATCTCTCAGGCAAACAGACTCTTGTAGGACGCGACTCTGGAGAGAGTTTACAAAGATGTAAACCACCCACGAAGCAAATACCAATATGCTATTGGTATGCAACTTTCTGGTAGCAGGACAGAGATTTCATTTCATGCAATGGATCTCTGTTTTTTACTGACTAAAAAATATCCATTTTACTTAATGGGTATTTTTGAAATGGTAGCTTTGTCTAGCTGATGCACTTAAAAAGTAATAAACTTCGATCTCTGCTTACAATCAGTTAACATTGGCTAACATTCAAGAACAAAAGCACTCTTTGAATGAAATTTCACTGTATCTAGTAAGAAGTTTTGCCGTTTGTACATGGCTAAGCTAACCAAGCTACACTTTTGTTCCACTATAGGAAAGTATAAAATTTTTAGGGTTTATCGTATAAGAAAAACGACAGCTTTCGCTAAAGACTTGGCGACAAGCCAAGTTTTTCTAACTGTCTAAACATCGGAAAATGGCATTGTTGAATTATTTTTTCAAATTTTCAGTCTGGAGAAGGAGTGGTGGGATGAGTAAATTAAAGCGGACACCTTTATTTCCCATTTATGCAGAACATGGAGCGAAAACGATTGATTTTGGTGGATGGGATCTTCCTGTACAATTCGCCGGTATTAAGCATGAACATGAAATAACAAGAACAAAGGCTGGGTTATTTGACGTTTCTCATATGGGGGAAATCGCTGTTAAAGGCCCGAAAAGTCTAGAATTTCTACAACAAATGGTAACGAATGATGTGGGAAAGTTAACGCCAAACCGTGCTCAATATACGTTTATGTGTTATGAGAATGGTGGAACTGTCGATGATTTTCTAATTTATATGCTTGATGATAATGATTATCTCCTTGTCGTCAATGCGGCTAACACAAAAAAAGATTATCAATGGCTAGTTCGTCATAATCAGTTTAGTGAGACTCAGTTAACTATTGAGGATATTTCCAGTAAATATGCGCAGCTTGCTTTACAAGGCCCTTTCGCTGAAGAAGTATTGCAAGCGTTAACAGATAAGGAATTATCAACTATTCGGTTTTTTCGCTTTGAAAATAATGTCAATTTCACTGGTATAGAGGAGACCGCACTTGTTTCACGAACGGGTTACACGGGTGAGGATGGATTTGAGATTTATATTCCAGCTGCTAGCGGAATAGCTTTATGGAAAACTATTTTACAAGCTGGTAAAGATAAGGGAG
Source organism: Virgibacillus proomii (assembly GCF_900162615.1). Lineage (NCBI taxonomy): Bacteria > Bacillati > Bacillota > Bacilli > Caryophanales > Bacillaceae > Virgibacillus > Virgibacillus proomii. The sequence goes on along the minus strand of NZ_FUFN01000010.1, from coordinate 2,180,808 downwards.
TAGAGCCAGTTGGGTTAGGGGCAAGAGATACATTGCGGTTTGAAGCAGGTCTGCCTTTATATGGTCAAGAGTTATCTCATACAATTAGCCCAGTAGAATCCGGTTTAGCCTTTGCAGTAAAAACGAATAAAGCAGTAGATTTCATTGGAAAAAAAGCATTGCAAAAACAGCTAGCAGAAGGTACAACCAGAAAACTTATCGGCTTAGAAATGATCGATAAAGGTATCCCGCGGACAGGATATGATGTCTATTATCAGGAAGCGCATGTTGGCTTTATTACTTCAGGAACGCAGGCACCAACGCTTAACAAAAATCTTGGTCTTGCTTTAGTGAATACAGACTATGCCGATATAGGTACTGAATTGACCGTGCAAGTTAGAAAACGGCAACTTCAAGCAAAAGTAGTCGAAACACCTTTTTATAAAAGAAAAAAATAGGGGGAGAATAGAATGGAATTTCGCTATTTGCCAATGACAGAAGATGATAAACAAACCATGCTTAGAAGCGTTGGAGTAAATGATACAGATGAGCTCTTCTCCGATATACCTAGAAAGGTGCGCCTAAAGCAGCCAATGAACTTAAAATCACCTGCAAATGAAGGAGATTTAAAGAAAGAATTAGCAAACATGGCAGCTAAAAATGCGAACTTAAAGCAGTATCATTGTTTCCTAGGTGCTGGCGTATATGATCACTATATTCCATCGGTTGTCAATCATGTCATTTCTAGATCTGAGTTCTATACTGCCTACACGCCTTATCAACCAGAGATTTCTCAAGGAGAATTGCAGGCGATTTTTGAATTTCAAACAATGATTTGTGAGTTGACAGGGTTGGATGTGGCCAATTCCTCTATGTATGATGGCGGTACTGCGTTAGCTGAAGCGGTAAACTTAAGCGCTGCTCAAACGAGAAGAAAAAAGATTTTAGTATCTCGTGCCGTTCATCCACAAAGTCGTGCAGTAATTGAAACCTATGCTAAGGGATCGGGTTTGACAATTGTATATATTGACACGAATAAAGGTGTGACTGATTTAGCTAACCTAGAAAAAGAATTAGATGATGAAACAGCGAGCGTAGTTATACAATATCCGAATTTCTTCGGTCTATTAGAACCGATGAAAGAAATCCAGACACTTTTATCAGATAAGAAGAAAACCATGTTTATTACTTCAAGCAATCCGTTAGCACTGGGATACCTGACACCACCTGCTGAATTTGGTGCTGATATAGTTGTTGGCGATACACAAGTATTTGGTATTCCTGCTCAATTTGGTGGGCCCCATTGTGGCTATTTTGCCACCACAAAAAAATTAATGCGTAAAGTTCCTGGACGCTTAGTGGGACAGACAATGGATGAAGATGGAGTTAGAGGCTTTGTACTGACTTTACAAGCACGAGAGCAACATATTCGGAGAGATAAGGCCACTTCTAATATTTGCTCGAATCAAGCATTGAATGCATTAGCTAGTGCAGTAGCAATGAGTGCTCTTGGCAAGCGCGGTTTGAAAAAAATGGCTGCTTTAAATATGAAAAAGGCACGTTATGCAAAGCAAAAGCTTGAAGAAGCAGGTTTTACCATTATTTATGATGGTACATTTTTCAATGAATTTGTTATTCAATTAGATAAGCCTGTTGCTGAAGTAAATGAACAATTACTTGAGAGAGGGATTATCGGTGGCTATGATCTAGAAAGAGATTATCCTAATATGTCTGGACAGATGCTCGTTGCGGTTACAGAAAACCGGAGTGCTGAAGAAATTGATAAGTTTGTCAAAGAATTGGGGGATTTAAATGAATAGACAAGATTTTCCACTTATCTTTGAACGAAGCAAACCTGGAAGAACAAGCTACAGCTTACCAGAATTAGATGTACCTGATGTAGACTTGGAACAGGAGCTTGGAGAAACGTATATTCGTAAAGAAGCTGCTAATCTTCCGGAAATTAGTGAACTGGATTTGATAAGACATTATACTGCGCTCTCCACACGAAATTACGGAGTAGACTCGGGTTTTTATCCCCTGGGTTCATGTACAATGAAATACAACCCAAAGATTAATGAAGATGTCGCTCGAATGGAAGGCTTTAGCCATATTCATCCTGATCAGCCTGAAAGTAGTGTACAAGGTGCGATGGCAATGATGTATGATCTACAACAATCCTTATGTGAAATTACAGGTATGGATGAAGTTTCTTTGCAATCTGCTGCTGGAGCGCAAGGCGAATGGACAGCATTAATGATGATTCGTGCTTTTCATGAAGCAAATGGTGATTATCAGCGTACAAAAGTAATCGTGCCGGATTCAGCACATGGAACCAACCCAGCCTCTGCTACTGTTGCCGGATTTGAAGCAGTAACTGTCCAATCCAATGATCAAGGATTAGTTGATTTAGAAGATTTAAAACGAGTAGTTGGTCCAGATACAGCAGCACTTATGTTAACGAATCCGAATACGCTGGGCTTATTTGAAACAGAAATTGAAGAAATGGCAAAGATTGTCCATGATGCTGGAGGTAAAATGTATTATGACGGGGCTAATTTAAATGCAATTATGGGCTATGCCCGTCCCGGCGATATGGGGTTTGATGCCGTACATTTAAACTTGCATAAAACCTTTACTGGACCCCATGGCGGTGGTGGACCCGGTTCTGGTCCTGTTGGCGTAACAGAAGAATTAAAGCCTTTCCTCCCTAAACCATTGTTAGAAAAGAGTGGAGATCGTTATTTATTTAAGGATGATCTGCCGCAATCCATTGGTAGAGTAAAACCGTATTATGGTAATTTTGGAATTTATTTAAGAGCCTATACGTATATCCGAACAATGGGAGCTGAAGGTTTGAAAAAGGTTAGTGAATACGCTGTGCTTAATGCTAACTATTTAATGCGTAATCTGGAAAAAGAATACGATCTTCCATTTAAGCAGCATTGCAAACATGAATTTGTTCTTTCCGGAAAACGACAGAAAAAACTGGGTGTACGTACTTTAGATATAGCAAAACGTTTATTAGACTATGGTTATCATCCACCGACAATTTACTTTCCTCTCAATGTCGAGGAAGCATTAATGATTGAGCCCACTGAAACCGAATCAAAAGAGACATTGGATGGTTTTATTGAAACAATGTTGCAGATAGCAAAAGAGGTTAGAGAGGAACCAGAATTAGTACAGGAAGCGCCACATCATACGATTGTTAAACGAATGGATGAAACGACAGCTGCTAGAAAACCAATTTTGCGGTATAAGCCTAAGTCAGAAGTTTGAATATGATTTTTACTTAAGTGTATAGTCTTACCTTTGTTAAAAAACACCATGGTTATATTAACCATGGTGTTTTTTATATGCTAAAGATATCAGGTTTAGCAAAAACCGTTATAGTTGAAACATTCAGCTTGTATATATAACAATACTAGCAGTCTGATTTAGTATACGATTTGCTGGTTTTTTATACTGTCTCTGAGATGCTACTTTTTAATACAAGTCCCAATTAGCTAACAGATTGGTAAAAGCTACTTGAATACATCGCACCCGAGGATATCTCGGGTGTCTGTCCTTTTGATTTACTTCTATTCGTATTAGAAAACAATGTTTACGAAAGAAGTGTAGCTTTATTTTTTAATTTTGCCTGTCCACTTTTTAAATCCGCCTTTTAAGACACTGATATCCTTATAACCTTTTTTATGCAAAAGTTGAGCGGCACGAGCTGCTCGCGCACCACTTTGGCAATAAAGATACACAGGCTTGTCTTTGCGCAATTCCACTAATCGTTGTTTCATTTGTGTAACGGGAATATTTCTCGCACCTAAGATATGTCCGCGTTTAAACTCTTGTGGTTCACGTACATCTATCAGTTGTGCTTTACGATATCCTTCACGAAATTGATCTTCTGTCAATGTTTTCAAATACATTCTCTGTCTAAAATAACGAAATACTAGAAATGCTATGAAAACAACGATGAGTAAAACTAAAATTTCCATTGCTTTTCCCCCGTCTATCAACATTTGTACATCCTCTATTATAGGTGTAAAACCTTGATTTTTCAAAACTTATTTATAAGGATGTTCAAAAATGTGGATGAAAAAGCACTTTTTCTATACTGGCTAGCTCTGATTTTTGGCATACACACGAATATCTAAACTCTTTAAAAATAAATGCTATGTTTCACAGATTATGATAAAGAAGTTATAGTCTTTGAGCATAACTATGTTAAATTCATCACTTATTTGCTATTACGAATCTAACGTAACCGTAAATTCGGCAAAATCATTTGAATATATAATATATGGGTGTTATAGCTTGTTTCTTGGTTAACATTCCTGTATCCTTTAAGGTGAAACAATTTTGCGTTCGACAAAAAATATTTTTGAAATGGAGGAGCATAAATGCCTACACCTAGTATGGAAGATTATATAGAGCAGATTTATAATTTAATGGAATCTAAAGGGTATGCCCGTGTCTCTGATATTGCAGAGGAACTAGAAGTTCATCCGTCTTCGGTTACAAAAATGATTCAAAAGTTAGATCGTGATGATTATTTAGACTATGAAAAATACCGCGGTTTTGTTTTAACAAAAAAGGGCAAAAAAATTGGCGAGCGACTCGTATTTCGTCATGAATTATTAGAAGAATTTTTAAATATAATCGGTGTGGATCATGAGAATATTTATAATGATGTAGAAGGAATTGAACATCATTTAAGTTGGAATTCAATTGATCGTATTGGTGATGTGGTCAATTATTTCAAAGCAGATGAGAAGCGTCTAGCAGAATTGAAGAAAATTCATCAAGCGTCTGAAGTTGAAAGCAGTAAATAACGACTTAAATTTAAAATATTTTAAATTTAAGTTCTAATTGCCTTTTTCATTGCTTACACATAAGGTAAATATCACATTTAGCAATGAAGAGGGGAAGGCTTATGCGAATTGACGGAGTTTTTTCAGGTGGCGGAGTAAAGGCTTATGCCTTTATCGGAGTTATGAAGCGCATTGAGGAAGAAGGGCTGGCATTTGAGCGAGTAGCAGGAACATCAGCAGGTGCTATTATTGCTTCTTTACTTGCTGCACGCTACAGTTATCATGATATTCGCACATTAATGGAAGAGTTGAACCTAAAGAACCTTTTAGATCCTCCCGTAATTACAAAATGGCTACCATTTACAAAATGGTTGTTCTTATATTTTCAGCTTGGCATAAATAAAGGGAACAAATTAGAAGGATGGATTGGTGAAAAGCTAGCTGTTAAACATATATATACATTTAAAGATATTCATCCTGACTATTTAAAAGTAATAGCTAGTGATATTTCTTTAGGAAAGCTAGTAGTTATCCCAGACGATTTAGAACGAATTTATGGTATTCCACCTGAACATTTTCCTGTCGCAACAGCAATTCGGATGAGTGCAGGCTTCCCTTATTTTTTTATGCCTAAAAAGCTATCAGGCAAAAATAAAACAAAAAGTCTTATGGTCGATGGCGGCTTGTTAAGTAATTTTCCATTATGGGTTTTTGGAGAAGACCATAATAAACGCAAGCGCCCGGTTTTAGGTGTAAAATTAAGCGCAGCTTCTGTGCATTTAAAACCCCGAAAAATAAAAACGGCCTTGGCTATGTTTCATGCCTTATTTTTAACGATGATAGAAGCTCATGATAGTAGATATGTATCTATGTCACAAGCAAACAATATTATTTTTATTCCAGTAGAAAATTTGGAAAGCACGGACTTTAATATTGATAATGATATAAAGAAAAAGTTAATTCAAGCAGGTTATGAACAGACAAGTAGGTTTTTAAGGAGTTGGCCAAGATAAAAAAGGATCGTGCTTTAGAACGAAGCACGATCCTTTTTCTTTGTTGATTTATTCCCATCAATAACACGTAAATGAGGGGCTCGTTTAAGTCGCTTTTTTCGTTGTTGAGAAATCGTTGATTGACCCTTCACAGCAGCAGGTTTGTTGGCTTGGTGACGTTGATACTTTGCCTTCGATTGTTTTACGGCTTGACGATACTTTTTCATTTCATTGGAACTATTTCGTTTTCGAATAAACAGGAAATAAAAGATGGAAAATAAAGCAACTCCAATTCCAATTGAAATAAAAATGCTATTGATAAAGCTGACAGTATTGGTAAACAACTGTGATAAAAGACCGACTAGAGCTAAACCAAGAATAATATACACTGGAATAGAAATAGATCTTCGTTTCATTATCGATGTTCCTCCTTATCAGGTTATGCACTATTATAATCATTTCTATTCATAATCTTACAATTTAAATATTGATGTATAGACCTTTATACGAATGTCCGAAAAGTCCGGTGAAAATAATGCATGGACCCTTTGAATATATAAAATTTTAGCGTTAGGACGACGTAGGTGAAAACGTTTAATGTCTAACGTATCCTTTCTTGTGACTGGGTAATGACCTTTAGTCAAAGGACTGGGAGCTAGGCAGGTTTTCATGATCGAGAAAATTATAAAATTGGCTCATAGCGGATAATTTTTGTATGACATTACTCCATATCCAGCGAGATAAGCCCCTCAAGACTACTCTTACTGAGACCAGGCAGATTCCTCTCGCAGTTTTATCGTTTATTGGACTAACCAAGGTGCTTGCACCGTATCAAACTGTATACACTCGGTACAGCGAAACTAAGCTATTTCAAACTTTGCATATCTATTTATTCTTTTTGAACATGTTCTTTATGTTAGTATTAACTTAATTAAGAAATTTATTCCTTTTTTGTACTATAGGAAAGTGTATAAAATTTTTTTAGGCTTTATAGTATAAGAAAAACTATGGCTTTCACTAAAGACTTGGCGACAAGCCAAGTCTTTCTAATCTTTATTTTATTCGAAAACCATCAAAACGAACCGGTTATGCATTTGAGAACCTTTCATTACCTTTATTTTACTGCAATGCTGCATAAATAACTAGAGATAATCAACGAAATTTAATGGATTGGTTCGTAAACAACTGGTCATACTAAACTTGGAGGTGTATAGTATGGCAGAGCAAAAGAAACAATTAGAGCAGAATCAACATGAAACCCCAATGACAATTCTAGCAAGATCTTTATTGACTGGTTTTATTGGCGGTGTCTTTTGGAGTATCTTTGGGACGGTTCTGTATTATTTTAATTTTTCTGAGGTTGCACCTAAATCTTTTATACTAAGTTCTTGGATTCAAGCAGAATGGGTTGATACATGGTTAGGAAATGTGATAACTATTTTTATTATTGGGTTGCTCTCAATTGGAACAGCGCTTATTTATTATGGACTATTTAAAAAAATTAACTCGATGTGGGTAGGTGCGGTTTTTGGGATTCTTTTATGGATTGTAATTTTTTACATCATGAATCCCATTTTTTCAACGGTACCACCACTAACTAAACTTCATATGGATACAATAGCATCTACAAGCTGTTTATTTATCTTGTACGGAACCTTTATCGGTTATTCCATTTCATATGATTATCATGATTTGCAAGGATCAAATAATCAATCAAATAATCAGAAGACAGAAAAGGTATAGACATAAATGCATGTGAAGTTATATTATTCAAATGGAACGCTTTATGATAAACTGGATACAGTCTTGTGTTCCTGTATCCATAACAAAGAAAACATAAGGAAAGGGATGAAATAATGAGCAAGCTAACAAAATTACGGCAAACGCTTGAGGAGAAGAAGCTAGATGGTATCTTAGTATCTAGTCCCATTAATCGACGTTACATTACTGGATTTACTGGTACTGCCGGAACCGCCATCATTAGCCAGACGGATGCTCGTTTTATAACAGATTTTCGCTATACGAAACAAGCGAACGAACAGATTAAGGATTTTAAAGTAATTGAGTACCAGGATAGTCTAATCGAAGAAATTAAGAACCAACTAAAGGAAATGAATATTACTCATCTTGGGTTTGAGAAAGAGCATGTTACATATCATCAATATGAACAGTTTCGAGATTCATTTGATGTTACACTTGTTCCTGTCAGTGGTATGTTAGAAGCATTACGGTTAATTAAAACAGACGATGAATTAGCAATTATGAAACAAGCTGCTAAAATAGCAGATGATGCTTTTGAACATATTCAATCCTTTATTAAACCAGGTGTAAGAGAAATTGATATTTCAAATGAATTGGAATTTTTTATGCGTAAGCAAGGTGCCACAGCATCTAGTTTTGATACTATTGTAGCTTCTGGAGAACGATCTGCTTTACCACACGGTGTTGCCTCAAATAAAAAAATCCAAACGGGTGAACTGGTTACGCTAGATTACGGAGCATTATATAAAGGTTATTGTTCGGATATTACTCGAACGGTAGCGGTTGGCGAAATAAATGAGCAATTACATTCGATTTACCATATTGTACTCGAGGCTCAATTACGTGGTGTAACTGCTATTAAGCCTGGTATTACTGGAAAAGAAGCAGATGCGGTAACAAGAGATTATATTACAGAACAAGGGTATGGTAAATATTTCGGCCATTCTACCGGCCATGGGCTTGGAATGGAAGTGCATGAGGCTCCTTCTCTATCGTTTCGTTCTGATAAAATATTAGATCCAGGTATGGTAGTCACGGTAGAGCCGGGGATTTACATTCCTGGAGTTGGTGGTTGTAGGATTGAAGATGATGTTGTAATTACTAAAACAGGTAATGAACGACTTACACAAGCGCCAAAAGAATTAATTCATTTGTAATGGAGGCATAATATGATTTCAGTTAATGATTTTAAGACAGGATTAACCATAGAAGTAGATAATGATATCTGGCAAGTAATGGAATTTCAACATGTAAAACCAGGAAAAGGTGCAGCATTTGTCAGATCAAAGCTTAGAAACTTGCGTAGTGGAAATATCCAAGAGAAAACGTTTCGTGCTGGGGAAAAAGTTGCGAAAGCACATATTGAAACGAAAAAAATGCAATATTTATATGCTTCTGGTGATATGCACGCATTTATGGATACAAATACGTATGAACAAATTGAGCTTTCCAGCAGTCAAATAGAACATGAATTGAAATTTATGAAAGAAAATATGGAAGTATCGATTGTTATGTATGGAGGGGAAATTCTTGGTGTACAACTTCCAAATAACGTAGAATTAGAAGTTGTAGAAACAGAACCAGGTATTAAAGGGGATACTGCAAGTGGTGGATCAAAGCCGGCTACATTAGAAACAGGGCACACCTTACAAGTTCCTTTCTTCATTAACCAAGGAGATATTATCGTAGTAAGTACTTCAGATGGAAAATATGTATCACGAGCTAATAAATAAAAACCAGTCCTAGGTGCTGCGGGGCTCGGACGTAAGCAAATACTAATTAGCACAAACCGAACAATTCATCTATAATTGTTCGGTTTGTTTGTGCTTAGAAAAACTTGGCTTGTCGCCAAGTCTTTAGCGAAAGCCATAGTTTTCTTATACTATAAAGTGAAACTTCATTCAGTAGGAGTTTTCTTCCATCTCCTAATGAATGTTAGTACCACAAGGGTATGACCTAAAGGCCCTTGAACGAATCGGGCATTTAGGTGCCGTCTTCTCCCACTTAGCCCCTTTTGAATCAACTCCAAGATTTTGAAGTGGGAGGTCTTGCGGCACTTACATGCGGGATAAAGCCTAAAAATTTTATACTTTCTTATAGTGTAAAAACCTTACCTATCCTCGCTACGTCAACCTATTTCGCTTTCCGCAAATCTCCTGCCTAGCCAAGCGCATGCTAGATGCTAGCTTTATAACTTTTTTTGAAAAGTAGGATCATCTAGCATAAGCGCTCGCACAGCTAGCAAACTTCAATCTCCTTCCTACGATAAGTTAACATCGGCTCAGAATCTAAAGAAAGGCCGACTAAAAGCGGTCTCTCCGATTAGGCGTCGGCATCTCTCTGTTTTAGAGGCATGTTTCCTTTTTCTTGTCAGAAGAACTTCTGTTGATAAGACACTAACTCGCTTCTAGCTTTTGTTCTTGTTCGTTAAAAAGCAAAGCATAAAAATTTGCTTTAGAGGGCAGATTTTCAGTCAAAAAAGTTTTAATTATAAGTCCTACGCTTCAGATCATCTTCACATATCGCTAGAATCCTTACCGGTAGTGACTCTACATGTAACACATCATACATATTGAATGATTTTTAGAAGAAAATAAAATCCACTTTATGCTTAGGTGTAATAATACATTTAGTTCAAAAGATTAACTAGCTATATCGTAAACTTTCATATCATGATAATTATTGCATAAGTATATGAGTAATAGAAAATTGCTAGTTTGATGTGAAGTCATATTTTGTCCTTCCCTGCATACATTTACTATTAGATAATGCAAGAAAAAAAGCGAGGGAAGAAAAGCGATGAATGAGATCAGCCGGCTATTTCCAAATCAACTACAAACAGAATTAGATAGAGCTCTTACTAATAGATGGGAACATTTACAAGAAATTCGCTTACGTTTACAACAACCGATCGAGCTTATTTTCAATCAGTCGCATGAACAATTAGTTTATTTAAAGCCGGACAAGCATGATTTTGTCCACATTATTCAGCAATTAAGTGATTATTCTTTATACCGCATGGAAGAAGAACTACGAGAAGGCTATATGACAATTGAAGGTGGGCATAGAGTCGGCTTAGCTGGAAAGGTAAACACGTTAAATGGATCTGTGAAAGCTATCCAATATATCACTTTTTTAAATATTCGTATTGCTAAACAAAAAATCGGAGCTGCTAGTAAGTTAATGCCTTATTTATATAATAGAGGTTATAAGAATACATTAATTATAGGGGCACCACAAACCGGAAAGACAACGTTAATTCGTGATATAGCAAGGATAATTTCATCTGGTTCGAATCAAGTGTCGCCACTTAAAGTCGGAGTGATTGATGAACGTTCGGAAATTGCGGCTTCCATCAATGGTGTTCCTCAACATGATTTAGGGACAAGAACAGATGTGATGGATGCCTGTCCTAAAGCCGAAGGAATGATGATGATGATCCGTTCCATGTCACCGGAAGTACTGATTGTTGATGAAATTGGCGGCAATAAAGATGTGGAAGCATTATTAGAAGCACTACATGCTGGAGTCGTTGTCATCTGCACGGTACATGGTTATACACTAGATGAATTAAAGCGCAGACCAGCTATAAAGCGGTTGCTTACACAAGGAATCTTTCAGCGCTTTGTTTTATTACACCGTACATCTATACCTGGGAGTTCATATACGATTTATGATGAAAACGAGAGAAATATGCTGCAACAAAAATCGGGGGTCTAATTCATGGTTTGGTTAGGAGCGCTTATGTTAATTGCAACGACAACATGGGTTGGATTTGAGTGGAGCAGTCGCTTGGCCAATAGGCCGAAGCATATTAGACAAGTGAAAAATGCATTACAAATCTTAGAGGCAGAAATGATGTATAGTCAACTGCCATTACAGGAAGCTTTTCATGCCATTAAAAAACAAACCCCTTTTCCCATCCATGCATTTTTTGATCGTCTTTATAAAAATATGCATCAAGAAAGTAAAGACTTTAAAATCGTTTGGGCCAACAGTTTAGATGAATTGATGGATATTTCCTGTCTAGGAAAAAATGAAAAAGAAATTTTAATGCAGTTTGGACAAACACTAGGTCAGCATGATTTTAATCAACAGCAAAAACATATTTATTTGGCTAGAAGTCATCTCGAACGTGAATTGGAAAATGCCAATGATCAGTATGAAAAATATGGAAGAATGGCAAAAAGCTTAGGTGTGTTATGCGGTTTATTTATCGTATTACTGCTTCTATAGATGAAAGGAGTTAACCCCAATGTTAACAGACGCTACTATTTTATTTCAGATTGCTGGAATAGGTATTATTGTTGCATTAATCCATACGATCTTAAAACAAATGGGTAAGGAAGAAATAGCACAATTTGCAACTTTGATCGGATTTATCATTGTCCTTGTACTAGTTATTGATGGTTTATCTGAACTATTTCAGCAGATAAAATCTGTATTTCTATTTCAAGGGTAATTACGATGGAGATTTTACAAATTGTAACATTGGGGATAGTTGCTACGTTGCTATTTCTTATTTTGAAAAATGTAAATCAAACCTTTGCTTTCTTCGTTATCTTGATTACCGGAATAATAATTTTCATATCCGTTATACAACAGATTAACAGTATTTTTCAATTGATTAAAACATTAGGTACAAAAGCGCAAGTAGATGGGATGTATTTGGAAACTATCTTAAAAATTATTGGTATTGCCTATATAGCTGAGTTAGGTGCAAGTATTACAAAGGATGCGGGTCTTACATCCGTAGCTAGCAAGATTGAATTAGCAGGTAAAATATTCATTTTGCTTCTAGCTATTCCGATTATTACGGCTGTGATTGAAGCTATTTTAAGATTTATACCTGCAGCATAGAGTGACAGATACAAGGGAAACAATGGAGCTTATTATTATCATGCTATTTCAACGTAGAACGAAGCTTTCGCTAAAGATTTGGCGACAAGCCAAGTTTTTTAATCAGAAATCCTGCTCTTTGATCAATAAACAATACTTGATTTTTATTTTATCCCGGAAAGGAGCTTTTATCGTGGATGAAATATAAATTTACAATCACGTTTATAATTTGTACATTATCCTTTTTCTTTCTGGGGCAAGAGCCGCTTGCAGCAAGTACTTCGGAGGACGACGTACAATCCGGTATATTAGATGAAATATCTTTAGAAGAAGTGGAAAATCACTGGAATAAGATTAGTAAAGAGTATGGCGGCTACATGCCTGAATTAGAAAAAACAAGTGTTTATGAGTTTATTAAAGAACAAGAATCATTTTCATTAAAACATACCCTTATTGGTTTTGTGCAATTTTTGTTCCATGAATTAATTTTAAACGGCAAACTACTAGGATTGCTTCTAATGTTAACCTTATTCTCAGTTATCCTACAGACAATGCAGCATGCATTTGAGGCAAGTACAGTAAGTAAAATTGCCTATTTTGTTGTCTACATCGTACTTATATTTTTAGCATTAAATAGTTTTTATTCTGCTGTAACCTATGCAAAGGATGCAATAGATAGTATGAGCAGCTTTATGATTGCATTGTTACCACTCGTTCTTGGCTTAATGGCTTCATTTGGTAATGTTGTAACTGTATCTTTTTTCCATCCGATCATCATTTTTCTGGTTAATTCTGGAGGCTTAATTGTTTCAGCTGTTGTTTTACCTTTATTGTTTCTAGCTGCGTTATTGCTAATAGTAAGTAGTCTAAATGAAAATTATCAAGTGACACACTTAGCAAATTTGTTTAAAAATGTAGGATTAGGTATACTTGGTGTTTTTTTCACTATTTTTCTTAGTGTGATGTCCGTACAGGGAGCTGCCAGTGCTATTCAAGATGGTGTAGCGATGAAAACCGCTAAATTTATAACCGGCAATTTCATTCCAGTAGTCGGTCGAACAATGACGGATGCAGCGGATACTGTATTAAGCGCTTCTTTATTATTAAAAAACGCAGTAGGTATTGTCGGGGTAATTATCATATTATTTATTGCACTTTTCCCTGCTTTAAAAATTTTTGCTATTGCGATCATTTATAAACTGGCAGCGGCAATATTACAACCAATTGGTGACGGGCCAGTCATTACAACATTAAATACGATTAGTAAATATATCGTCTTTATCCTGGCTTCTCTACTTGCCGTTTCCTTCATGTTTTTTTTAGCAATTGTCATCATTATAGTAGCAAGTAATCTGACACTGCTTTTACGATAGGGTGATTAACTTGGAAATAGTTATTCAATGGGTGACACAAATTATCATATTTATTTTGCTTGCTACAGTCATTGACTTACTAATACCTGCTTCTTCATTTAAAAAATATATTAAGCTAGTCGTTGGCTTTATCCTTATTTTAATTTTATTAAAACCGATTTTTTTCTTATTTCAAATCGATGTCCAACATGCATTAGAAGCTTCTATATCAAAGCTTGATCGAAATTCACAGCAGGTAGAATCAATGGAAAATTTAATTGAATCACAAAAAAATGAAATAGAAGGGACACAAGATGCATATATTTTAGAACAAATGGCTGTCCAATTAAAACAAATTGCAAAAGAACCGCTCAAAGAGGGATTTCAAACAGAAATAAAAGATATCGAATTCCGATTTACTCATCAAGGAGAAAACACGTTTGAGAACTTGGATGAAGTCATTGTTTATTTAACTGAATCAAATAATGATGGGGAGGGAGCAGTGAGAGTAGTTGATGATGTTGTAATTTATTCAGACAGCCCAAATACGTCAAAAGAAGATAAGAAGCTTCAAGAAATAGAGGCAGTGCTTAATGAGGTGTGGGAGATGGATAAGAAAAAATTGATACTACAGTGGGAGGGAGGTCCATCTTGAAAGATAAATTTTCAAAGTTATTTCAAAAAGACAATGGAAGTAAGTTTATAAAAAAAAAGGGATATATCGTTATTTTAGCTTTAGTAAGTATTTTGCTTTTGATTATTGGTAATATTTTTTCTTCAACGTTTGAAAAAGACAAAGAAGATCAAGCCGGACCAGCCATTGAACAGCCAAATGAACAAGCTGATGAGCGAGCAGAAGAAACAGCTTCCCCAAAAATAAGTACAACATCCGATCTAGAAGAACTGGAGTCCATTTATACAAAAGATTTAGAAGCATTGTTAAATAAAATTAAAGGTGTATCAGAAGCTGAAGTAATGGTGAATTTGGAATCAACGAGTATAAAAGTATATGAAAAAAATTTGATAAAGGGACAACAAACAACAGAAGAAACAGATAAAAGTGGTGGTACAAGAGAAATAGAGGAGGAGACCCAAGAGACACAAACCGTATTAGTTAGACAAGGGGAAAAGGAGGTACCCTTACTCGTTCAAACGAAAAAACCAGAAGTACGTGGAGTGTTTGTGGTTGCAAAAGGAACAGACCATGCTACTGTCAAGAAATGGGTAGTTGAAGCCGTTTCCCGAGTGTTGGACGTACCAACACACCGAGTATCCGTAATGCCAAAGAATTAAAAGGAGGAATCAAAATGTTAAAAAAGCAAACAGTTTGGTTATTGACTATGTTGAGTCTCATGATTGTGTTAAGTGTGTATTATATGACTTCTCCAGATAGTGAAGATTTAGCTTATTTGAATGATGGACAAGACAAAGCAAGTGAAAAGGCAGTACCGACTGATTCAAATGAAGCAGCAGAAGATGCGGAAGTGGAAGAAATTTCTAACCTAGGTCAGGATGAATTATTTACGACGATTCGCATGGAATTACAGGATAAAAGAAATATGGAAAAAGAGCGACTAACGGATATTGTTGCCTCCAGTTCAGCAAGTGCAGCTGAGAAAGATGAGGCATTAAAAGAAATCGATGCAATGGAAGAAATAGCCTCCAAAGAAAAAATTCTGGAAGAAACGATTGTTGCTTCAGCTAATTATGAAGACGTACTTGTTCGATCAGAAGATGCAGGTATAACAGTCCAAGTAAAAGTCAAAGAGAATTTACCAAAATCCGAAGCAGTTTCCATCATACAAATGGTAAAAGATGAACTGGGTGATAAAAAGGTAAATGTATCCTACGTACCTTCCGAAGCAAATAAAAAGGAATAGCGTAAAAAATCCGGGAAAAGCCCGGATTTTTTTATATCTAGGAAACCTATATCCGATTTTCATGATGATGTCTTTTCTTGAAAGCTTCCTCAGGCTTATGCGTTTAAGCTACAGCAGATTTCGCTCTTCCTTCTACCATAAGTCAACATCGGTTCGATCTAAAGGAAAGACGACTAAAATACGAGTTTACGACGTAGGCGTCGGCATACCCCTACTGCAGGTGGCATGTTTTCTTTATCCCGAAGTAAGGTTTCGCATTTTTCTCATTTTAAAATGTGCTTCTGATGTTGCGAACATGATGAAAAAATGGTCCTAAACCTCCGATTCGTTTGGGCGACAGGACAAGAAAAAACCAAGACAGTGATACTTCGCGGTTTTTTAAGGATGTTGATCATGAAGACGTTACAACAGGATTTAGAAGATCTGACGTTTGTACGCAAGCTAACTGAGCGCTTAAGCTTTTGTTCCTACTAATTTGGTTAATGCTAGTAATCAATAGTCGGTATTTGTATTTTTGTCTAATATGTAATGCCTATTTTATTCATAAATAAAATAAAGAAAAATTTTTAAAATCTTAATTAAGTTGCCTTTTTAAATTACAAAGAAAACAGTTAAGTAATTAACAAGTTAAAAATGAATATTTACTCAAAACGGAGTTAATATGAATTGTCACGCAATAATGTTTATAATTTTTTTGATATTTTCATCTATTATAAACTACTGCAAATGTTCGCTTTCTAAGGTTAAGCTTGGTATAATTAGAACAAACTGATATTACGTCGTTACTCCTTCACTTCAGAAAATACCTTGAAGTTTCTTTACTATTTATCGTAAAATATTAAAAGGAGTTATTAGTACCTAATAATAAGTTTGAAGATGAAGGGGTGCCTATATACATGTTAAATGTGCATGAAATACAAGAGATTATAAAGCTGATTGACCAATCGTCAATAGAAGAGTTTACTTATGAAGCAAACGGAACATCGATTTCATTAAAAAAATCAGTAAATACCCAACTAAAAGGTCATGATATGAAGTCACAAACGCAGCCAAATATAGAGCAGCAATCAGAACCGGACAGGCTTTCTGAAGAAAAAGTAGAAAAACCTATACCACAAGAAGAAGCGAAAGCTGCATATGATCATGAAATTGTCTCTCCTATGGTCGGTACATTTTATACGGCTCCATCCCCGGAAAAGGAAAGTTTTGTTACAGTAGGTAGCAAAGTTGAAGAATCAACCGTAGTATGTATTGTTGAGGCGATGAAATTATTCAATGAAATTGAAGCAGAAGTTTCTGGTGAAATTGTAGAAATACTAGTAGAAAATGGTCAGCTTGTCGAGTATGGGCAGCCATTATTCCGGGTTAGTACAAAGTAAGGGGATGGAGAGTGTGATAAAAAAACTGTTGATTGCAAACAGAGGGGAGATTGCAGTTCGAATCATTCGTGCATGTAAAGAGATGGGGATAGAAACGGTTGCTGTGTATTCACAAGCAGATAGAGATGCATTACATGTGCAAATGGCTGATGAAGCTTATTGCATCGGGCCGACGCAAAGTAAAGACAGCTATCTTAATTTGACGAACATTATGAGTGTAGCCACACTTACAGAAGTGGATGCTGTTCATCCAGGATATGGATTTTTAGCCGAAAATGCTGACTTTGCAGAAATTTGCCGTGCATGTAATATTATTTTTATTGGTCCAACTCCTGAAGCCATTCAAAAGATGGGAATCAAGGATGTAGCACGTCAGACAATGGAAGAGGCCAATGTGCCAATTGTTCCAGGATCTAAGGGTATTATTGAAAATGAAAAGGAAGCGAAAGCAATTGCCAACGAAATTGGCTATCCCGTAATTATTAAGGCGACAGCTGGTGGAGGCGGAAAAGGGATTCGTGTAGCGAGAACGAAAGAAGAATTGCTTAAGGGTATTGAAGTAACGCAGAAAGAAGCCGAAACATCCTTCGGTAATGCAGGGGTTTATATCGAAAAATATATTGAAGATTTTCGTCATGTAGAAATCCAAGTGTTGGCTGATAAGCATGGTAATGTTGTTCATCTTGGAGAACGAGATTGTTCCATTCAACGTCGATTACAAAAGTTAGTGGAAGAAGCTCCGTCACCTGCATTAACTCCAGAAATCAGAAGAAAAATGGGGGAAGCATCTGTAAAGGCTGCGAAAGCAGTGGGCTATGAAGGTGCAGGAACGATTGAATATATATTTGATCGAACAACACATGAATTTTACTTTATGGAAATGAACACGCGAATTCAAGTTGAACATCCTGTAACTGAATTAATTACGGGAATTGATCTAATCAAAGAGCAAATTAAAATCGCCGATAATCAGGAAATATCATTTGAGCAATCGGATATTACGTTAGATGGTTGGGCCATTGAGTGTAGAATTAATGCAGAAAATCCGTTTAAAAATTTCATGCCATCTCCAGGTACTATTACGATGTATTTGCCACCAGGGGGGCTTGGTGTTCGTGTTGACTCGGCAGTATATTCAGACTATCGAATACCTCCTTATTATGATTCCATGGTAGCAAAACTAATTACGTACGGTAAAACCCGTGACGAGGCTGTTCATCGTATGAGACGGGCATTAGATGAATTTATCATTGAAGGGGTACATACTACAATTCCCTTTCATCGCTTAATCATGGAGCATCCTGTATTTTTAAATGGGGATTTCAATACGAAATTTCTTGAAGAAAATCCGATAGTACAAGTTGAAAAGAAATAGAATGTAATACGGACAATTTGTGATTCTGTCCGTTACACATAAAGGAGTGAGTGAGCATATGAGTGAACAACCACTATTAAATGTGAGTGATGATAATTTAGGTAAAGTAGAAATTGCACCAGAAGTCATTGAGGTGATTGCTGGAATAGCAGCTTCTGAAGTAGAAGGACTTTATGCTATGCGAGGTAATTTTGCTTCCGGTGTTGCAGAAAAATTTGGAAAAAAAACCCATAGTAAAGGGGTGAAGGTTGAACTTTCTGATAATGGGATTGTGATCGATTTGTATGTAATTTTACAATTCGGAGTTTCCATTCCGCAAGTAGCTCAATTGCTTCAATCAAATATTAGACAAACACTAAAAAATATGACCGCATTAGATATTAAAGAAATTAATGTTCATGTGGTTGGAATTCAGATGGATGCTGCGGAAGATGAGGCAGAAACACATAGATAATTGTACACTTAACCTTTTTCATACAATGTTTAAAAATGATCCTTTCATGAGGAATATAACTTCCTTGTGAAAGGGTATTTATTTTACTATAGGAAAGCATAAAATTTTAGGGTTTATCCCGCATGTAAGGTGCCGTGCTTTCCTCAATTCTAAAATCTATTATGCATTGTGAACATAAAAGAAAAACGCACCTAAATGCCCGATTGGTTCAACTAACATTCCGTGTAAAAAGCATTCCACGGAATGAAGTTTCACTTTATCCCGCATGTAAGGTGCCGTAAGTTTCCCACTTCAAGACCTGGGTTCGTGCAAAGGGTCAAAGTGGGGGAAAACGGCAACTAAATGCCCGATTGGTTCAACTAACATTCCGTGTAAAAAGCATTCCATGGAATGAAGTTTCACTTTATCCCGCATGTAAGGTGCCGTAAGTTTCCCACTTCAAGACCTGGGTTCGTGCAAAGGGTCAAAGTGGGGGAAAACGGCAACTAAATGCCCGATTGGTTCAACTAACATTCCGTGTAAAAAGCATTCCACGGAATGAAGTTTCACTTTATCGTATAAGAAAAACGATAGCTTTCGCTAAAGACTTGGCGACAAGCCAAGTTTTTCTAATGATAATGTCTCTCGCTAAGGCTCGTAATTAGACGAGATGAGAATTTTTATAACATGCTTGTCCAAACAGGAGAATTAAAACTAGAGATTGACTAATTGTTCGACGTCCTTAAAAAAGAAAACCAAGACTAGCTGAACATAAGCAATGAAGAAATTTATTTATCATCACTCAAAGGGGAATAGCTCTATTACAAATCCTTATACTAATTTATAAAAAGCTGGCACCGTTGCAGCTAGAGCGTGTCTCAAGAGTTTGGAGTTAAAAGCTTAAGTAGGATAAGGGCTTCTAAACCCCGTTAGTTAATGAAGTAAAATAAGGAAAATTCCGGAATGGTAACCAATGGATAGATTAAGATACGGGTACTAACAAGAATCTCTAAAAATAAAGCTTTGTTTTTTATCTTTGGACAATTGAAAGTTGGTAATAGCGTTGCAATTAGAATCATGTTATGATTTTGGAAGAGATAAATTAAAGGAGCTACAAAGGAATGAATAGACATCAAGCAAGAGAAAAGGCATTACAATTATTATTCTCCCTTGACATACATGAAGTCAAGTCAATAGAAGATATGGAATATGTAAGTCAAACAGCAACCAAAAATGCCTTTTTAACTATGCTGGTTAATGGAGTTATACAACATAAAGAAGAAATTGATTCATTGCTTACAGCTAAGCTAAAAAATTGGTCCATTGATCGAATCGCTTCGGTTGAAAAGACAATTCTTCGTATGGCGATATTTGAAATAAACTATGTAGATGATATTCCAACGAGTGTTTCCATCAATGAAGCAATTGAGTTGGCAAATAAGTATGGTGATGATCGATCAGGAAAGTTCATAAATGGTGTACTATCTAATTTTGTTTAAGTATGTGTTCAAAAGGAGTTAAGAAGGGTCGATGTCGTTATAGTTCTCGACATCGTAAATGCTAAGCCGACACTATCGTACGCCCTGCCGAGTAGGACTTCGAGGCAATGTAGCAACTTAGTTAAGTGCCGTCAGAAACAAATTAATTAGGAAAACTGCAAGCGGAACAAAGAAAATAGCCTAGTTTATACTTAGACCTTAAAAGATTTTCACTATATTAAGTTAACTTGAGCGCTAAAATCTGATGCATTCTAACGTATGAGGAAATTCAAGACATTATTTTCCGGAATTTTTGACATCGTTTTTAAAATAATTGAGGGGGTTCTATACATTGACAGCAGAAATTATAGATGGTAAAGCTTTATCACTAAAGCTTAGAGAAGCAATGAAAGAAGAAGTTACCAAGCTAAAAGCGGCAGGAATCCATCCTAAGCTTACAGTAGTATTAGTCGGTAATCATCCTGCCTCAAAGTCGTATGTTAATGGCAAGAAAAAAGCTTGTCATGAAACTGGAATTGATTCGGAGATTTTGGAGTTGTCAACAACAGTTACGGAAACAGAACTATTGCAACAGATACATAAATTAAATAATGATCCCACAGTACATGGCATACTTGTTCAATTACCATTGCCGGGTCATATTGAGGAGCAAAAAGTAATTGAAGCGATTATACCGGAAAAAGATGTAGATGGATTTCACCCTATTAATATAGGAAGAATGATGACAGGAATGGATACATTTTTACCTTGTACTCCATATGGAATCATCACCATGTTACAATCGAAATCAATTCCAATCAAGGGACAACATGCAGTGGTTATCGGAAGAAGTAATATTGTTGGTAAACCAGTAGCCCAATTATTATTAAATCATCATGCAACGGTGACTACTTGTCATTCGAAAACAAAAGATCTTAAAAGCCTTACAAAACAAGCCGATATTTTAATTGTTGCAATTGGAAAAGCACATGTTATTGACGAGAGCTATATTAAGGAAGGAGCAACTGTGATTGACGTTGGAATTAATCGTTTAGATAATGGAACGTTAACAGGTGATGTAGACTTTCAAAGCGTTAAAGAAAAAGCGGCATACCTTACTCCGGTACCACGAGGGGTAGGGCCAATGACAATAACAATGTTATTAAAGAATACAATCAAAGCGGCAAAAGGGCTCGAGAACCGTGAAGGATAAATATTTAACAGTGACGGCATTAACCAAGTACATTAAGCGGAAAATGGATACAGACCCTCATCTAAGGGAAGTTTGGTTACGTGGGGAAATATCGAATTTTAAACATCATTCGCGAGGCCATATGTATTTAACAATTAAGGATGATCGTTCACGGATTCAAGCAGTGATGTTTGCGGGGAATAACCGATTTTTAAAATTTACTCCAGAAAACGGAATGAATGTACTGATTAAAGGAGAAGTTAGTGTATTTGAAGTGTACGGCCAATATCAGCTATACATTCAGCATATGGAACCAGACGGGATAGGGGCATTGTATGTTGCGTATGAGCAGTTGAAAGAAAAATTGCAGAAGAAAGGCTTCTTTGATCAAGCCTATAAAAAGTCGATCCCTCTATTGCCGCAGAAAATAGGCATAATTACTTCGCCAACAGGAGCGGCGATTCGTGATATTATCACGACCATTAAACGCAGGTATCCAATTGTTGAAATGATTGTACTGCCTGTATTAGTTCAAGGAGAAGCAGCAGCTAATTCCATAAAACAGGCAATAGAAACAGCAAATAAGGTGGGTAATTTTGATCTGTTAATTGTTGCAAGAGGCGGTGGCTCGATTGAAGAACTATGGAGCTTTAACGAAGAAATAGTAGCAGAAGCCATTTTTCATTCTAACATTCCAATTATTTCGGCTGTGGGGCATGAAACAGACACAACGATCAGTGATTATGTTGCTGATTTACGCGCACCAACACCAACAGGAGCGGCAGAGCTTGCAGTTCCTTCTAGTAGCGAATTAAAGGACCGAATACTCACACTAAAACGAATACTTACAAAAGATATGCGACAAAAAATAAAACAGCAGCGACAGCTGTTAATCAAATTACAACAATCCTACGCCTTCCGTTATCCAGGTCAGCTTTTAAAACAAAAGGAACAAGAGCTAGATAGAAGGGTAGAGCAATTACAAAAAGCAATGGTCCATAAAGTAACAAAAAAACGTCAATACTATCAGCACGTGCACGTACGACTAGCAACTCAACATCCTGGTAAACAATTAGAAAGGGCAAAACTTCAGCTACAGCAGTTAGCAAAAAGACACAGTTTCGCAATGAAACAAGTGCAAACAAGTAAACGAGAGGTTTTATATAAGCAAGTGGATAAATTAAGTTTGCTTAATCCGTTAGAGATTATGAAACGGGGTTTTTCTATAGCTTATTCACCATCAGATAAAATTATTAAATCGATCGAACATGTTCATCCAGAGGACATTATTTCTTTAAGAGTTATGGATGGACTGATTACTTGTCATGTTAAGGAAGTGGAGGAGAAAAATTAATTATGGCAGAGAAGGATAAGGAATTGTCATTTGAAGAAGCAATGCAAGAGCTCGAAGAAATTGTGGAAAAGTTGGAGACAGGGGATGTACCCTTGGAAAAAGCCATTATTTATTATCAAGATGGCATGAAGTTGTCTAAGCTTTGTAATGATAAACTAAATCAAGTAGAAGATAAAATGACAAAGATAATGAATGAACAGGGAGATCTTGATCCATTTCAGATCCAGGAGGAAGAATAGACGTGCAGCTGACGATGAAAGAGTATTTAACAAGCCGAAAGCAACTAATCGATGAAATTTTAGAGCAGTATATTGGTTCATTAACTATTCCACAAAATCTGAAGGAATCAATGATGTATTCCGTTGAAGCAGGAGGAAAACGATTAAGACCAATTTTATTAATGGCCAGTTTTGAATCATATAGCGAGGATGTAGCGATAACCTTAAGTTCAGCAGCTGCTCTGGAGATGATTCATACATACTCATTAATCCATGATGATTTACCTGCAATGGATGATGATGATTTTCGTCGTGGTCAGCCTACTAATCATAAAGCTTTTGATGAAGCCACCGCAATCTTAGCCGGGGATGCATTATTAACGTATAGTTTTGAATTAATTGCTAAAGACTCTAAGTTGTCGCCAATTCAAAAAGCAAAACTGATTATGCTGTTAGCAGAAGCGAGCGGGCCAAAAGGTATGGTTGCTGGACAAATATTAGATATGCAAGCAGAAGATAAGTCAATTTCCTTAACAGAAATGGAGCAGGTTCACACATTAAAAACCGGTGAACTATTGCGTTTTGCTGTGATTGCGGGTGCGTATCTCGGTGGGGCCACGGAAGAACAAATGACTCATTTAAAAACATTTGCTTACTATTTAGGATTGATCTTTCAAGTACAGGACGATATTTTAGATATAACAGGTGATGAAGAAAAATTAGGTAAGCGGGTTGGCAGTGATGAGGTTAATTTAAAGAGTACATATCCTAAGTTGCTTGGCTTAGATGGTGCTGTAGAGAAAAAAGAATGGTATGTAACGAAGGCAAAAGAAGCATTAGAACGAGCAGATATAGCGGGTTCTTTATTAATGGACTTAACGCTGTTTTTTAGTCAACGTGATCATTGAAGAAGATGGATAAAGCGTTCAGCAAAAATGTTATCATCGAGTTTTTTAGTTGATTTATTTAATGACAATAAACCCAACTTTATTTCGCTTGCCGATGCTAAGATGCCTTAGACTTTGAACAAGCACTATAGATAATTTTTATTGTGGCTGCTTTAGCATCGTTTATATTCGCTTTAGCTTTTTGATAAGTTGTTTAAATATAGTTATAAATCGTGTAAAAACAGACTGTTAATTGTAAGAGTTCAAATAGAATTTCAACCAAAAATATGTTATAATAAATGTAACTGAGAAATGGTGCAGTATTCTAGTCAGTCCTCCGTACCTGAAGGCGAGCCTAAAAATTCGCCAAAGGGCACATCGATGAAGTTCCTTGTGCAGGCTTGGAGCGCCCAGCTTTGGGTCTGTGCTGGGAGTTAAGGTTTTTGGGCGATCCACAAAGGCATGTGGGCGTTGACCCGATTACCGCGGAGGCCCATCTCTGTAGTAAAAGCTAAGCCTAGGTTTTACTATGGAATGGGGTATGAACCTGCAGTAGACGGTAAGGGACACCTGATATGCAGCGTAGCCTGCCTTGAGTGGTGACTGAGGGGATTAGAGTCTAAGTAATAAATTAGATGGCCACTGATTTGTTACTTTCATCTCTATGAAATCAGCACTGCAAAAGAGGCTAGGGGACGGTTAAGGACTGTTGAGGAAATCTCCTAGACTGTTCGTACGACATTTAAAAGGGATTATAGTGTGGACTAAGTGGTAATCCAGTCTAGCTCTTGGTGACAAAGCTAAGATCGCTTTAAAGGGAAACCGCCTGCGTGGCAACATGGGGTAGCGGTCTGGGAAAACCTACTGGACCTAAGCCACAGTTTTTACCTTTTAAATGACCATTTCTCCCTACATAGGATAACGATAATTTACATGTAATGAGGTATGAAATGAAACCACAAGTCAAACGATCGATCAAATTTAGTTTAACTATTGCCGTTATCACATTTGTGTTAGCGGCTATTTTTTCAGTTGTTTCTTCTTCCATTATGAGCGAAGTCGTTTGGTCAATCGGACTTATTATTGTATTTGTTATTGTATTAATAGGTGTCGCCTTTGATATGCTTGGTATTGCTTCGACAGCAGCAGATGAAGCACCATTCCATGCTATGGCTGCAGAAAAAGTAACTGGAGCAAAAGAGGCGGTCATCATTATTCGAAATGCCGATAGGTTTGCCAGCTTTTGTAATGATGTAATTGGTGATATATCGGGAATTGTTAGTGGAACAGCTTCTGCTATCGTTGTATTACAAATAGCCAATCTTTTAGGTCATGGAGAAGGATCCACGTTACAAATTACAATTTCAGTTTTATTGACAAGTATTGTTGCAGCAATTACAGTTGGTGGTAAAGCACTAGGTAAATATTTTGCCATCAATTCTTCAACAAAAATAATCTTCTTTGCTGGAAAAGTAATATCCCTTATTGAAAATAGATTAAAAATAAAAGTATTGCCAAAAAATAAGTAATAAAGGAATCCGTTATGAGTAAAAAAAGATTAGATGTATTATTAGTGGAAAAAAAACTTGCTGAGACGAGAGAAA
Organism: Virgibacillus proomii; assembly: GCF_900162615.1. NCBI lineage: Bacteria > Bacillati > Bacillota > Bacilli > Caryophanales > Bacillaceae > Virgibacillus > Virgibacillus proomii. The sequence goes on along the minus strand of NZ_FUFN01000010.1, from coordinate 2,155,274 downwards.
AGGCTAAGCGTTTAATTATGGCTGGCCTTGTTTTTTCTGATCAGGAAAGATTAGATAAACCCGGTATGCAAATCGAAGAAGCCACATCTATAACGGTTAAAGGAAAACCATTTCCTTATGTTGGTCGTGGTGGGTTGAAATTAGAAAAAGCACTAAAAGAATTTGCAATAACCGTAAAGGATAAAATTATCGTTGATGTCGGTTCATCAACCGGCGGATTCACGGATTGTGCTTTACAAAATGGAGCTAAGCTCTGTTATGCAATTGATGTAGGATATAACCAACTGGACTGGAAATTACGAAATGATGATCGTGTTATTGTCATGGAACGAACTAATTTTCGCTATGTTACACCCGATATGCTCGAATACGGTAAGCCAAATGTCGCTTCCATCGATGTTTCTTTTATTTCATTACGATTGCTTTTACCTGTATTAAAGCAATTATTAATGGAGGCCAGTGATGTGATAGCGCTCATTAAACCGCAATTTGAAGCGGGAAAGGAACAGGTTGGTAAAAAAGGAATTGTTCGTGATCCTGCTATCCATCAATCAGTGATTAAGCGTCTTCTAGCTTTTAGTGAATCAGAGGGATACCAAGTTTTAGGATTAACCTTTTCACCGATTACCGGGGGAGATGGAAATATTGAATTTTTAACTCATTTAGGATGGAAAAAGCAAGCAGCAGTTAATCCGTTTAGCGATAATGTAATAGCATCCATCGTTCATAAAGCGCATAACGAGCTAATACGTAAGCAAAAGAAGAATGGAGATTAAAGAAACGGAGGAACCTTATGAGTAAAATACAACGACATATTAAAATTCGTGAGTTAATTACAGAAAATGAAATTGAAACGCAAGATGAGCTTGTCGATCGCTTGAAAAAATTAGGTTATAATGTGACACAAGCAACCATTTCCAGAGATATTAAAGAACTGCATCTAATAAAAGTAGCTACTCCAAAAGGGTCCTATAAATACAGCTTACCAGCAGATCAACGATTTAATCCGTTGGACAAGCTAAAACGCTTGGTGATGGACGCATTTGTAAAAATTGATCATGCTAGCCATTTTATCGTACTAAAAACCCTCCCTGGTAATGCGCAGGCGGTCGGTGCTTTAATTGATCAATTAGACTGGCAAGAGATCATGGGCACGATCTGTGGAGACGATACATGTTTAATCATTTGTAAAACAGAGGCAGATACATTGACTATTAAAGACCGGTTTATTGAAATGCTGTGATCTAAGAATGGGGGGAATAATGGCGTGTTAACCGAATTATCCATTCAGGATTTTGCCATTATAGATAAGATTTCAATCACATTTCATGAAGGGCTAACGGTATTAACCGGTGAAACAGGCGCCGGGAAATCTATTATTATTGATGCCGTTCAGTTACTTGCTGGAGGTCGTGGTTCTGTTGAGTTTGTAAGGCATGGTGCGAAGAAAGCAGATATTGAAGGACTATTTATCGTTGATGATGAGACACATCCTATATTTGCGCTTTCCAGACAATACGGAATTGAATATCAGGATCACCAATTTATATTGAGACGAACGATTACTGCAAATGGAAAAAGTATTTGTCGCGTGAACAGTAAATTAGTTACTTTGGGAATTCTTCGTGAATTTGGTAAAACGCTTATTGATATCCATAGTCAGCATGAAACACAATCGTTGATGGATGAAGACCAACATATTGAACTGTTGGATTTATATTGGCCTGATAAAATAAAAAAAGCAAAAAAAGAGTACCGAAAGCTTTATGATGAGTTATCTCACTTAAAAAGCCGCTATCAAAGGCTAAGTAAAAATGAACAGGAAACGGCACAACGATTAGATTTATTACAGTTTCAATTACACGAGTTAGAGCAAGCCCAATTGCAGTTGAATGAGGATGAACAGTTGGAAGAAGAACGAGGAACGCTTATCAATTTTGAACGAATTTATTCTGCTTTACAAGAAGCTTACAATTCGCTTTATGGCGAACAAAAGGGTCTTGACTGGGTAAATCAAGCCCAAATCGTTCTCCAAGAAAACAGTAAATTTGATTCGAAAATTGCCGACAGAGCTAATGAAATTGCTGATTATTATTTTGGGTTAGAGGAATTAACGTATGACTTGGGTAATATGATTGAAACTATGCAATATAATCCAGATCGTCTAAATGAAATAGAAGCTCGTCTGAATGAAATAAATCGTTTAAAGAAGAAGTATGGTTCGACCGTCACTGAAATGTTAACATATATGGCAAAAATTGAAGAAGAAATCGAAGAAATTAATAATAAGGATTCACACTTATTAAAATTACAAGAACAAATTGAAGGAAAAACAAAAGATGCTTATTTAGAAGCAAAGGAATTACATGATATTCGTCAAGCCGCAGCGAAATCATTGGTCGAAGATATACATGATGAATTAAAAGATCTTTATTTGGAAAAAGCAACCTTTTCCGTACAATTTCAGTCATCAACGCTTCAAGAGAGGGACGAGGTAGAACTTCATAAAAATGGAATTGACCAAGTTAGCTTTTTAATTTCCACCAATCCAGGAGAGCCTTTAAAGCAGTTGGCTAAAGTTGCTTCTGGGGGAGAACTTTCGAGAATCATGCTGGCTTTAAAAAAAATATTTGCAAAACATCAAGGTGTGACCAGTGTAATTTTCGATGAAGTGGACACAGGTGTTAGCGGCAGAGTTGCCCAAGCAATTGCTGAAAAGATATACTTAATCTCTCAAGAATCACAGGTTTTATGCATAACTCATCTTCCTCAAGTGGCTGCCATGGCTGATACCCATAAACTAATTGAAAAACAAACTAGTGATGAGCGTACAACAACACATGTAATTGAATTAAAGCCAGAGTCGCAAATTAATGAACTAGCTCGCATGGTTACAGGAACTAAGCTTACGGAAACTGCTTTGGATCATGCTCGGGAAATGTTGGAGATGGCTGCTAATTTAAAACAAAAGAAGAATAATATAACGCAAAAAGCCAGAAAATAAGTTATCTGGCTTTTTTTACGCTATAGGAAAGTATAAAACTTTATATGGTTTAACGTATAAGAAAAACGATAACTTTCACCATGAAGACTTGGCAACAAGCCAAGTTTTTCTAACATGTTAAAAACATTTTAGTGGAATTATTAAAAATCTTGAAGCTATTAGTATAACTGATGAATAAACAGTTTCCCTTAGTATAATTAGCATACATATAAGACACCTCTTTCATACCGCGGACTATACGTTCATGCTTCTCCATTAAGGAAGGTAATGTTATGCAGGACTGCTTAAGTTTCACCAGTTTAAAACGATATCGATTAGCTCAAATTAAAAGTACAGAAAAACAAAAGTGGATGGGTTTAGAAAAGAGGAGAGTGAATGAATTGAACGGCAAGAAAAATAAAAAAATACAATTTGGCATAGCCTTTTTGGTAATAATTGCCTTATTCGCATTTCCTTTTTTTGCTCCACAAAGTTTCCAAACAAAAAATTCCTTATCTCCATTGACCAATGAAATAACGGCTGTCAGTGCTGGTTCTTTAAATAAATCCTTATCCAGTACAGATTCATCGGACAATCTACCGTCGTTTTATGAATTGGCTGGCTTGCCTATAAAGCAAGCTACTGCAGAAGTGAGAGATGATCTTAAAGTAATTCCTGGTGGACAATCAATTGGGGTTCAGTTACAAACAAAAGGGGTATTAGTCGTTGGCCATCATTTAGTCAATGGAAAAGCTGGTGAAGCTTCTCCTGGTGAAAAAGCAGATATAAAAGTAGGAGATGTTATTTTAGAAATCAATGGCAATAAAATTAAAACGATGAATGATGTAAGGCCATTTATTGAACAAGCTGGAGAAACAAATCATGCTTTAGATGTGAAAATAAAGCGTGGTAAAAAGACCATCTCCACTGAATTAAAGCCCACTTTAGATCAAGATGAAAAAGATTATAAAATTGGCTTATATATTCGTGATTCTGCTGCTGGGATCGGAACAATGACTTTTTACGAACCAAATTCAGGGAAATATGGGGCCCTAGGCCATGTGATTTCTGATATGGATACGAAAAAGCCCATTGAAATTAACAATGGTGCGATTGTTCGTTCCTCTGTAACTTCCATTGAAAAAGGCAATAATGGTATCCCAGGTGAGAAGCAAGCGAAATTTTCCCCTGCTCATGATAAAATTGGTTCAATTAATAAAAATACTCCCTTTGGAATATTTGGTAAATTAAATCAAAATCTGGATAATTTTCGAAAGCCAATGCCAATTGCTTTATCACATGAGGTAAAAGAAGGACCGGCAAAGATACTAACGGTTCTCGAAGGGGAAAAAGTGGAAGAATACGATATAGAAATTGTCAGTACTGTTCCTCAAAAGATGCCTGCAACAAAAGGTATGGTTATTCAAATTAAAGACAAGGAATTATTAAACAAAACAGGGGGTATTGTGCAAGGTATGAGTGGGAGCCCTATTATTCAAAATGGCAAAATCATTGGAGCTGTAACTCATGTATTTGTTAATGATCCAATTTCAGGATATGGGGTCCATATTGAATGGATGCTAGAGGATGCAGGGATTAATATTTATAAAGAGCAAGATCAAGCAAATAAAGTAAGTTAAAAACGCGACTTGTATTGGATTTCTTCCAATTCAAGTCCTTTTTTCGATGTTTTTATTGTTATTTTTATATTATTGTGACTTATGGTCATTTTTTTGATAATAGTAAATATGATATAATGATAAGCAATAAATAATTTTCGACAAATTTGTCTACATTTATCGAAATGTATCGTAATTTATAGGAAAACAGAGAAAACAGAAGTAAAATTCAAAAAAACCAAAGTTTTTTAAATAAAAAAAGGATATTTGTGATTTGTGTAGAATATGTAAAATAGTGAAAAGTTATGTATTACATAAAAGGAGGAACTTTTGTGGAAAAGATTTCAGTTTGTCTTGTTGATGATAACCGTGAATTAATTCACCTGATGGAAGATTATTTTGGAGAACAGGAAGATATTGAAGTAGTTGGTACGGCGTTTAACGGAAGAGATTGTTTGACCATGCTCGAGGATGTAGAACCTGATGTTTTAGTTTTGGATATTATTATGCCACATGTCGATGGTTTAGCTGTATTAAACACGATTCGTTCTTCAGGAGGAAAAATTCCCCATGTAATTATGCTCACAGCGTTCGGACAAGAAGAAGTCATGAAAAAGGCGGTTGACCTTGGCGCTGCTTATTTTATTTTAAAACCATTTGATTTAGATAATTTAGCAGATCAAATTAGACAGGCGCAAGGTACTGTACATTCTGGTGTCGTATCAAAAGTACAACGGAAAGAGAAAAAGAAGCAAGATCTTGAGGCAAGTATTACAAATATTATTCATGAGATCGGTGTTCCAGCACATATTAAAGGATATATGTACTTACGTGAAGCAATTACAATGGTTTATAACGATATCGAATTGTTAGGTTCCATTACGAAAGTATTATACCCAGATATAGCGAAAAAATATAACACGACTGCTTCTCGTGTAGAACGTGCTATCCGTCATGCTATTGAAGTAGCATGGAGCAGAGGAAATATTGATTCTATTTCTGCTTTATTTGGATACACGATTAGTATAACAAAAGCAAAACCGACAAATTCAGAATTTATTGCAATGGTTGCAGATCATCTCCGCTTAGAACATAAAGCGAGTTAACCTTTACAAAACGCAGTAATGACACGGGGTTTGGCGGTTGGGATAATTTTCCTCCTACACGATTAAACCAACAAACTCCGATTTCACACCGATAAATTCCTTTTTCCGTTAGTATAAGTTTTGTGATTCATTTATTGCAATTACAGATTATCTTCGTTTAGAACATAAAGCGAGTTAAGATTTTTAGAATGGAAAAAATTACAAGCACTTGGCTAATATTGTATAAATCTGTATTCGTTAGTATGAGTTTCATCTTTTTTATAAATATACTGGCGTTTTTTGAAAAACGCTCTTCTTTATCGGATTTAGCGAAGTTTCCGATAAGGAAGGGCAAATCATGTTAAAAATGTACTTATACAATCAATCTTATTTATAAATAAAACATATCCTCCTACATAGGGAGGATATGTTAATACTAATCAAAGAAGGTATGATATAATGACTTGACCGCTCTATCCAAATCTTCTGCTTTAATCCCAAACATCATAGAAACTTCGGATGAACCCTGGTTGATCATTTCAATATTTACATTCGCGTTAGAGATTGCAGCTGTTGCTTTTTGTGCTACTCCAATTGTTCTTACTAGACCTTCACCAACCACCATAATCATAGCTAGGTTACGATGAATGGAGATTAAGTCAGGATTTAATTCATGTTGGATTCGCTCCATCACTAGCTTTTCTTTTTCCAGTGGTAGATTACTTTCTCTAATGATTACGGACATATCATCAATACCAGAAGGAGCATGTTCAAATGAAATACCTTCATCCTCCAAAATTGCAAACAACTTTCGTCCAAAACCAATTTCCCTGTTCATTAAATACTTACTAATATAAATACTGCAAAATCCTGTATCACTTGCAATCCCAACAACACATTTTTCACTCGGTTTTTTTTCAGAGACGATCAATGTACCGGGTGCTTTTGGGTTATTTGTATTTTTTATACATACGGGGATTTCCTCTTTAAATGCCGGTATCAACGCCTCATCGTGAAAAACCGAAAAACCCGCATATGATAATTCACGCATTTCTTTATAAGTTAAGGTTGTAATTTTTTTAGGTTTTTCGATATAAGCTGGATTAACAGAATACACGCAATCGACATCTGTATAGTTTTCATAAAGATCTGCCTTAATTCCAGCAGCAATAATAGAACCTGTTATATCTGATCCACCTCTAGAAAAGGTATTTAATTGTCCTTTTTTGGTATAGCCAAAAAAACCAGGAATAATTAAAATATCTTCGGTGGTTCGCAAGTTGTAAATTTTCGGAAAACTTTCAGGTAAAATTCTTGCATTTCCCGGATTATTGCTTACAATTATTCCAACTTCCTGCGGGTTCATATAGCGTGCTGGTATGCCAATCGAAGTAAGATAAGCGCTAAGGATTTTAGCGGAACTATCCTCACCGATTGCTTTTAAAGCTTCTAATTTCTCCGATGGAGTTGCATCCATATGTAATACATTTTCGATCGTTTGGTTTATTTCTTTCAAAATCGTTCCACCTAGCTTTAATTCTTCAACAATTTCAGTAAATCGCTTCATAATAGGCTCAATATATTCTGCTTTTGGACGGTGTTTTCTGCCTATTTCACCAAGTTCGATAAGCATGTCCGTAATCTTTTTATCTTTTTTGAACCTTTTTCCTGGTGCGGAGACGACAATGAATTTTCTTTGAGGGTCAGCTTTTACAATGTTGGCTACTTTTTTTATTTGCTCTGCACTGGCAACAGAACTTCCCCCAAACTTTGTTACTTTCACGAGAATTCCTCCTGCTTTTATTTTTATTTTACATCATATCATAAATTCAGTTTTTTTTGTACGTTACGATAAATATAAAATTTTAGCGAGGAAGCTCTTCGACGTAGTAAAAATTTTTAGGTTAGAAGTATAAGTGCAACTAGGCATTCCCTTGTAAGATGCAGGTAAATGCCAGTTTTCTAATACGTTAAGATAAATATAAAATTTTAGCGAGGAAGCTTATTCGACGCAGTAAAAATTTTCAGGTTAGAAGTATAAGTGCAACTAGGCATTCCCTTGTAAGATGCAGGTAAACGCAAGTTTTCTAATACGTTAAGATAAATAAAAAGATGAGGATTTTATTCCCCATCTGCGTAACAGTTTCGTCTACCTTGTTTCGTTTTTTGTTGCTTGCGATCTCGATGGACAATAAAGCCACCAATAAAAGCCAGTCCGGCAAGAAACAAAATTAAACCAATCGTAAATTGTATACTGCTATGTAAAAAGATTGGATAAAACGAAGTAAATAATGAATCTCTCATTAACTTAATCCCAATAGCAGCGATTACACCAGGTATAAATAATATAATAATAGCGATAATTCTAATCAATTATTTATTCTCCTTCCATTCATGGGAATTTAGTTCTCATGGATGGCTAGTATTGAGCATGAAAACTGTTAGAATACAACTGATCTTCATTTATTAAGTATAGCAAAAATATCAGTAAAAACAAATAAACGGTTATTGCATTAACTTGCAGACTAACGTATGATAAAACTATGCAAAAAAATGCAAGGTGGGATGAAATGAAGCGTGTACTCATTGTTGGTGCCGGAAAAGGGGGAAGTGCTTTATTAAATATTTTAAATGCTACGAACATACTGGAAATCGTGGCGATGATAGATATAAATCGTAATGCGCCCGGGTTAAAGCTTGCGAAAAAGCAAAACATCCCTATAGATAATCAATGGGAATCGTGGATTGATAAAAATATTGATATTGTAATTGAAGCTACTGGTGACGAACAAGTATTTCAAGCTATATTGGAGCATAGAAGCCGTAAGACTGTTGTCATACCAGGAACTGTGGCTTACATTATTTCAGAGCTGTTTGATGAAAAACAAGAGCTATTGGAGAAAGTTGAGCTGCAGATGCGTAATCAAGCACTGATTTTAAATAATATTCGCGATGGAATGATTGTCGTAAATAATCAAGGAATCATTACGTTTATTAATAAAAGTGCGGAAGAAATTATGGAATTAAAAAAACATGAGTGTGAAGGAAAATCAATTGAGACAATTATTACTAATACTCATTTACCAGAAATATTACGAAATCGTAGACGAGAGGTAAATCAAAAGCTCACCTTAGAAAATGACAAGCAGATTATTACTACAAGGATTCCGATTATAAATGCTGATAACCTTTTATTAGGTGCCTTTGCAGTATTTAAAGATATTACCGAAGTTGTTAAATTGGCGGAAGAAAACACGGATTTAAAAGAAATTAAAACGATGTTAGAAGCAATTATTTATTCCTCAGATGAAGCAATCAGTGTTGTAGATGAGCAAGGACTTGGAATGATGATTAATCCAGCTTATACTCGAATTACCGGTTTAACAGAGGAAGATGTCATTGACAAGCCCGCGACAACCGACATCTCAGAAGGCGAAAGTATACATATGCGAGTTCTACAAACGAGAAGAGCAGTAAGAGGAGCAACGCTAAAGGTTGGACCTGCTAAGAAAGAAGTCTATGTCAATGTCGCCCCAATGATCGTTGATGGAAAATTAAAGGGCAGTGTTGGGGTAATTCATGACATATCAGAAGTTCAAGCATTAACAAGTGAATTAAAACGCGCCAGACAAATTATTCGCAATTTAGAAGCTAAATATACATTTGATGATATTATAGGAAAATCCCCTGAAATGAAAATAGCATTGGAACAGGCTAAAGTAGGAGCAAGAACACCTGCAACAGTTTTACTTCGTGGTCACTCTGGAACTGGAAAAGAGTTATTTGCCCATGCCATTCATCATGAAAGTGATCGTAAGCATCATAAGTTTATTCGAGTTAATTGTGCTGCTATAGCTGAATCTATTTTGGAAAGTGAACTGTTTGGCTATGAAGACGGGGCTTTTTCAGGAGCAAGGCGGGGAGGAAAGAAAGGCTTGTTTGAAGAAGCGAATAATGGAAGTATCTTTTTAGATGAGATTGGAGAATTATCTTTAAATATGCAAGCGAAACTACTTCGTGTTCTGCAGGAAGATGAAATTGTACGAGTTGGTGGAACCAATCCAGTTGCTATAAATGTTCGTATTATTGCTGCAACCAATGTAAACTTAGAAAAAGCAATTATGAAAAAGACATTTCGTGAAGATTTATATTATCGATTAAGTCGCTTGCCGATTTATGTACCATCACTTAAAGAACGACTATCCGATTTGCCTTTATTGGCAAACCACATTATTTTGAAGATTAATCAAGATTATGGAAGAGACGTACAATTTATTTCGAAAGAAGCCTTAACTGCATTAAAAGAATATCATTGGCCGGGAAATATTCGAGAATTGGAAAATGTAATCGGCCGGGCAATGATTTATATGGGGGTGCATGAAAAAACAATTGAACGAAAACATCTTCCTGATCTTACATTAAATCATTCTCATCAAGATGGTGAAACAGTTGTTTTAACTACTACAGAACCTTTGCAATCAGCAGTAGAGAAATATGAAAAGAACTATATAAAGAAGGTGTATGAGCAAAACAATTTTAATAAGACGAAAACGGCAAAGCAATTGCAAATTTCCATACGAAATTTATATTATAAATTAGAAAAATATCAGCTCGCAAAAGGTAGCAGGCAATGATTTGCAAGGTAATGCAAAATGTTGCAAATTATCATGGCTGAAATGAAGCGCTTTCAATAATGGTGTTTTGGCATACTATTTGCTTGAGTAAGTAGTGGAGGTATCAAGGAGGGCAAAATGAAGCGTTTAGCAGAATTAAAAGAAAAAGCAAAAGAAGGACAAAAGCAAATTGTTTCTGTTGCAAATGCAGCAGATAAACACGTGCTGCAAGCCGTTAAAATGGGATTAGAAGAAGATCTGTGCGACTTTTTACTAATTGGCAATGAAGCGAACATAAAAAAACTCGCAAAAGAAGTAGCTCTTACTTTCCATCAATGGGGAGATCGAGTTATTATTCAACATGCCGAAACGAAAGCAGATATTGCTAGAGCAGCTGTCTTAGCTGTGCATGAAAATAAAGCAACTATTTTAATGAAAGGGTATATACCTACAAAGGATATTTTACAAGCAGTACTCGATAAAGACTATGGTTTGCGCTCAGGAAAGATTTTATCTCATGTAGCTTTATTTGAAGTGCCAAATCAAAATAAACTTGTGTTTTTAACTGATGCAGCCATGAATATTAACCCTGATATAAAGCAAAAAGTTGCAATTATAAACAATGCTGTTAACGTAGCTCATAGTATAGGTTTGGAACTACCTAGAGTTGCTGCCGTTACTCCTGTAGAAATGGTTAACCCGGATATTCCGTCTACAGTTGATGCCGCTTTATTAACACAAATGCAGCGGAGAGGACAAATCCAAGGTTGTTTGGTAGACGGTCCGTTAGCATTTGATAATGCTGTATCTGTAAAAGCTGCCAAACAAAAGCAGATATCTTCAGCTGTGGCTGGACAGGCAGACATACTCCTTGCTTCTTCCATCGAAGCAGGAAATGTATTGTATAAATCATTTGTTTATTACGCAAAGGCAAAGGTAGCTGCCATTATTTGCGGTGCAAAAGCACCGATTATTTTAACATCACGGGCAGATTCTGCTGAAAGTAAACTTTATTCGCTCTCTTTGGCCATCATGACAACAAAAAATGGGGGATAATAATGGAGTTATTTAGTTATATGGAAGAATATGATTATGAGCAAGTTGTTTTTTGTCAGGATAAGAACTCTGGATTAAAAGCAATTATTGTCATTCATGACACAACTTTAGGCCCTGCATTAGGCGGAACGAGGATGTGGACATATGATTCTGAGGAAGCGGCGCTTGAAGACGCATTGAGGCTTGCTAGAGGAATGACTTATAAAAATGCAGCTGCTGGGTTAAATTTAGGCGGGGGAAAAGCGGTTATTATTGGTGATCCAAAAACGGATAAAAATCCAGAAATGTTCCGAGCTTTTGGTAGGTATATTCAAGGGTTAAACGGACGCTATATTACAGCTGAAGATGTTGGGACAACGGTACATGATATGGATCTAATACATATGGAGACGGATTTTGTTACTGGTATTTCTCCAGAGTCAGGTTCTTCAGGTAACCCATCACCTGTGACAGGCTATGGTGTTTATAAAGGAATGAAAGCGGCAGTGAAAGAAGCGTTTGGGGATGATTCACTAGAGGGTAGAGTAATTGCTATTCAAGGAATCGGCAATGTTGCTTATGCATTGTGTGAACATCTTCATAGAGAAGGAGCGCAATTAATTGTAACAGATATTAATCAGGAAGCTGTAGAACGTGCAGTAGAGGCATTTGGCGCAAAAGCCGTTGATCCTGATGAAATTTATGATGTTGCATGTGATATTTATGCTCCGTGTGCTTTAGGGGCTACCATAAATGATGAAACAATATCTAAATTAAAAGCAAAAGTTATTGCTGGATCAGCTAATAATCAATTGAAAGAAACCAAACATGGGGATATGCTTCACGAACAGGGAATTGTTTATGCACCTGATTATGTTATTAATTCCGGTGGAGTGATTAATGTTGCTGATGAGTTAAATGGATATAACCATAAGCGGGCTTTGAAAAAAGTAGAAACGATCTATGATAGCTTACAAAAGATCTTTGCTATTTCTAAACGTGATGATATTCCTACATATCTTGCGGCGGATCGGATGGTAGAAGAAAGAATTAAATCAGAATATCGTTCAAAAAGTCAGTTTTTATTAAATGGTCGTCATATTTTAAGTAGACGTCCTTGAAAAATCGCGATGTTTATTCAAGCAGCTTCTCAGTCCGTTTCCCCAAATGAATTCGGGAATTTTAGGAGACGTTTCTCTTATAAAATTCACAAAATAATAAGCAGATTTTTCATGTCTGAGAGAAATTTGGCGACAGGAAGAACTGATGTTGAGGAAATCGAAGTTTGCTATAGCCTTGTGCGCAAGCCGGATGAAGCTACTTTTTAAAAATTATCACTATGTAGAACGGATTAAATTCCCAGACAAATTCTTCATAACTTTATTACCAAAGCAGGAGAAAGGGAGTAACGTCTAATTAACCAACCCTTTTTTCTGCTGCGAAACGGGGGGATGTTTATTGCGGGTGAACTTTAGGAACTTGATTATAAATCCTGGGTCAACATCTACAAAAATTGGGGTTTTTGATAATGAAATATGTATTTTTGAAAAAATTATTCGCCATAAAGCGGAGGAATTAAAACAGTTTTCAACCGTCAATGATCAGAAGGCGTTTAGAAAGCAAGTCATCCTTGATCAATTACATCATGAAGGAATTAATATTTCAAAACTAGACGCTGTTTGTGCTCGCGGTGGATTAATACGGCCGATACAAGGTGGAACTTATGAAGTAAACGAACGTATGCTAATAGATTTGAAAGCAGGTTATAATGGCAATCACGCCTCTAATTTAGGGGGGATTCTTGCTCATGAAATCGCAAAAGGGCTAAATATTTCTGCCTATATTGTCGACCCAGTCGTTGTCGATGAGCTGGCTACCGTTGCCCGTTTCTCCGGCATACCGGAAATACCTAGAAAAAGTATATTTCATGCACTTAATCAGAAGGCAGTAGCCAGGAAGGTAGCTGGCAGATTAAATGGAAGCTATGAAGAGATGAATTTTATAGTCACTCATATGGGTGGGGGGATTACAATCGGTGCCCATTGTCGGGGCAAAGTGATTGATGTGAATAATGGGTTGCATGGAGAAGGGCCGTTTTCTCCTGAACGAGCAGGTACTGTTCCAGTTGGTGATCTCGTTTCACTCTGCTTTTCGGGACAGTATTATGCAGAAGAAGTGATGAACAAAATTGTAGGTAATGGCGGGCTAATGGGCTATCTACAAACAAATGATTTAATGGAAGTAGAAAGACGTATAGCAAGTGGGGATACATTCGCAAAGCAAGTTTATGAAGCAATGGCGTATCAAGTTGCCAAAGACATCGGAGCAATGAGTGCCGTACTTAAAGGTGAAATAGATGCCATTGTGTTAACCGGAGGACTTGCTTATGGAAAATCATTTACCGATTTAATTATTAGTCGTGTTGATTGGATAGCTGACACTATTGTTTATCCTGGTGAAGATGAATTACAAGCATTAAACGAGGGCGTACTTCGTGTTTTACGTGGGGAAGAAACACCAAAAGTTTATCATAGTAAAAATGAGGTAAAGGAGTGAAGAAATTGGCAGAGGATTATGATTTAGTCATACTTGGTGGTGGAACGGGCGGCTATGTTGCTGCAATCCGAGCATCGCAGTTAGGAATGAAAGTAGCTGTTGTAGAAAAAGAAAAGTTAGGTGGTACTTGTTTACATCGCGGTTGCATTCCATCTAAAGCATTATTGCGTAGTGCTGAAGTATATAGACAGGCAAAATCTGCGCATACATACGGTATTGATATAGAAGCTGTATCATTAAACTTTTCGCAAGCACAAGCTAGAAAACAACAAGTGGTTGATAAGCTTTATCAAGGTGTCCATTCTTTAATGAATAAAGGGAAAATTGACGTTTTTAAAGGATTTGGGCGAATATTAGGGCCAAGTATCTTTTCTCCTATACCAGGTACGATTTCTGTAGAATATGCAAATGGTGAAGAAAATACGATGCTTATTCCTAAAAATGTGTTAATTGCGACTGGTTCTACGCCTAATACATTACCAGGTTTAAAAATGGATCATAATAGAATCATTACGTCAGATGACGCGCTGCAATTAACAGAACTGCCAAAATCAATCATTATTGTTGGGGGAGGTGTCATCGGGATTGAATGGGCCTCCATGCTAGCTGATTTTGAAGTCGATGTAACTGTTATCGAATATGCAGAACAGATTTTACCTACTGAGGATCATGCAGTTGCAAAAGAGGTCGAGAGGTTACTCAAAAAGAAGGGAATTAATTTTGTGAAACAGGCACAGGTGCTTTCAGATACGGTACAGGTAGATGGCGAAAGTGTAACTGTACAAGCAGAGGTAAATGGTGATAAGCAGGAGTTTCAAGCAGAGAAAATGCTGCTTTCGGTCGGACGAAAAGCAAACACAACTAATATTGGGCTGGAAAATACGGATATCATCGTGGAAAACGGGGTAATTCAGACTAACCAATATTATCAAACGAAGGAATCACATATATACGCCATTGGTGATGTAATCGGTGGTATGCAATTAGCACATGTGGCTTCACATGAAGGAATTGTTGCTGTAGAACATATGGCCGATCAAGACCCGATGACAATTAATTATGACCATGTTCCAGCTTGTATCTATTCCAATCCAGAGGTAGCACGAGTTGGATTAACCGAGAAGCAGGCAAAAGAGCAAGGATATTCGTTAAAAGTTGGTAAATTTCCGTTTCAAGCTGTTGGAAAAGCGCTTGTCTATGGAGAAGCAGATGGATTTGTAAAGATTATTGCTGATAAAGCAACCGATGACTTATTAGGGGTTCATATGGTAGGTCCACATGTAACGGATATGATTTCAGAAGCGGTTTTAGCCAAAGTATTAGATGCTACGCCTTGGGAGATTGCCCATACGATTCATCCGCATCCGACGCTTGCTGAGATAGTTGGAGAAGCAGCGCTTGCTGTTGATGGAAAGCAAATCCACGGTTAATTATATCCCGAATGTAAGGTGCCGTGACCACTTCACGAATTATTAGAAAAACTTGGTTTATCACTTTGGCGAAAATCGTTTTTCTTATACGATAAAGCCGAAAGTTTTATACTATCCTATAGTGTAAAAAATACGAAGAAGTCTGACATGGAGATAGCGGTCTAAATGTTCGGGTCGATAGGGCAGAGAAGTTATGGCAGCACTACACCTGGTTTTTTGATGACCCCTGCAAAGCTTCAAGTAGAAAACCATTACTGAATGAAGTTTCACTTTATTTATTTAAGGAGGGAACATGAATGACAACAAAACGCCATCATGATTTAGGACTTACAGATGAGCAAGTATTAGAAATATATCGAATCATGCTATTGGCAAGAAAAATCGACGAAAGAATGTGGTTACTAAATCGAGCGGGGAAAATACCGTTTGTTATTTCTTGTCAAGGACAAGAAGCAGCACAAGTTGGAGCTGCTTTTGCTCTTGATCGAAAAAAGGATTATGTAGCTCCTTACTATCGAGATATGGGCGTTGTGTTAGCATTTGGCATGACGTCAACAGAGTTAATGCTATCAGGGTTTGCCAAAGCTGAAGACCCTAATTCCGGCGGAAGACAGATGCCTGGTCATTTTGGGCAAAAGAAAAACCGAATTTTAACTGGGTCATCCCCGGTTACTACACAATTACCCCATGCAGTAGGTGTAGCACTAGCTGCTAAAATGAAAAATGATCCTATTGTTTCCTTTGTTACCTTAGGTGAAGGATCCTCCAATCAAGGAGACTTTCATGAAGGGTTGAATTTTGCAGGTGTGCATAAATTGCCGGTAATTACAATGGTTGAGAATAATAAATATGCTATTTCTGTTCCCATTGAAAAACAAATTGCCAGTAAAACCGTCGCTGACCGTGCTCAGTCTTATGGTATGCCCGGTATAACGGTGGACGGAAATGACCCATTAGCTGTATATAAAGCTGTAAAGGAAGCGCGAGAGCGAGCATTAAATGGAGATGGCCCAACATTGATAGAAGCAATAACGTATCGATTAACGGCTCACTCCAGTGATGATGATGATCGACTTTATCGGAAAAGCGATGAGGTCGATGAAGCACGTAAAAATGATTCTGTTATTACCTTTAATAAATACTTAAAAGATGCAGGCATACTGACAGAAACCATCGAAAAGCAACTCAATGATGAAATTAGTCAAGAAGTTAATGAAGCGACAGATTACGCTGAAAATGCTCCTTATGCACAACCAGAGGATGCGTTAAAGCATGTATATGAAGAGTAGGGAGGGAAAAGAATCATGCCAGTTATGTCCTATATACAAGCGATCACAACTGCTTTAAAAGAAGAAATGCAACGAGATGAAAATGTGTTTATTTTAGGAGAAGATGTTGGGAAAAAAGGCGGTGTATTTCGAGCTACCGATGGTTTACATGAAACGTTTGGCGAGGCTCGTGTGTTGGACACCCCATTAGCTGAATCAGCCATTGTTGGGGTTGGTATTGGTGCAGCAATGTATGGATTGCGGCCCGTAGCGGAAATACAATTTGCCGATTTTATTATGCCAGCAGTAAACCAGATCATTTCTGAAGCTGCTAAAATACGATATCGCTCAAATAACGATTGGAACGTGCCGATGACAATTCGTGCCCCGTATGGTGGTGGTGTACATGGAGCGCTTTATCATTCGCAATCGGTAGAAGCAGTTTTTGCCAATCAACCTGGCTTAAAAATCGTGATGCCATCTACGCCGTATGATGTGAAAGGTTTATTAAAAGCGGCAATTCGTGATAATGATCCTGTCTTATTCTTTGAACATAAACGTGCGTACCGTTTACTAAAAGGGGAAGTTCCAGAAGAAGATTATGTTCTACCAATTGGTAAAGCAGATGTAAAACGGGAAGGTACGGATATTACGGTCATAACGTATGGATTGTGTGTACATTTTGCCTTACAAGCCGCTGAAAAACTTGCTGAAGAAGGTATTGAAGCTCATATTTTAGACTTAAGAACGGTTTATCCATTAGATAAAGAAGCAATTATTGAAGCAGCTAAAAAGACTGGAAAGATTTTATTAATAACAGAAGATAATAAAGAAGGAAGTATCATTGGAGAAGTAGCAGCGATTATAGCCGAGCATTGTTTATTTGATTTAGATGCCCCTATTCAACGTCTGGCAGGTCCTGATATTCCTTCCATGCCATATGCACCGACAATGGAAAAATTCTTTATGATTAATCCAGATAAAGTTGAAAAAGCAATGCGAGAACTTGCTGAATTTTAACTTATGAGGAGGGAAAAACATGGTAGTAGAAAAAATCAATATGCCACAATTAGGGGAAAGTGTAACAGAAGGGACGATTACTTCTTGGCTTGTAAAAGCAGGGGATAAAATTAATAAATATGATCCGATTGCCGAAGTGATGACCGATAAAGTGAATGCCGAAGTACCCTCTTCGTATACTGGAACTATTAAAGAAATAGTGGCTCAAGAAGGGGAGACCATTGCTGTTGGCGAGCTGATGTGTTATATCGAAACGGAAACAAGTAAGCAACAAACACCTCTTGAAACTTCACAAGCTGAAGTAGGAGAAATAAAAGACCAAAACGATTCAATGCTAGAAAAAGACAAATCAATGAAAAAACGGTATTCACCAGCTGTTTTGAAAATGGCACAAGAGCATCATATTGACTTAGAACATGTTACTGGAACTGGTAAAGCAGGAAGAATTACGAGAAAAGATCTTGAAAAACTTATCGCTAAAGGGGAAAATCAGTCAACTAGTAAAAGTGTGTCTGTATCAGCGACGTCGAAAGCAAATTCGACTATAAGTGAACCAACTACAAGACAGCAGCCAACTGCTTATTCTGGCGACGTGGAAATCCCTGTAACAGGAGTCCGTAAAGCAATAGCACAAAATATGGTTCGTTCAAAACAGGAAATACCACATGCTTGGATGACAGTAGAAGTAGATGTTACAGATTTGGTCAGGTTACGAAATAATATAAAGAATTCTTTTAAGCAAAAAGAAGGTTATGGAATAACATTTTTCGCCTTTTTTGTCAAAGCAGTAGCACAAGCGCTAAAAGAATTCCCACAATTGAATAGCACATGGAGAGAGGACAAAATTATTCAACGAAAAGACATCAATGTATCGATCGCAATAGCAAAAGAACAGGAGTTATTTGTTCCCGTTATTCGTCATGCAGATGATAAAAGCATTAAAGGTATTGCTAAAGCGATTCACGAGCTTGCTGTCAAAACACGTACTGG
Organism: Virgibacillus proomii; assembly: GCF_900162615.1. Taxonomy (NCBI): domain Bacteria; kingdom Bacillati; phylum Bacillota; class Bacilli; order Caryophanales; family Bacillaceae; genus Virgibacillus; species Virgibacillus proomii. The sequence goes on along the minus strand of NZ_FUFN01000010.1, from coordinate 2,136,675 downwards.
GAAATTAACAGCTGACGATATGAAAGAAGGAACATTTACGGTAAATAATACAGGTTCATTTGGTTCCATTCATTCAATGGGAGTAATTAATCACCCCCAGGCTGCCATTTTGCAAGTTGAGTCAATTGTTAAGCGCCCTGTAATTATAAATGATATGTTTGCTGCAAGAGATATGGTTAATTTGTGCCTGTCTTTAGATCATCGAGTTTTAGACGGTTTAATATGTGGGCAATTTATGGCACGAGTTAAGGAACTATTAGAAAGTATGAACGAAGAGACAGTTCATATTTATTAAGGGAAATGCTAGAGATTTATTTAATTGAAATGTTGATCTATTCCTGTTATTCTATCAACAAGCAGAAGAACTATATATTTATATAAGGGGTTTGATTTTTAATGGATTTTAACATATTTATGAATGATGTTGTTAATGCAGCACGTGAAGACATACGTGAAGCCGGCTATGAGGAACTTACAACACCAGAAGCTGTTGATGAGGCGCTTTCTCGTAAGGGAACGACATTAGTAATGGTAAACTCTGTTTGCGGTTGTGCTGGTGGAATTGCGAGACCTGCTGCAGCCAACTCCATTCACTACGATAAGCGTCCCGATCATTTAGTTACAGTATTTGCTGGCCAGGATAAAGAGGCAACCGAAAGGGCAAGAGAATATTTTGAAGGGTATCCACCTTCTTCTCCTTCTTTCGCCTTTTTAAAAGATGGTAAGATCGTAACGATGATAGAGCGCCATGATATTGAGGGGCATAGCCCTGTCGATGTAATCGGAAAGCTACAGAAAATTTTCGATGATCATTGTGAAGAAATGTAATAAAAAATGAGAAATGGAAAAAAGGGCTGGCTCTATGGTTTAACGTAGGTCAGCCTAATTTTTATCCCGCATGTAAGGTGCCGTAAGACTTCCACTTCAAGATCCCTGAGTTCATACAAAAGGGGCTATTCAACTAACATTCAGTAGGAGATGGAAGAAAACTCCTACTGAATGAAGTTTCACTCTATATGTTAAGAAAGCGTCAAATTTTTGTACGGAAGTTAAGACATGCAGTTAAAATTATAATGATTAACGTTCAGTTAGACTGAGCAGTCTTGACTTCTGACAGTTAGTTTTTCTAATTTCCATGGAAGCAGTGATATCTTTTAAGCATGCAAAAAATATATGATATGAATCACTGATGTATAGCAATCTTATCACTCTTTTTAAGAAGCTCTAGAAGGAGAATGATATGTGAAAATAGGTTATCGAACAATTAAAACCGCTATAGGAACGCCGATTGCGATTTGGCTTGCGCAGTTATTAGGTGTTACAAACTTTGTGTCTGCTGGTATTTTAACGATTTTATGTATTCAGCCTTCACGAAAAAAATCCTTTTTAAGTGCTTGGAATCGGTTTTTGGCTTGTATTATTGCATCGATTTTTTCGATTGTTTTCTTTCATTTTATCGGCTATAATCCGATCATTTTAGGTTTATTGCTGGTTGTTTTTATACCAGTAACCGTATTATTAAAAATCACCCAAGGTATCGCTACGAGTTCTGTTATTATTTTGAACTTATACGGGGCAGGGTACTTAGATTTTAAGTTTTTAATGGACCAATTTCTACTTATCATTATTGGTATTGGAACAGGTCTCTTATTAAATTTATATATGCCTAGTTTAGACAGAAAGTTAAAAGAAAAACAAGAAGAGCTTGAGAAGAATTTTCAAACAGTATTGTATGAAATTGCATTATATGTGAGAAATAAAAATATCGATTGGGACGGTAAGGAAATTACAAGGATTCAAAAAATACTTGACGAAGCAAATGATTTAGTAGAACGTGATAAGGAAAACCATCTATTACGAGATAAGCATATATATCGTGATTATTTCAAGATGCGAGAACGACAATTTGAATTATTACAACGAATGCTGCCTCTTGTTACAAAACTTCCGGAAAAGTACACTATTTCAGAAAAAATAGCTTCTTTTTTTGAAGAATTATCAAATGCTGTACATCCAGAGAATACAGCCATTATTCGTTTGGAAAAATTAGAAAAATTAAGAGAAGCGTTTGATCAAGAGGATTTACCATGTACAAAAGCAGAATTTGAAACAAGAGCAAATTTATTTAGACTGCTACATGATATAGAGGAATATTTAATTTTAAAATTAAAATATAAAGAAAGTGATGTTAGAAGAAAAGCAAAACAAGTTGAAAATTAAGTTATATGAGAATTTAGGATGTGTTGCCATGAATCCCCATCTTCTGTCGGGTAATAACAGAAGATGGGGATTCTATTGTTTCAAAATAAAGTGAAACTTCATTCCGTGGAGCACGGAATGTTAGTACCACAAGGGTATGACCTAAGGCCCTTGAACGAATCGGGCATTTAGGTGCCGTTTTCTCGCACATACACCCTTTTGTATCAACTCTGGTTTTGAAGTGGGAGTCTTACGGCATCTTACATGCGGGATAATTGTAATGACATTATTTGTTTTTACGAAGCTTCTTCCTGATGGACTTTTGTTGTTATATAAACATTGCTAAAGCTGCTGTAAAAGTTGATAAAAGCATAGCAATAATCATAATAAAAACAATTATTTTATTTCTGCGTTGGCGTTTAGATTTTTTTGCCATTTTAATCCTCCTTTGTTTCTCAATTACAGATTATTATTAAACGGCAATTTACATATTTATTTAGTCCGAAGACCCTGGAAAAGTTAGATTATAGGTAAAAACGATTTGATCATTAAATTTGCATTAGATCAATTGGGATGTTTAGGTTCTTAGTTTCTGTATTCTTTTTGTTTAGAGTCACTGACGGAAGTTTCATCTTATTTTACCGTGAATCTACAAATTGGACAAGGCTTTCCATGTATTTTCAAAAAATAACAGAGTGTTTGGTCTGTTTCAATGATTAACTAAATACCTTTAATATAAGAGGATGTTCATAAAAGTTCATTAAAAATGACATAATGAATTCCTTATCATAAGAATACACTAATCATGTAAGATACCGTATTTCTCCGTTGTTTAGGAAACGATATGTATCTGTATTTGATTATATTTTTTATAAGTAGCTTTCTCGGCTAGCTTAAGCCTTTGTATTTCTAGCTTTTGTTCTTTCAAATACCCTTGACAACATTATAAGAGAAAGGACTCCTAATTGCCAAATAGAGTCGGAACGACAGGAAAAGAAAAACAATTGACAATGCTAAACCACATGTATAAAAAAGCATTTTCCTTTCTAAAGGATATTACGATCTAGGTTGACCTTGGTGTCTTTTACAACTCTTTTTTGAACACCATATAAGGAGTATTTTTTATTCTTTCAAAGGAGGAATAAACTTGGAAGTAAAGCACGAGCCTTTCATAAAACATGTAGCACATATTGGTATTGCTGTTCGTAACATGGAGGAAACATTGCCCTTTTATATACAAACTCTAGGATTACAGGTTGAACATTTGGAGATACTGGAGAAAGAGCAAGTATTAATTGCTTTTTTATCTGTTGGCAACAGTTATTTAGAATTACTACAGCCTACAACTACTACTTCAACTATTTATCAATTTATCGAAAAGCATGGAGAAGGAATCCATCATATTGCCCTAGAAGTGGAAGGTCTTTCGGAGCGAATTATTCAATTGAACCAAGCTGGAATACCTTTTATTGACGAAGAGCCTCGACATGGTGCCAAAGAAAAAATGGTAGCATTTATTCACCCAAAAGCAACAAATGGTGTGCTAGTTGAACTTTGTGAAAGCAGGAAAATATAGATGGATATTTATGATAAAATAAGTGAGCTTTATGAAAAACGACGAAAGGTAAAACACGGAGGCGGAGAAGAAAAATTAAATAATCAACGAGACAAAGGAAAATTAACTGCACGAGAACGTCTGGCATATCTCTTAGATAAAGAGACGTTTATCGAACTAAATCCATTCATGAAGAAACGTACGGCTCCAACAAATGGTGATGGGGTAGTAACTGGATACGGGAAAATCAATGGCAAACCGGTTTATATTATGGCACATGATTTTACGGTTCACGGCGGTACACTAGGAGAAATCCATGGTAAAAAAATAGCATCCGTATTAGATTTAGCTGCAAAGGCAAAAGTTCCATTTATAAGTTTAATCGATTCAGGCGGGGCTAGAATTCAAGAAGGAGTTGCCGCTTTAGATGCATATGGACAAATATTTCGGAAGAATGTCCATTTTTCTGGAGTGATTCCACAAATTTCTGTAATTTTAGGTCCTAGTGCTGGTGGAGCAGTATATTCACCAGTGTTGACGGATTTTGTTATTATGGTGAAAAAAACGGCGCAAATGTTTATTACAGGACCCAAAATAATAGAAAAGGTTACCGGGGAGATAATAGATAAAGAAGCTCTTGGAGGAGCAGAGATTCATAATAGTAAAAGTGGAAATGCTCACTTTTTGGCAAATACAGAAACAGAGGCATTAGATCTAGTCCGGCGTTTGCTTATATATCTTCCCGCCAATCACCAAGAAAAATCAAAACCTATACCGTTTCATTATGATATTACAAAAGAAAGTGATTTAATAGAGGTAGTTCCTTTTGATTGTAGGTTGCCATACGATGTAAAGCAAATCATCTATTTGATTACGGATCAGGCTAGTTTTTTAGAAGTTCATGCACATTTTGCTAAAAATATTGTGGTTGGGTTTGCCAGCATTTGTGGAAGGATTGTAGGCATTATAGCCAACCAACCGAAATATTTAGCGGGCAGTCTTGATATTGACGCCAGTGATAAAGCTGCTCGATTTATACGCTTTTGTGATGCATTTCAAATTCCGCTTGTGACATTGGAGGATGTTACAGGCTTTTTGCCTGGGGTAAATCAAGAGCATCAAGGTATTATTCGGCATGGAGCTAAGCTGTTATACGCTTATGCGGAAGCAACAGTTGCAAAAATTACCGTCATTCTTCGTAAAGCTTATGGTGGAGCTTATGTGGCTTTAAATAGTAAATCGATTGGGGCTGATCTTGTATTTTCATGGCCGAATGCAGAAATCGCAGTAATGGGTCCAGAAGGAGCGGTCTCGATTTTATACGCTAAGGAAGCAGAAAAAAGCAAGAATTCAGCCCAGTTCCTAAAAGAAAAAATAACTACATATAAAGAGCGCTTTGCCAATCCTTATGAAGCGGCCCAGCTTGGACTAGTAGATGACGTTATTGATCCAAGGGAAACGAGAAAAACGATAGCTTATGCTTTAGAAATGTTAGCCCATAAGCAGGAGGAACAACCAGTAAAAAAACATGGCAACATTCCGCTGTGACTAGAAATATTTAAAAAGGAGGATACTCATGGTTAATGAGAAAAGACTTGTGAAAGAGTTTTTAGAATTAGTTCAAATCGATTCGGAAACAGGATATGAAGCTAAAATTGCAGAGACCTTAAAACAAAAATTTCAAGAATTAGGGCTAGAAGTAATAGAAGACAATAGTAAAGAAACTACGGGTCATGAAGCTGGCAACTTGATTTGTAATTGGGTTGGAAATAAATCTGATGTGGAATCCATTTACTTTACTTCACATATGGATACGGTTGTTCCAGGGAAAAATATTAAGCCAACTATAAAAGATGGATATATTACCTCAGATGGAACTACGATATTAGGTGCTGACGATAAAGCGGGGCTGGCAGCAATTTTAGAAGCAATTCGTACAGTAAATGAAAATAATTTACCTCATGGTGATATTCAGTTTGTTATAACTGCTGGTGAAGAATCTGGGTTAGTCGGGGCAAAAGCATTAGACCCGTCGTTACTTCATGCGAGCTATGGTTATGCGATAGATAGTAATGGGGAAGTAGGGGATATTATTGTAGCTGCTCCTACACAAGCAAAGCTCCATGTAGTAATCAAAGGAAAAACAGCCCATGCAGGGGTAGCACCTGAAAAAGGGGTTTCAGCCATAACATTAGCTGCTAAAGCAATCGCCAAAATGCCATTAGGCAGAATTGATGAAGATACAACAGCTAATATTGGTCGCTTTGAAGGTGGAAAGCAGACAAATATTGTTGCAGACCATGTTGAAATTTTAGCAGAGGCAAGATCACTTGTTCCGGAAAAAATGGAGACGCAAGTAGCCAAAATGAAAGAAGCCTTTGAAACAACGGCAAAAGAGTTTGGCGGCTCTGCTGAGGTTACGGTTAAAGTAATGTATCCTGGTTTTAAGCATGAAGCAGGTGAGAAGGTTGTTGAAGTAGCTAGAAAGGCTGCTAAAGCGATTGGCAGGGAAAGTAAATTACTTCATAGTGGTGGTGGAAGTGATGCCAATATCATTTCTGGATATGGTATCCCAACAGTTAATTTAGCTGTAGGCTATGAAGAAATTCACACAACGAATGAACGAATTAAAGTAGAGGATTTGGTAAAGGTTACAGAGCTTGTTACGGCGATCATTCAAGAAGCAGCAAAATAAACGTAAATGAATCCTTCTAAGGAGTAATCTTTAGAAGGATTCATTTAATTATATGGATAGGCGAGCGAAAGGCGTGACTATTTACTGTCAACTTCTTTTTAGTGACTGGTTGTAACAGTTGACCTTTTAATGATTAACAGTATAAAGTAGACAATAGATAGGATAAAGGGAGATATACCAATGACACATCCTAAACGAGGACGGATTATTTTTCATGTCGATATGAATTGCTTTTATGCTTCAGTTGAAATGGCATATAATCCAGATCTAAAAGGAAAGCCACTAGCAATAGCCGGTAACCCTGAAGAGAGAAAAGGGATTGTCGTTACAAGCAGCTATGAAGCGCGGGAAAAAGGAGTTAAAACGACGATGAATGTATGGCAGGCTAAAAAGCTATGTCCGGAATTAATCGTGATGCGTCCAAACTTTGACCGTTACCGTTCTGCCTCTAAAGCTTTATTCCAAATGCTTGCCGAAGTTACACCACTTGTTCAACCAGTTTCCATTGATGAAGGGTATATGGATGTAACTGATGTTGCAACAAAGTTAAATCCAATTGAACTAGCAAACAATCTGCAAAAACGTATTTTACATGACTTGAATTTGCCTTGCAGTATCGGGATTGCACCAAATAAATTTTTAGCTAAAATGGCCTCTGATATGAAAAAACCTCAAGGATTAACCATTTTAAGAAAGCGTGAGGTGCCAACTGTATTATGGCCTCTGCCGATTCATAAAATGTACGGAGTAGGGGAGAAAACGGCGGCGAAATTAGAGGCTGCAGGTGTTTATACAATTGGTGATTTAGCTAAAAAGGATACGTATATATTAAGGCAAATTCTAGGGATAAATGGCGAGCGTTTAAAACAGAGAGCGAACGGTATCGATATGAGGCCGGTTGACCCAGATGCCGTCAATGATTTTAAAAGTATTGGCAACTCTAAAACATTACCATATGACACGAAGGACAATAAAGAAATTGAGACACTGCTAGTACATTTAGCGACAAAAGTAGATCAACGGTTGAAACGAAAAAAAGTGGTTGGCAGAAGCGTTCAATTAATGATTCGCTATCATGATCGAAAAACGATTACTCGTAGTAAAAAACTAAGCTCTTATATCGAAACGAAAGAAGATATTTTACGAGTAGCTAGCGAATTATTAGAAAACCATTGGAACTTAGAGCCGATCCGATTACTAGGAATCACGGTAGCGGATCTCCAACAAAAACATCAGGCAGCACAACAACTTAATTTATTTACGTATGAGAAAGAAGTGGAAAAAGAAAAATTGTATGAAGTAATGGATCAGTTAGCTGAAAAATATGGTAAGAACCCATTTATTGACATAGAAACCACCGTTTCGGACAAAGATAATTACCGCCCAACTACGAGCTTCCAAAAGGATTTTTTAGATGATTATAAATTATAAAAGCTAAGCCGAATATAAAGTGACAGATGCGACTTAGCTTTTTTAAAAATATGAATAAATTGTAAAATGATAGGTAGACAAGAGTTATAGATCTACAATGTTTTACGTGCAATAGCAGATCACGTGAAGAAAGATTTGCTTTTTTACAAGATACACGCAGAACCATCTTGCGGCCTTTCAATGAGCTAATCGAGCCCTGCTTCGCTTTACTTATCAATGAGGATAGAAAATGATTTATTTCATTATCTTTTTTAAAATTGCCTCAGACAGTTTACTACCAGGGTAACGAAACGGGATATCAAATTTCGTTGACTGCTTCATAATACTTTTCTTATGAGAAAATGTATCAAAGCTAAATTTCCCATGATAATTTCCCATTCCACTAGCTCCGACACCACCAAAAGGTAGGTGAGGATTCGCTAGATGAAGAAGAGTATCATTAATACTTCCTCCACCAAAAGATAAATATTGCATTATTTGTTGCTGAGTATTCCCATTCTCTCCGAAATAGTATAATGCTAATGGTTTTTCCTTCGTTCGAATAACACTGACAGCTTCATCAATTTCACGAAATGTCAAAATCGGGAGAATCGGACCAAATATTTCCTCCTGCATAATAGGATCTTCCCATGTTATTTTATCTAAAATGGTTGGTTCTATTTTTAGCGTTAAAGGATTTGTTTCTCCTCCGTGTAATGCCGATCCATTATCTAGAAATTTTGTCAAGCGCTGAAAATGTTTTTCATTAATGATACGCGTATAATTCTTATTCGTTATTGGGTTTCTTCCATAAAAATTACGAATATACTTTTTCATTGCTTTAATTAATTTAAATTTTACTTTTTCATGCACATATAAATAATCAGGCGCTACACAAGTTTGACCAGCATTAGTATATTTCCCCCAAACGATGCGTTTAGCAGCTAAGGGAATATTCGCATCCTTATCTACAATTACCGGGCTCTTTCCACCTAATTCAAGGGTTACTGGTGTTAAATGCTTACTTGCCGCATTCATAATGATTTTACCGGTATTTGTGCTTCCGGTAAAAAAGATATAATCAAAACGTTGCTCTAACAACTTTTGTACGGTCTCTTTTTCCCCCTCTACGACAGTTAAGAAGGAAGGATCAAAATTTTCTACAATTAATTTCGTGATCAAAGCAGATGTTTCCCTTGCATATTCAGAAGGTTTTATAATTGCACAGTTACCGGCAGCTAATGCACCAATAGCAGGAGCAAGTGCTAATTGCAATGGATAATTCCACGGTGCAATAATTAAACAAACTCCATATGGCTCTTTCATAATATAATTTTTTGATCCTTTATGCGTTATTGGAGCCGATACTTTAATCGGCTCCATCCAACCTCGTAAATGCTTTAATGTATAATCAATTTCCGTTAATAGAAAGCCTAATTCAGTTGTAAACGTCTCATGTTTTGATTTGTTTAGATCTGCTTTCAAAGCTTGATAAATAGCTGTTTCATTATCTTTTAACAAGTTTTTTAATTTTTGCAGTTGTTGTTTCCGAAAGGTATAGTCCATTGTATTTCCATTTAGGAAAAAAGTCCTTTGATTCGAAACAATTGTTGGAATATCTGTCAATGAAAGCCCTCCTCCTGTTAATGTATCGTAAACTTGGAAAAATCATAGGCCAGCTTTGTATTAGGAAATATCACTGTGGCTTCCTGTAAAAGCTGATCATTTTCTTCTTGTTGATAGCGAGAAGAAATATGCGTCAAAATAAGTTGTTTACAATTACTTTCTAACGCTAACCTAGCCGCTTGCGAAGTCGTTGAATGAAAATATTGGTGTGCAAGCATTTCTTTGTCATGACGAAAGGTTGCTTCATGAACCAGAACATCAGCATTTCTCGCTAGCGAAACAAAACGTGGTGAATACCTCGTGTCTCCAATAATAGTAATGATCTTTCCCTGTTTAGGCGGACCAACAACGTCTTTACGGTAAATGATACCTTTATTTGGAATGGTAACTGTTTCATTTTCTTTAATTTGTTGATAGATGGGACCTGGCTTAATACCAAGTGATTTTAGTTTATCAACGAGTAATTCCCCTGGTTTCTCTTTTTCGATAATCCGATAACCAAAGCTTGGTATGCCATGATCCAATAATTCGACATAAACGGTAAAATGATCTAATTTTAGTTCCATTTTATCAGCTACCTCCACAATGGATAGGGGGTAAGTCAGATGTGTTTCACTAAGTTGTAAACTAATTTCCACAAACTGTTTCAATTCTTTTGGTCCATAGATGGTTAAAGGTGTTGTTCCTCCTTGAAAGGAACGGCTGCTAAGAAAGCCGGGTAATCCATATATATGATCGCCATGCATATGTGTAATAAAAATCTTATTAACTTTTCTTGGCTTAATCGAACTGTGAAGGATTTGGTGCTGTGTTCCTTCCCCGCAATCAAATAACCAAATGCTGTTTTGTTCTTGTAATAAGGAAAGTGCCAAAGCCGAAACATTTCTCTCTTTGGAAGGAACACCGGCTCCTGTTCCAAGGAAAATTAATTCCAAAATAATTCCTCCAATGCTATTTCCATCCCCGTTCATATTGCTTTGGGGATTGTAAATTATAGTCTAGTTCGTCAGCAGCAGTTTTGGGCCAGTAAGGATTTCTAAGTAGTGCACGACCAATAAATACAAGATCAGCACGATCATTTTGTAAAATTTCTTCGGCTTGTTTCCCGGTTGTAATTAACCCAACTGCACCAGTATGGATCTCTACTTCTTGTTTGATCTTTTCACAGCGCTTGACTTGATAACCGGGGAAGACGTTTATTTTAGCTGGTACAACTCCACCAGAACTACAATCGATGAGGTCAATTCCATCTGCTTTTAACCGTTTAGAAAAATAAAAAATATCTTTTAATGTATTACCGTTACTTACATATTCATCTGTGGATAAGCGAACAAATAAAGGACCTTTCCACACAGTATGTATCGCGGTAATAATTTCATGTAAGAAGCGGTATCGATTTTCCCGCGTACCACCATACTGATCTGTTCGGAAATTCGTTAAAGGTGATAAAAATTGATTGATGAGATAGCCGTGAGCAGCGTGTATTTCAATTATATCAAAATTTGCCTCTCTAGCACGACTAGCAGCCTGTTTGAATGCTGTAACGGTTGTTTTTATCTCGTTTTCTGTCATCTCTTTTGGCTGCTTGGATTGTTCATCATATTTCACAGCAGATGGAGCATAGATGGTGGAAGGAAGTTTTGCTTTTCTACCAGCATGGGCAAGCTGAATGGCGGTTTTAGCACCGTAGCTTTGAATTTCTTTATTGAGTTGTTTTAATCTCTCGATATGTTTATCATCCCAAATTCCTAAGTCCTCTTGTGATATTCTTCCTGCTCGTTCTACAGCAGTCGCTTCAAGCATAATTAAGCCCACTTGTCCAACAGCACGTGAAATATAATGAGTTTTGTGAAAAGGCGCTACCATTCCATCTTGATCAGGACAAGAATACATGCACATTGGTGACATGGCGATGCGATTTTTTAAGGTTATTCCTTTCAAGGTAATGGGTGAAAATAATTTAACCATTGTTCTTCCTCCTTCTATTGCTGTTTACCTAACAGGAGATGCTTATAGTATAATGCTACGTCTGGAACATCCGTAAAAATACCATCAACCCCATATTTGATGGAACGAATAATACGAGCTGGCCGATTGATAGTGAAAATCCGCAACTTTACATGTTGTTGCTGTGCTAAAGTAACCATCGTTGGATTTACCAGGTTATATTTTACATGTATGGCATTAGCTCCAAGTTCTTTCACAAATTGAATTGGGTTTCGGATTCTTTTTGAAGTTAATAACGCAAGTTCTCTAAAATTGGTATGAGCAGCCAGACGTTTAACACTGTTTGGATTAAATGTCGAAATTGTCGTACGATTAATTAACTGATAAGCTTTGATTTGTTCATAAACAATAGCTTCTATATGCTTATAGTCTATTTTATTATTTTTCAGTTCAATATTTAAATATATTGACTTACCCTTTATCCATGTCAATAATTCTTCCAACGTTGGAATCGTTGTTCCTTTGAACTTTGGTGAAAACCAACTGCCAGCGTCAAGTTGCTTTAGTTCATGATACGTAAAATCTTTGATATAGCCGATACTATTTGTTGTTCGGTTAACATGTTCGTCATGGATAAGGACTGGAACATTGTCTTTCGTCAATTGCACGTCCGTTTCAATGCCGTCTGTTTTCATATCATATGCCAATTGAAATGCTGGCATCGTATTTTCAGGTGCGTAATTGCTCGCTCCACGATGGGCGTAAATTTTTGGTTTCATTTTTTCACCTCTTCGTAAAAAATAAGAAGAGAGATGCTTCTTTCTTCTGTTTACCATTATATTAGGATATTAAAACTGAGAAAATAAGTGGAAAATGACAGTTTCTGTATAAAAAATAATATAGAAACTGTTTCATTTATTGTGTTGGAAAATGATTGAAAAGTCAATGGTCTCTCTATTGACAGCAGTTTATTCGTAAGCGGACGATTTGGTGAATCAATGACAACCGAATGCTAAATAGGTATGTAATAATGGGGATATTATACGGCGTTGGTTGGAAGGATGAACGATGATAAAGGATAAATTTATCGACAATTGTTCACAAACGGAGTAAAATATATAGAAAATGAATGAACATTCAGTTGGAGGAATTATAGTAATGGATAAAATTAGCCGAATAACAGTGCCAACTCCTTTTGAAGTAGGGGATGTTCATATATATGTGTTAGCTGGTGAGGCATTATCGCTTATCGATGCCGGTGCAAAAACAAAGGCTTCCTGGGAAGCTTTCACCTCACAATTAAAAGAAATTGGCTATCACCCAAATGACATCGAGCAGATCATTTTAACACATCACCACCCAGATCATATTGGTTTAATCGAACAGTTTTCTAATGCAGAAAAGATTGTGGCACATCCAAACGTTAATAATTGGTTGACATTGGATGAGCAATATGTTGAACACTATTTGCATTTTTTTCAGGAGTATTTTAAAGCTTGTAGTATTCCTGAAGTATTTTATCCCGCACTGGAACAGCTTAAAGCAACCTTACAATATGTTGGGAAAGGGGAATTAACCGACATGTTAACGGAAGGAGATGCCTTACCGGGGCATCCCGATTGGAAGGTTATTGATACAAAAGGACATGCCCAGAGTCATTTGTCATTTTTCCGCGAGCAGGATCAGGTGTTAATCGGAGGAGACCATGTTTTAAAGCATATTTCCTCCAATCCAATTGTAGAGCCGCCGGAATTAGGAAGACCAATGAAAGATCGGCCAAAACCACTGCTCCAATATCGGGAGAATTTAAAAAAATGTGCAGATCTAGGGATAAAAAAGATTTTGTCATCTCATGGAGAAGCTGTAAATAATCCTGGACAGTTGATTTTTAATCGATTAAAAAAACAAGAGGAACGAGCGGATTTTGTTTATCAATTACTTATTAAACATGGGGGAAAACGAACGCCATTTGAAATATGCGCCGAGCTTTTTCCCAAACAATATAAACAGCAAATTAGTTTAACCATGTCAGAAACGATTGGACAGCTGGATTATTTGGAATCGAAACAACTTGTAATTAAATTCATGGTAGATGGGAAACTTTTTTATGAAGCAGCAGATATTGACAGATAAAAAGATAATTATTACTGGAGCATCTAGCGGTCTAGGGGAAAGTTTGGCTTGGCAGATTGCAAAAAAAGGCGGAATCCCTATATTGTTGGCACGATCTACAGAAAAATTACAGCAGATCAGTACTTCGTTACATGAAAAATTTGCTGTTTTGACCCCATTTTATCCAGTAGATTTGAGCAATAAACCAATGACTAAAAAAGTAGTGCATACGATTATTTCTGAACACAATCCAATTCACGGTCTAATAAATAATGCTGGAGTCGGTGTGTTTTCGGAAGTTAATCATATTAGCGAAGAAGCGATATCCAAAATGTTCCAATTAAATGTGGAAGCATTAATCTATGTAACCAAACAGTTGTTACCTTATCTGCTCCAGCAAGAGCATGCACATATTATTAACATCGCTTCGCAGGCAGGAAAAGTAGCTACTCCTAAAGCTGCCATTTATGGTGCAACAAAACACGCAGTATTGGGGTTTACAAACGGGTTGCGAATGGAATTAGCTACAAGTAATATTATCGTAACCGCTGTTAACTTAGGTCCTGTTAAAACAAATTTTTTCCGTACAGCAGATCCAGAAGGAAAGTATGAGCAAAATGTAGCACGCTATATACTGAATCCTGATGACGTAGCCAAAAAAGTAGCTGCTTGTTTATTTGTACGAAAACGGGAAATTAACTTACCATTATGGATGGATATTGGCAGTAGAATTTATCAATTATTACCTGGATTATGTGAACGTCTGTTACGAAACCAATTTTCCAAAAAATAATAGGGGAGGGCTACAAGTAGTGGAGCTTATTATTTCTGAAAAAGCAAGTGAGGAACTGATAAAAATAAAGCCTGAAACATCTCCTTATTTATTATTATGGTACGATACAGAAGGATGTGGGTGTGGGGTAAATGGATTGCCAACAATTCGATTTACAAGCCGAATTCATCCCACATATAAACAAATATCCAATTATCCTATAGCCAGCTATGTTGAGGAACAGCAGGAGATATTTTTTGCTGCTAGTACGACGCTAGACTTTGTAAATGGAATGTTCCGTCTATCAAGTCCAGAAGGCATTTTAAATCCATTTATCCCACATCTAACTGGCAGTAAGGCCCCCATCTCGGAGAGTAAGAGGGATCGGAGAAGCCTAGGTGGGGGATAACTGCAAGTCAAATGTCCGGTTAGTTCGGGCCGACAGGACAAGGAAGCTTCCTTGAAGCAGCATCGCACGAAGAAAAAGCGGTTTCCTTTTTTGAGGACGCCCGCGCTTTTAGCTTGAGATCCTTTGTATGAGGATGAGAGAAAACTCCCACTCATGGAAGTTTCACTTTATTTCTTCTACTCAATTGTTAGCAGAAAATAATTTGCATTAAATGTACCAACATCTAAAACGACTCCCTCCACGTTTCATAACGTCAGGAGTCGTTTTAATTAGTTTATCCCGCATGTAAGGTGCCGTAAGTTTCCCACTTCAAGTCCTGAATTGATACAAAAGAGTCAAAGAGAGATAAACGGCACCTAAATGCCCGATTCGTTCAGGAGGCCTTTAGGTCATACCTCCTGCGGTGCTAACAGTCAAGGAGAAGAGCATTCCTTGAGTGAAGCTTACCTATATCAATAGTGGTTAACTTATCGATGAGTCTGATAACTATTTGCTTTCGTTAACAGTTTTAATTGTTCAAAAACGTCATCAGATAGTTTATGTTCAAGTTTCCCTGAGATTGTTTCTTTTATTTGTGTTAACGAGCTTGCACCAAACACAGCGCTAGTGACAGCAGGGTTGGTAAGCACATATCGCAGTGCCAGCTCGCTTACATTAGCTGGTGCAATTGTAGCAAGTTTTTTTAGTAAAGTGTTTAGTTCATCATGGGAGTAATCCAGATAGCCGCCTTTTGCTTTTGCCTCGATTTGATTAAGTCCGTCACTAGTTAAAATTCCTTTCACTAAAGAACCCCGGGCTAAAACGCTAATTTCATTTTTATATAATAAGTCAAGTAGTTCCTCTTCTGGTCGGCGATCCAATAAGCTATACTGCATCATGACTCCATCAATCGAAGAACGTTTTATATATTCCCGAATGACATTTGGCCGGATGGAAGAGATACCATAAGCACGTATTAATCCTTCCTGCTTTAATTGTTCGAACGCTTCAATCGTCTCATCAATAGGATCTTCTATCGTTCCTCCATGTAGCATATAAAAATCAAGATAATCTGTCTGTAACCGTTGTAAACTATTCTTTACACTTTGGTGAATATGTTGTTTGGATGGATCCCAAAACCACGTTTTTGTCTGTTGATTAAAATGATTGCCTACTTTTGAGGTTAAAACAATCTGATCACGTTTTTCTTTAATCGCTTCACCGACAATTTCTTCGTTTTTGCCAAAATCGTATAAATCAGCTGTGTCTAAATGATTAATTCCTTGATCAAGGGCGTAATCAATGATATATGTTGCTTTTTTTAAGTCTGTTCCTAGTGACATGCATCCCAAAGTCAGTTGTGAAATATAAATGTCAGATTTACCTAATTTATTCCGTTTCATAAATCAAATCCCTCCTACATCTATTTTAAATAGATGTCATAGTTAAAACAACGATTTCAACTGGAACTGTGGTAGAATAAAGGTGAAAAATGATTAAAACAAGGATGATAGGCATGAAAAAATTTGCAGAAAAAACGATTAACTCACAAGAAATTTATTCGGGAAAAGTAGTTCATTTACAAGTAGATGATGTTATTTTACCTAATGGAAAACAAGCGAAGCGAGAGATTATTAATCATCCAGGAGCAGTGGCAATCATTCCAATTACGAAAGATAAAAAAATAGTGATGGTTGAACAATATCGGAAGCCGCTAGAGAAATCATTATTAGAGATTCCTGCTGGCAAGCTGGAACCGGGAGAAGACCCGGAAACAACCGCAATTCGTGAATTAGAAGAGGAAACTGGCTATACAACGAATGAGCTTTCCTTAGTTACTTCATTTTACACCTCTCCAGGGTTTGCAAACGAGTTGATGTACATTTATATAACCGATCAATTGGAACGTGTCGATGAACCGGCTGAGGGTGATGATGATGAGTTTATTGAGATTGTTGAAGTAACATTGGATGAAGCGAAGCAATATGTAGAAGAAGAACGAATTCATGATTCAAAAACAAACTATGCGATTCTTTATTTACATGCATTGGGGATGAGCTAAACGTGTTACATTCTTATGTTGCAGATTTACATATTCATATAGGCCGTGATATGTATGACCGCCCAGTAAAGATTACGGCATCGAATAAGCTTACATTAACTTCCATTCTAAAAGAAGCTAGTAGAAATAAAGGTGTCGATGTCGTCGGAGTTATTGATTGTCAGTCACCTGGGGTATTAGAAGAAATTCAAGGACTGATTGATCTTGGTCTTGCACATGAATTAACGGAAGGCGGTATCCAATTTGAGAAGGTAACCCTCTTGCTTGGATCCGAAATTGAAGTTTATGACGAAGCTTGTCACGGCCCTATTCATGTGTTATGTTATTTTCCAACATTACAGACAATAAGTCTTTTTTCTCGTTGGTTATGTACGAAAATGAAAAATAGTACATTAAGCTCTCAACGATTTTATGGTACCGGTATAGAACTGCAACAAAAAGTAAAAGAACTGGCAGGGATTTTTATCCCTGCTCATGTATTCACTCCGTTTAAAAGCTTATATGGAAAAGGAGTTCAACAATCTTTAACCGAAGTATTTTCCCCTTTGTTAATCGACGGAATAGAGTTAGGATTAAGCTCAGATACACATATGGCTGATCAAATTAAAGAATTACATCATTATACGTATCTTACAAATTCGGATGCCCATTCCTTAGGAAAAATTGCTCGTGAGTATCAGCTTATTAACATGAAAACTCCGTCCTTTACCGAACTATTATGGGCGTTAAGGAAACAGAATGGCCGACGAATTATCAAGAATTATGGACTGAATCCAAAGTTAGGTAAATACTATACGACGGTTTGCGGTAACTGCTATAACCGTGTTTCAACAGATGTGGAGAGTTGTCCTCTCTGTCATTCCAAGAAAATTATCAAAGGTGTTAGTGACCGGATTAGGGAATTATGTGATGTAAATGGACAGAAAGTTTCTAGACCTCCATACACGTATCAAGTCCCTTTAGATTATTTGCCTGGTTTAGGCAAAAAAACATATGCGAAACTCTTGCAAGAGTTTGGTACGGAAATGAATGTTATTCATAAAGCAAGCCGTGAGGAACTAATGAACGTTATCCCGGAAAAGTTAGCACAATCTATTATTGATATGCGTCAAGGATTATTAACGATTCGTGAGGGTGGGGGAGGGAGGTACGGATCAGTAAGATAGTTTGTTCAATAGTATTTGATAGACCTCCATAGAAATTTGGTATTTTTATTTGGAATCCTTCATAGTTTTTAATATAGCAGTATAATGAATGGAGGATTCCAATGCATAAGAATAAAGTACTTTTCATCAATCATATAAAAGAACATGCTACCATTTATCTATTTATGGTAATTCTATTTTTAACCGGTATTGTCTTTGGAGCAATCCTCGTTAATAGTATGAATTTTATCCAGAAACAAGATTTGTTTTTTTACTTAGAGCGTTTTTTTAAGCAACTGGAAGATCATCATGAAGCAGATTATCTTGAAATATTTAAAAATAGTTTCTTATATCACACCAAATATTTATTGCTCTTATTTATTTTAGGTTTATCCGTAATTGGTTTGCCGCTTGTTTGGATACTTATTTTTATTAAAGGTTTAGTAGTAGGATTTTCCGTAGGCTTTATTGTAAATCAGCTTGGTATGGATGGACTTCTATTAGCAGCATTATCGATTGCACCACAAAACTTCCTAATTATACCGATTTATTTAATAGCCGGTAGTCTATCTATGATCTTCTCCCTCACTTTATTAAGCAAATTATTTACAAAACGAATGGCACAGCCGGTACTTCAACCCCTTGGTAAGTATGTTACGTTATTTTCTATTTTGATAGCAATTGCGTGTATTGCGGCTTTCTTGGAAACGTTTGTTGCTAATGAGGCAATGCAATGGGTTGTTCGTACATTTTACTAATAATAAAGATTAGATTATAATTATTATAAATACAAAATAATACTATTATGCTTTGACACAGTTTTAATCGATGCATATAATTAAGATGGGATATGAGGAGGGAACTGCCCATGGAACATCGAATTGATCGTATAAAAAAACAGCTCCATGCCCAAAGTTACAAGTTAACCCCACAGCGTGAAGCAACAGTACGTGTGTTACTTGAAAGAGAAACAGACCATTTAAGTGCTGAGGATGTTTATTTACTTGTAAAAGAAAAAGCGCCGGAAATCGGCTTAGCAACCGTTTATCGTACATTAGAATTATTATCAGAGTTGAAAATTATTGATAAAATAAATTTTGGTGATGGTGTTTCCCGTTACGACTTGCGGAAAGAAGGAGCAAAGCATTCCCACCACCATTTAGTTTGTTCTGAATGTGGCGCTGTTCAAGAAATTGAAGATGATTTGTTAGAGGAAGTTGAAAAAATTGTCCAAGATGAATGGGGATTTAAAGTAAAGGATCACCGACTCACATTTCATGGTATATGTAAGGAATGTCAAGCGGCGATGGTAAATGCTTCTAGTTAATGGGATACTTAGACTAGAAGCATTTTTATTTTAATGAAGAATATAGTCTTTTATACTATAGGAAAGTATAAAATTTTAGGGTTTATCCCGCATGTAAGGTGCCGTAAGATTCCTGCTTCAAAACCTTGAGTTAAGTGCAAGGGGTCAAAGCGGGAGAAAACGGCACCTAAATGCCCGATTGGTTCAGGGCCTTTAGGTCATACCCTTGTGGTGCTAACATTCCGTGTAAAAAGCATTCCACGGAATGAAGTTTCACTTTATCGTGTAAGAAAAACAATAGCTTTCGCCATAAAGACTTGGCATAAGCCAAGTTTTTCTAATGGTAGGCCCATTGCTAGCATTTTTTAGATTTTTGGTGGATTAGATAGAAAACGTTTTACAAATTTGCCGAAAAACGTTACATTAAAGATAGAACTTCATTTACTAGAATTGATGATAGTTTAATCCGTTTTTAGAGTTATCATTGGCAGGTAAGTAAAAAAGTCTATGATGAGGCTCATAGACAAAGTTATGACCCTTTTTTTAAATTAAGCTTGTTTTCTATGTATATTGTCTGTCTATTCTTGCATATCTTGTACAAAGGAATTTTTGGAATAGAGGGGCAAAGATATGAAATCATTACTATTAGACATGATAAAAGTGTTTTTCATTTTTGTAGCTTGTACATGGCTGTTTTATTGTGGTTTTCGCCTGATGCATGCTGAGTATG
Source organism: Virgibacillus proomii (assembly GCF_900162615.1). Taxonomy (NCBI): domain Bacteria; kingdom Bacillati; phylum Bacillota; class Bacilli; order Caryophanales; family Bacillaceae; genus Virgibacillus; species Virgibacillus proomii. Next base: position 2,116,728 of record NZ_FUFN01000010.1, on the reverse strand, counting down.
AACAATATCATCGTTATGATACCCCTGAAGGTCCAGCGATGAAGGTTTTTACAGAAGAGTTAAGTTTTTTTGACCGCATTCAATTATTTTTCCGTTTAGGGGAGTAGAAGTAGGATGTTAAACGACAGTGTAGAAGATTTCTTTAATTATCTACAGGTTGAACGGGGACTAGCAGAAAATACGCTTGTATCATACCGTAGAGATTTGACACAGTATATGGATTATTTAAAAACAATGGTGAAAAAGGACGACTGGGAGCAAGTAACGCGGAGTGATATTATTGGTTTTCTTTATGGTTTAAAAGATGCTAATAAATCATCAGCGACTATCGCACGCCATATTTCAGCGATACGAGCTTTTCATCAATTTTTAATCCGTGACCAATCGGTGACTCATGATCCCAGCTTGCATATTGAAACACCGAAAAAAGAAAGGAAACTGCCAGATGTTTTATCGGTGAAAGAAATGGATGCGCTTTTAAATATTTCAGGAAATAGCCCTTTACATATTCGAAATAAAGCAATGTTTGAATTGCTTTATGCAACGGGATTACGAGTAACCGAGATGATTACCTTAAAAATCACGGATCTCCACTTGACGATGGGATTTGTTCAATGTGTCGGTAAAGGTGCTAAAGAACGGATTGTCCCAATTGGTAATATAGCGGCTAAAGCAATCGAAACTTATTTACAGCAAGCTAGAGGAAAATTAATTAAACAACAGACCGATAATCAAATTTTATTTGTCAATCAGCATGGTAAACCGCTCACACGACAAGGGTTTTGGAAAATATTGAAGAAAAGAGCGCAAGAGGCAGGGATAACAAAAACGATTACACCACATACATTGCGGCATTCCTTTGCTACACATTTGTTAGAAAATGGTGCAGACTTGCGGCTTGTTCAGGAAATGCTGGGACATGTTGATATTTCAACGACACAAATTTATACCCATGTAACAAAGTCGCGATTAAAGGATGTTTATAAACATTTTCATCCAAGAGCATAATTTTTTTGATTAGTGTTGTCTGACATCCTACAACTAGTAAATGAAGACATACTTCTGGTCAAATTTGGGAACATAGTAATAGTATAACAAGGAGGTAATAACATGAAAAAATTTAAGCGTGTTTTTCTTATCGTCATGGATTCAGTTGGGATAGGAGAAGCTCCTGATGCGGAGCAATTTAATGATAAGGGGGCAGATACGCTTGGGTCTATTGCAAAACATCGAAATGGACTTCATATGCTAACTATGGGCAGCTTAGGATTAAGTAACATTCGGGAAATCCCTGGAATTGAAAAAGCAGCTTCTCCTAAGGCATTTTATACAAAAATGCAAGAGGCATCAAATGGTAAAGATACGATGACAGGGCACTGGGAAATTATGGGGTTACACATTGAACAACCGTTTCGAACTTTTCCGGACGGTTTTCCTGAAGAGTTAATTCAACAGTTGGAAGAACGAACCGGTCGGAAGGTGATTGGTAATAAGCCTGCGTCAGGTACAAAAATTATTGAAGAATTGGGCGAGGAGCATATGGAAACCGGCGCATTAATCGTTTATACTTCTGCTGATTCCGTATTACAAATTGCTGCACATGAAGAAATTATCCCAGTTGAAGAATTGTATCGTATATGCGAAATTGCTAGAGAATTGACTTTAGATGAAAAATATATGGTTGGTCGTGTAATCGCTCGCCCATTTATCGGTAAACCAGGTGCATTTGAGCGAACACCAAACCGTCATGACTATGCATTAAAGCCATTTGGAAAAACAGTGATGAATGAGTTAAAAGACAATAAATTTGATGTGATTGCTCTAGGGAAAATTTCTGATATTTATGATGGAGAAGGGGTTACTGAAGCAATTCGCACGAAAGATAATGATGATGGAATGACAAAATTAGTGGAATCAATGAAAAAAGATTTTACAGGTATTAGCTTCGTAAATTTGGTTGATTTTGATGCTAAATATGGACATCGACGTGATCCGGATGGTTATGCAGAAGCTTTAGAGGCATATGATGCTCGCCTTCCAGAGGTGTTAAATGAGTTACAGGATGACGATTTACTTATTATTACTGCCGATCACGGTAATGATCCAACCCATCATGGGACAGATCATACACGAGAATATGTTCCACTACTTGTATACTACAATGGCATTGAAGAAGGAAAAGAACTGCCAATCCGTAAAACATTTGCTGATATAGGAGCAACCATTGCAGATAACTTTGATATTCCGATGCCAAAACATGGTACAAGTTTTCTAAACGATATCCAATCTTAAGGAGGAGAATCAATATGGATCAACAGTCAATTAAACAAGCGAGTTCTTTTATAGAGAAGAAATTAAAGAACAGACCACAAATTGGCTTAATTCTTGGTTCGGGATTAGGCGTATTAGCTGAGGAAATTGAAGACGCCATTACTATCCCTTATAGTGAAGTACCTAATTTCCCGGTTTCTACTGTAGCTGGTCATAAGGGGCAATTAGTAGCCGGCTTATTAAAAGGAAAGCATGTTATTGCTATGCAAGGGCGCTTTCATTATTATGAAGGCTATTCTATGCAACAAGTTACATTTCCTGTCCGCGTTTTAAAAGAGCTTGGTATAGAAACATTAGTCGTTACAAATGCTGCCGGAGGGATAAATGAAAATTTCAAACCAGGGGATCTAATGATTATTACCGATCACATTAATAATATGGGAGACAATCCATTGATCGGTAAAAATGATGATCGCTTAGGTGTCCGCTTTCCAGACATATCTAACGTCTATGCGAAAAATCTTATTCAACACGCAGAAGCATGTGCTGAGCAAATTAACTTATCGATTCAAAAAGGGGTCTATGTTGGAAATACAGGACCTGTATATGAGACACCAGCTGAAGTTCGTATGTTGCGTATGTTAGGCGGTGATGCAGTTGGTATGTCAACAGTTCCAGAAGTTATAGTAGCCGCACATGCTGGAATGGATGTATTAGGAGTTTCTTGTATTTCAAATATGGCTGCAGGGATCCTTGATCAGCCACTTACCCATGAGGAAGTAATCGAAACTACGGAACAAGTTAAAGAATCATTTTTGCAATTTGTTAAAAAAGTAATTGAGACCATTCCTGAAAGGTAGAGTGATATTATGCGTATGTATGACATTATTGAAAAAAAACGCGATGGGCATGCATTAACGAAGGATGAAATTAAATTTTTTATTGATGGCTATACCAAAAATGAAATTCCTGATTATCAAGTAAGTGCACTATTAATGGCTATTTATTTTCAAGATATGAATCATGAAGAACGCGCTCAGCTTACACAAGCAATGGTTGAATCTGGAGATCAGATTGACCTGTCAAAGATTAACGGAATTAAAGTCGATAAGCATTCAACCGGCGGTGTTGGTGATACAACAACATTAATTTTAGCACCATTAGTAGCTTCTGTCGGTGTTCCCGTAGCTAAAATGAGTGGTAGAGGATTAGGGCATACAGGTGGTACGATTGACAAGCTTGAATCTGTACCAGGGTTTCATGTTGAAATTTCCAATGATGAATTTATTGATTTGGTAAACAAAAATAAAGTAGCAGTTGTTGGGCAATCGGGCAATTTAACTCCAGCAGATAAAAAAATATATGGTTTACGTGATGTTACGGCGACCGTTAATTCCATTCCGTTAATTGCTAGTTCGATTATGAGTAAAAAAATTGCTTCTGGTGCAGATGCCATTGTACTTGATGTAAAAACAGGTGCCGGAGCATTTATGAAAAAATTAGATGAAGCAAAAGAATTAGCTACAGCAATGGTTGCGATTGGAAATAAAGTTGGCAGAAATACAATGGCAGTTATTTCTGATATGAGTCAGCCACTTGGTAATGCGATTGGAAATGCGTTAGAAGTTAGTGAAGCTATTGAAACATTACGTGGAAGTGGTCCTAAAGATTTAACCGAACTTTGTCTCACTTTAGGAAGTCAAATGGTTGTATTAGCTAAACAAGCAGAATCGATTGATGAAGCGAGAGCTAAATTAGAAGCAAATCTTCATAATGGCAAAGCATTACAGCAGTTTAAAGTCTTTCTTGAATCACAAGGTGGGGACGCCTCCGTGGTAGATAACCCGGAAAAGCTTCCACAAGCTTCCTACCAAATTGAATTACCAGCTAAATCATCAGGTACCATAGCTGAAATCGTAGCTGATGATATCGGCACAGCAGCGATGATGTTAGGTGCTGGTAGAGCAACTAAGGATGCTGAGATTGATTTAGCAGTAGGAATGGTGTTGCATAAGAAAATAGGTGATAAAGTTAATGAAGGAGAGTCATTACTTACGATCTATGCTAATTCTGAAAATCTAGATGAAGTGAAGGAAAAGTTATATAACAGTATTTCTATCTCTAGAGACGATGTTACTGCACCAACATTAATCCATGATATTATAACAACTGCTTAACTTAAATGAACGGACTCCTTTAAAGAAGCGTTATTTTATAACGGATTCTTTCAAAGGAGTTTTTTTAAGTACTATAGGAAAGCATAAAACTTTAGGCTTTATCCCGCATGTAAGGTGCCGTAAGTTTCCCACTTCAAGACCTGAATTGATACAAAAGAATCAAAGTTGGAGAAAACGGCACCTAAATGCCCGATTCGTTCAAGGGCCTTTAGGTCATACCCTTGTGGTACTAACATTCCGTGTAAAAAGCATTCCACGGAATGAAGTTTCACTTTATCGTATAAGAAAAACGATAGCTTTCGCCATAAAGATTTGCCGATAAGCCAAGTTTTTCTAATGAAAAAATATAAATTCTTTTTCGTCCTTTTTCATGCAAGCATCACTTTGTTCACTTAAAAACCTCTAGATCTATCTCACTTATTTGGATACTTCCAATCTTCCTTCATATTAGTAAATTCTCCAACTCCTATAAATCGATAGTATAAGAAAAACATGAAATGGATAAGCTAGATGTATGTCGTCTGGAAAGAAAGTTTAACGTGCAGGAAAAACAAACTTATTTGTGTATTCTGCTTTTCTTTACCGAAGGAATGTAATTTTCAACCATCCAGTTGAAGTTCTTTCATTCCTGTTCATAAGAAGTGGTATAAACTCGTTCTAAAAACTGTTTATAAGTAGTGTTGATCCAAAAAGCTTTCCTTATTCATTTAACGAATTAGGTTCTTACAAATGCGATACACTAGCGTTTCACTTCTTTGTGTAAACCATCAAAAAATGAAATGTACTGCATTTTTAAGATAAGTGTTTTATCCCGCATGTAAGGTGCCGTAAGATCCGCTTCAAGAATTATGGAATACGAAGAAGTCGAAAAGGGATAAACGTCACCTAAATGCCCGATTCGTTCTACTAACATTCAGTAGGAAATGGAAGCAAACTCCTACTGAATGAAGTTTCACTATATAGAATAACTTTTATAAAAAACAGCGGACGACAATACATACAAGCCATTGGAGGGAAAAAGGATGAAGAAACGTCTATTCGCAGCAGGTATGGTCTTCTTTTTACTTGTAAACATCATGTTACCAGTAAGTGCTAGAGCAGAAGAAAATACCGATGCTAAAAGCTTAACTGTCGATGCTAAATCTGCCATTTTAATTGAACGGGATACAGGAAAAATATTATTTAATAAAAATGAACATGAAAAGCTTTCACCAGCAAGTATGACTAAAATAATGACACTACTATTAATTATGGAAGCATTGGAAGAAGGAAAGTTAAAACTGGATGAAAAATTACGTATTAGCGAACGCGCTGCTTCAATGGGAGGATCACAAATATTTTTAGAGGCTGGGGAGGAGATGAGCGTTGAAGATTTACTAAAAGGAATTGCAGTTGCTTCAGGAAATGATGCAAGTGTTGCTTTGGCAGAACGAATTGCTGGAAGTGAGCAAGCTTTTGTTAAAAAAATGAATGAAAAGGCAAAGGAACTGCAACTAAAAAATACAAAGTTTCAAAATTCAACAGGACTTCCTGCAGATGATCATTACAGTACAGCTTATGATATGGCGATTATGTCTAAAGAACTGTTAAAACATGAATCCGTTACAACGTATACGTCTATTTATGAAGATTATTTACGCAAAGGGAAAGAAAATGAGTTTTGGCTAGTAAATACAAACCGTTTAGTGAAATTTTATCCAGGGGTAGATGGTTTAAAAACTGGCTATACAAGTGAAGCGAAATATTGTTTAACAGCAACTGCTGAAAAAGATGATATGCGTGTTATTGCGGTTGTAATGGGAGCAGATTCTACAAAAGAGAGAAATGCACAAATATCACAAATGTTAGATTATGCTTTTAATCATTTCCAGACAAAAAAGCTATTTAAAAAAGGGGATAAGATCACGGAACTGAATCTTTTGAAAGCAGAAAATAAAATTACAGATGTTGTTGCCTCTGAGTCGATAAGTACATTGTATCGCCGTGGAGAATCAACCGATAAAATTACGACAGATATTCGCTTAGTCAAAGATTTAAATCTTCCGGTCAAACGTGGTGAAAAGGTTGGAGAATTGATCGTCAAAAATGGGGATACCATTTTGTCAAAAAGTGCTCTAACCGTAGAAGAGCCTATTCAGCAAGCATCCTTTTTAACACTATGGAAACGCACATGGCAAACATTGGCGAAAAATGAATAATTAATTCTATTTTTAAGGGATTTCTTCTTCTTTTGTCAACTTGCAGGAATTAGCCTATTGTATGGAGAAACAGGTAATTACAGTAAGTAAAGCATAGGAGGAAAGGAAATGGGGCTGAACTCAACATTTGCTGTTAAAGAAGATGTACTCATTGTAAGGCTTTCTGGAGAGTTGGATCACCATGAAGCAGAATTTTTGCGTAAGAAATGGAAAAAAGTAATGGATAAGCATAAGGTAAAACACGTTGTTTTGAACTTAGAAGAAATGACATTTATGGATAGTTCAGGTCTTGGAGTAGTCCTTGGCAGATATAAAGAAGTATTGCAGCTTGGTGGAGAAATGGTTGTTTGTTCAATTTCTCCATCAGTTAAACGACTATTTGAAATGTCAGGTCTCTTCAAAATTGTTCGTTTGGAGGAGAATGAACGATTTGCTTTAGAAACATTGGGGGTGGCATCGTGAAAAATGAAATGACGGTTACATTTTCTAGTGTCAGTGAAAATGAAGCTTTTGCTAGGGTAACAGTTGCAGCTTTTGTCAGCCAATTAGATCCAACAATGGACGAGCTAACCGAGATTAAAACAGTTGTCTCAGAGGCTGTAACCAATTGTATTATTCATGCATACAATAATGAATCTCATCACGAAGTTACGATTACATGCTCTATTATGGATGCAGAAGTAGAGTTGACAATTAAAGATAATGGTGTCGGAATTGCTAATTTAGATGAAGCACGTCAGCCGTTATATACTTCCAAGCCAGAGCTGGAACGCTCTGGAATGGGATTTACAATCATCGAAAACTTCATGGACACGGTAGAGGTTATATCCCATCCTGGTAAAGGTACAACCGTGCATATGACAAAACAATTAACAAAAGCTAAAACGGTGTGCTCATCATGAGGGAATATGTCAATGAATGTTAATGTAAAAGGGAACAATAAAGCCGAGACATTAACAGATGAAGAAGTAAAACAACTAATTGAAAAAAGTCAACAAGGTGATAAAGCCGCAAGAGATATATTAGTGGAAAAAAATATGCGTCTCGTCTGGTCTGTTGTTCAACGTTTTATTAACAGAGGATATGACCCGGATGATTTGTTTCAGATAGGAAGTATCGGGCTAATCAAATCGATAGATAAATTTGATTTATCTTATGATGTGCGCTTTTCTACCTACGCAGTTCCGATGATTATTGGAGAAATTCAACGATTTATTCGCGATGACGGCACCATTAAAGTTAGTCGTTCACTAAAAGAAACGGGGAATCGTATTCGTAAGAAGAAAGATGAATTAACTAAACAATTAGACAGATCGCCAACTGTACATGAAATAGCTGAAGCGTTAGATATTTCTGCAGAAGAAGTAGTCCATGCACAAGAGGCTGCAAAATCTCCCCAATCTATACATGAAACCGTTTTTGAAAACGATGGGGATCCAATTACATTATTAGATCAAATTTCAGATCAGGATACGAAGTGGTTTGAAAAACTGACCTTGCAGGAAGCGATTCGAGTGCTTAGTGAAAGAGAAAGATTAATTGTTTATTTGCGTTATTATAAAGATCAAACACAATCCGAAGTTGCTGAACGGTTAGGCATTTCCCAAGTTCAAGTATCCCGTTTGGAAAAGAAAATTCTAGAGGAAATGAAGCATTATATCGATTCCTGAAACACACCAGCTTGCTCTGGTCAGCTTGTAGAGAAACCCCTTGGTTTTCCTACAAGCTTTTTTGTTGTTTACAGTCAAACGAATACTGCTCGCTTTCCGCGGATGAACCCCGGGCCACCTTCATAAAACCGTTACTCAGGAGGCTCAGATTGCCCGTTTTTCCGATAGGAGTCTTGCAGTATTCATCTTTCCTTTATGTGAAAAAGGCGTCTTCCACTTATCTAACCCCTGGATAGGTGAAGGAGAGTCTTCTTTACGTTCTCGGATAAGAAGCGATTAATAAATCTTGCCATGGATGTTTTTTTCTCGCATACGATAATACCGCATCCCATACAGTTCTTTAGAATCGGCTAAGCCACGTTCTACTTTTTCTTTTCTCATTGATAGAGCCATTACTCCCTTCATTGCTCAGCCTTTCCTTAAATGACTTAACGGTTTCCATTACAAAGTAAAGTCTAATTATAATGATCTATCAGCGTCATACTAGTTCTACAATTATCCAGTGTAATTATCAGTTATTTAGTACATACTAATTTGTACATCATAGCAAGTAAAGGGGGATGATATACTTGGCAATGCAAGTTTATTTGCGGATGAAAAAAAATTTAGAGTTAACCGGTTACCAAGAATTAAAGCTAAAAGATATTGCTGTTATATCAACAAATAGCAGCAAGAAACACCAGTTGGAAAATTTACCGATTTATCGCGTAAGTAAAAAAGATCATAATATAGTTATTATTGACAGTTTTATGGTTATCGAGCATTTGAATAAGGAGTTTGCGGATTTGGAGTTTCAGTTAATCGGTCCAGCTCAAACAGTTATTCGAATTCAAAAACGGCGAAATTCACCATCGGTTTTTATAGCAATGGGAGTATGGCTGTTAATATTTGTTGGAACTGCTATGACGATTATGAACTTTCATTACGATGTTAGTATGCAAGAAGTTCAGCAAAAAATCCATTATTTGTTAACTGGAGAGAAGAAGGAATATCCTTTATGGTTGCAAATTCCTTATTCATTTGGCTTAGGGATAGGTATGCTGTTATTTTTCAACCATTGGTTCAATAAACGATTTAATGAAGAACCAAGCCCCTTGGAAGTTGAGATCTATAACTATCAGCAAGATCTTGACAGCTATGTCATCCATCATGAAAATACACTAAATGATACCAATGCTCCTCATTCATCTTCTTGAAGCTCTTATTGGCTTTAGTGCAGGTCTTGCTGTAGGGGCTGGGTATGTAGCATTTATTACGATATTAGGAATTATCCCTAGACTGATTCAATTGAGTAAAACCGAAATGTTTTTACCAATTTATACGGCATGCATTTTACTTGGTAGTATATTTGGAATTTACTTATCGTTTACAAGCCGGACGTGGGAATACTCAGCAATTATAGTTGCTATTTGGGGATTAATGCAAGGTATTTTTAACGGTATGCTGGCGGCTGCTTTAACTGAAGTTCTTAACGTATTTCCTATCTTGTATAAACGAATGGGTGTTGAAAAGCACTTGCTTTGGTTATTTATGGCGATTGTCTTTGGGAAAATTGCTGGTTCGTTATTCCAATGGGTATTTTTTGTACGTTAAGTAAGTTTAAGTGGTACAACCAGTCCTCCTGTGTTCTAGGCTAACCGCATGGATTATTCAGTTCGTGACTTTTTAGATCTTAAGTAGATAAACATAATCGTGTCAAAGGCTTTGGATTAGCCTTTAAGAAACAACAAAGGAGGGCTTACATATGCCGCAAACCGATCAGAAAATCCCCGTCTTCCCAAAACTAAAAAATATCGAGCAGTACATGAAAAAACGTGTTGGTATAGGTGTGTCATTTGATTTAGGTTTTCGTGAAATTGTGCTATTGAAACGTCCGATTCAAATTTACTATGCAACAGGACTATGCGACTCATTGGTTATTCAGGAACTGTTAAAAGAGTTAATTCAAGTTAATGATCGTGAATCAAACGGAAGGAAGCTCCCGGAAATAATCGAAAACCGTTTATTGCATCAGCAAGTAGAACGATCAAACACAATGGATGAAGCCATTGATCAATTGCTTTCTGGTTTAATTGTTCTCTTTATGGATGGAGAAAAATTTGCTTTTGTTATTGATGTAAGAAATTATCCGGGAAGAACACCAGAAGAACCCGATATTGAACGCGTTATACGTGGATCAAGAGATGGCTATACGGAAAATATCATTGAAAATACTGCATTAACGAGAAGACGAATTCGTGATCCAAGATTACGAAATGAAATGCTAAAAGTTGGTGAACGCTCCAAAACGGATGTTTGTCTTAGTTATATTGCAGACGTTGCTGATCATGGACTTGTACATTTAATTAAGGAAAGGATACAAGCAATTGAAGTAGACGGTATCTCCATGGCAGATAAATCAATCGATGAATTTATCATAGACCGTAGATGGTATCCCTTTCCTTTAGTTCGTTATACCGAAAGACCAGATGTAGCAGCTAATCACTTATTAGAGGGTCATGTATTAATTATTGTAGACACATCACCAAGTGTCATCATATTACCTACTACCTTTTTTCATCATATGCAGCATGCAGAAGAATATCGTCAAACACCTGCAGTTGGTACTTTTGTTAGATGGATACGTTTTTTAGCTGTATTTGCATCAATGTACTTACTGCCTTTATGGTTGCTTTTTGTTACGGAACCAGAACTTTTGCCTAAAGAATTTGCTTTTATTGGTCCGAACGAAGAAGGGAATATCTCCATACCCATACAAATCATTATGGCCGTGATTGGGATTGAATTTCTTCGTATGGCTGCTATTCATACACCAACACCATTATCAACCTCTATGGGTTTAATTGCAGCGGTTCTAATCGGACAAATTGCGATTGATGTTGGTATGTTTAGTCCAGAGGTTATTTTGTATGTATCTGTTAGTGCAATTGGTTCCTATGTAACCCCGAGCTATGAATTAAGTGTATCGAACAAGATTGTGAATATTATATTTGTTATTTTAACGGGTATTTTTGGATTAATTGGTTTTATTTCAGTGTTTTTGGCACATATTTTGTTTTTGGTTCAATTGAAGTCACTGAGAACACCATATCTATGGCCATTTATCCCGTTTAATGCCAAAGCTATGCTTCACACGCTATTTCGTATACCAATTCCTTATACAAATAGTAGACCGAGCATTGTTCATCCGAAAAACGATTATCGTCAACCTGAAGGTCAATAAGTTGACAAAAATTAAATATGTAACGAGATTTTTAATGAGCAGTAGAGCTAATGCAAGCATTGGCTCTTTTCTTTTATACGCCGGTATGGTAAAGTTTTTAATTATAATTATATTATGCGTTAGCGCACAAAACTTGGAGGCTTTACGACATGATTATTGATAACCATCCTTTTCCAGTAAACAAAGATGGGCACTTGGAAATTGGCGGAATAGACAGTACCCATCTTGCAGAAAAATATGGGACACCGCTTTATGTATACGATGTGCAAATGATTCGTGATAATTGCCGAGCATTTGTAGGTACGTTTAAGAAATTGGGTGTCTCTGCAAAGGTTGCCTATGCTAGTAAAGCTTTTTCATCGATTGCTATGATTCAAGTTATGAAACAAGAAGGTATGTGCCTTGATGTGGTGTCTGAAGGGGAATTATATACTGCATTACAAGCAGATTTCCCGACAAAAAGAATTCATTTACATGGTAATAATAAAAGTATCCAAGAAATACGGATGGCAATTGAAAACGATATTGGTTGTATCGTAGTTGATAACTTTTATGAAATTGAACAAATTCGTTGTTTGTTACAAGAATATAATAAACAAATGGATGTCCTTATGCGGATTACACCTGGAATTAAATCGAAAACGCATCAATACATTATGACCGGCAATGAAGATTCCAAATTTGGTTTTAATTTACAAAATGGACAGGCCGAATCTGCCTTTCAACAATTATATAAAGATGAATATATTCGCTTTAAAGGGCTACACTGTCATATCGGTTCCCAAATTTTTGAAACAGACCGCTTTTTAGCTGCTACGGATGTTTTATTCAACGAATTACGGAAATGGAAAGAAAAATATGATTTTGTTCCAGAAGTTCTAAATCTTGGTGGCGGTTACGGTATTCGTTATACAAAAGCGGATTCATCTATTTCTTATGCTGCTTTTGTAGAGGAACTTGTCAAGGAAGTCCAAACACATACGGAAGCTCTAGCTATGCCAATGCCAGAGTTATGGATAGAACCTGGAAGAGCAATAGCAGGAAGTGCTGGTATCACATTATATACGGTTGGTGCAATGAAGGAAATTCCAGGAATTCGTAAATATGTAGCGGTCGATGGAGGAATGACTGATAATTTACGACCCGCATTATATCAAGCAAAATATGAAGCAGTGTTGGCTAATCAAGCTTCCGTTCCGCCAGTGGATAAAGTTTCCATTGCTGGTAAATGCTGTGAGTCTGGTGATATGTTAATTTGGGATTTACCGTTACCAAAGGTTAAGCCTGGCGATATACTTGCTGTTTTTTCCACTGGTGCTTATGGTTATTCCATGGCGAATCACTATAATCGTTTCGCCAAGCCAGCTGTTGTTTTTGTGGAAAATGGACAAGACAAATTAGTAATAAGACGGGAAAGCTATCAAGACGTTGTTCAGTATGATTTAACATATGAAGATAATTAATCAATATCCGGCAAATTATTTGCAGGATGTTGATTAAGTGTTAAAATATACGTTAGTTCATTAAAAAAGGGGACTTTCATATATGGATAAAAAAGGATATATTATTTTAGAAAATGACAATAAAATTGAATTTGATTTATTTGAAGATGCAGCGCCTAATACGGTTGCTAACTTTGAAAAATTGGCAAACGAGGGATTCTATAATGGATTGACCTTCCATCGGGTTATTCCGGGATTCGTAAGCCAAGGCGGCTGTCCGAATGGTAACGGGACAGGTTCAGCTGGCTATACAATTAAATGTGAAACAAAAGGAAATCCGCATCAGCATCAGGAAGGTGCACTTTCGATGGCACATGCTGGAAGAGATACAGGAAGCTGCCAGTTTTTTATTGTTCATGAAGCTCAACCACATTTAGATGGTGTTCATACAGTATTTGGACAAGTTACGTCAGGTATAGAGTACGCCAAGTCTATGAAAAACGGCGATGTAATGAAAGAAGTAAAAGTATATACGGTCTAATGCCTAAGGATGGCATATATGCAATTAGGGTTACTCATTTATTTAATAGCTTTTGTTGTTCCAATTAGTATATTGCTACACGAAGTTGGACATGCTATGGCTGCATGGTTCGTTAAAGCCGATCATATTTACATATTTATCGGTACAGGATCAAAAGAAAAAACGTTTAAATCTGGAAAATTTCAAATTTCCATTGCATCGTTTTTTTTTGTGGGCGGATTGGCTGTAAGTGAACGCAAAAAAAACTATAGCTGGATAGAAAAGTTATTTATTACGATTTCCGGTCCAATCTCAAGCGGCATTGTTGTTTTTTTGTTCTGGTTGATTAGCCAATTTTTTGCAACTCCTTTTATTCAATTATTTATACTATTTAATACTTGGATTGCGGTTGTTAACTTGATTCCTATTCAATTAAAAAGTAAACAAACGGATGGTTATGTAATGTTAAAACTTTTATACCGTGCTATTAAAAACTAATCCTTTTTTAACACTTATTATAAAAGGATTACAGGATCATTAAAAACATCCGATATTTGACAAAAGTAGGGAAACATGCATAAATATAATTACAAACTCCAATATATGAAGCTTATACTATGGACAAAATTACAGCTAAGTAGTATAACTCAAGTAGCCGGCAGCCACTAACGTTCATATTGTCTAAAAGTTACTTAAAACTGTTCAGTTAAGGCATATATGCTGGCTGCTTTAAAACCATTGCTTGATAAACAGAGTCACTTATAAGCTATTATGTTAATGAGGGGTATCTATGTTAATTCGTTTTAAGAAAAATTTAGAGAAAATTGCAATGGGTTTACTATCTTTTATGCCTGACGAAAAAGATGTAAAAAAATTGCAACAAACGATAAAAGAATATGAAACAAATCCTGATTGGCATCTATATCTGTGGAAAGAAGATGATGATGTATTAGGTGCTATCGGGGTAAGAGTTGAAGGAGAAGTAAATGCTGTTATTCAGCATATTTCAGTAAATCCATCACATCGAAACATTGGGATTGGCAAGAAAATGGTAAATGAAGTAGAGAGACTTTATCAAGATCAGTATTCCGTATCAACTACGGAAGAAATTCTGGATTTTTATCAGAAGTGTGATGGATCAGCTGAAGAAATGAAAAACGATGAATAAAAGCCAGCCCTTTTGTTAGGGCCGGCTTTTCTTTTCGCGTGCTGATTAACCATGTAAAGACTAATTTATTTTATAGCCAAGCAGCACCGACGATAATCAATAAAATGAACAATACTACGATTAGTGCGAAACCTCCGCCATAACCATATCCACCACTCATAGTGAAATACCTCCTTTTTCTTCTTAACCTAAATGTTTTGAATAACATTTATCTTACATTACTAACGTATGTAAATGGGAAAGGTCTTGTTTGGGCGTTTATAATTAATGGTATAATTTTTAAAGGAAGGGGAGTAAAATAGGTGCAAGGTTATTATGTGAAACTAGACTCATTTGAAGGTCCGCTTGATTTACTACTCCATTTGATTAATCAATATGAAATTGATATATATGATATACCTGTAGCTGTAATTACAGAACAATATATGCAGTATATCCATACGATGAAACAGCTTGAATTAAATATTGCAAGTGAGTATTTAGTTATGGCTGCAACGCTCGTAGAAATTAAAAGTCAAATGCTCTTGCCAAAGCCTGAACTTCCTGAAGAAACGGAAGAATATATGGAAGACCCTCGCGAAGAGTTAATGCAACGATTAATCGAATATCGAAAATACAAAGAAGCAGCAGTACAATTAAAGCAGAAAGAGCAAGAGGCAAATCAAATCTATACAAGACCACCCATTCAGCTTGAAGAAGGAATTACTTCGCCGCCAACGGTTGTTCAGGGGGAAACATCCATTTATGATATGCTCTCAGCACTACGTAAGATGTTTGAACGTAAAAAATGGGATGCGCCATTAGAAACAAAAATAGAAAGAAATGAGATTTCCATTAATGAAAGAATGGAAGAAGTACTAAAAACTCTACATGCAACACAAGGAGGGATACTGTTTGATCATTTATTTACAGTATATTCCCGTTCACATATTGTTGTAACTTTTATTGCCATCTTAGAATTGATGAAGAAAAATAAGGTCTATTGTAAGCAAGAAAAACAATTAGCAGAATTATACGTATTTAGCATGGAGGAATAAAGGTGGAAATAAAAAATTTGAAAGCCATAGTCGAAGGATTGTTATTTGCTTCAGGAAGTGAAGGAATAACAATCAAACAACTATCCGATGTTTTAGAGGTATCAGAAACAACAATTGAACAAAGCTTAGAAGAATTAAAGAAAGATTATGAACAACCTCATCGCGGTATTAGAATTATGCAGGCACATGAAGTATTTCATTTAACTACTAAACCAGAGCATAGTGATTATTATAAAAAATTAATTGAAACACCCCAGACAACCAGAATGTCACAGGCAGCGCTGGAAACACTTGCAATTATAGCTTATAATCAACCAATTACAAGAACAGAAATCGAAGAAATTAGAGGAGTAAAAAGTGATCGACCGGTACAAACGCTGTTATCAAGGTTACTCATTGAAGAGGTCGGCAGGAAAGATACAGTTGGCCGCCCAGTATTATTCGGGACAACCAAAGAATTTTTAACTTATTTTGGATTAGCATCGTTGGATGATTTACCACCCTTACCTGACACAGATGACTCTAATATCGAAACAGAAGCGGATTTGTTTTTTGAACGGTTTCATGAACATATGAATGAAGATCCTTCCTAGAGGTTAACTATTCGCAAGCTTTTTTGTTTATGAACCTATATCTGTATTTGCATGGTGGGATATCTTCTTGAAAGTATCTCCGTTAGCTTATAGTGTCTAGCAAACTTCGCAATTTTTCCTACGATAGGTCAACATCGGCTCGAATCTAGCGTTGGCATACCCCTGTTGCAGGTTTATCCCGATGTAGCGGGCCGCATTTCTCTCCTTTTAAAAAGCTGCTTATTATTTTGTGAACATAAATGAGAAAAACGGCTCCTAAATTTCCGGTTCGTCGGTTGACAGACAAGAAAAAACTACGACACCGATCGCTATTTTTCAAGGATAGAGAAGCTTTGCAGCGACACATCGCTATTTTTTAAGGACAAGAAAAGCTATGTCAGCGATATATCGCAGGTTTTTTAAGGAGAAAAGCACTCCTTAAATAAAGTCCCATTTTATCTTATTAGAAGCTCTGCCGTTTGTATGTCCGCTATCTGAACGCTTAACCTTTTGTTCATATGCACACTATGGATAACTAGGCATATGCTACAAAGAGGTGATCAAATGAGTCAAACAAATGAAATATATTTACAAGAATTATTGACCTGGGGAGAACAAATTAAAAGTAGATTGCAACATTCAGATGTCTTAGAAAAACAGACATTGCTTGAACAAATAGATAATTGGCAGGCAAAAGTTAGTGAAATGCTTCAAGGAAATAAACGCATTGAACCAGATCAACTTCATTCTATTCATGAAGAAGGGGAACGCATATTCCATATAGTAAAACAGCAAGACACTTCTACCACTGTGAAATCTGTTCCATATGGTCAGCACACCTTACCTAAATTACCTTATCCATATCATGCATTGGAACCTTATATAAGCGAAGAGATTATGCGATTACACCATGACAAACATCATCAGTCATATGTAGATGGTCTCAATAAGGCGGAAAAAGAAATTTATGGAAGAACTCAGGATGATAAGTTAATCAAGCACTGGTTGCGTGAACAAGCTTTTCATGGTTCAGGTCATCACTTGCATACGATATTTTGGTTCAATATGACCCCTCGTTCAAGTAAACAGCCATATGGTGAATTACTAAAAAAAATAGAAATGGATTTCGGGTCATGGCCAAAGTTTAAAACTCTATTTACGAACACAGCCAATTCAGTTGAAGGGGACGGATGGGCAATCTTATATTGGAATCCTAGAAGCGGAAAACTAGGAGTGCAATCATTTGAAAAGCATCAGCTCTTCCAAATTGCTGATATCATTCCTTTACTCGTATTAGATATGTGGGAGCATGCATATTATTTACAATATAAAACAGACAAAAAAGCATATGTCAACAATTGGTGGAATGTTGTTAACTGGAAGGATGTCAATGAACGATTTAAACAAGCAAGAAAGTTACAGTGGCAACCCTACTAACGGGCTAAAGGTAGGAAAACGATCCTGCCTTTATCTCATTAGTAGAGGATGTTCAAAAATAGTATCTTTTTTGATTTAATTCTGCCGGTCAATGGATTTAAATGCGTCTATTCAGCTCACTCTCGAACTATCGGGTCTATTTTCTCCTTTTTGAACACGTATAACAAATACTTTTACGCATAACTTTGATGGACATGCATAAATTGTACAGAGACCACCATTGGGAGGAACTTGGTTATGCGTTTGATAGCAATCGCAATCTTTACAATTACTTTTATTCTTGTTTTTCCAGTAGTAGGACAAGCAGAGCCTCAAGTTTCAGCACGTAATGCCGTATTAATAGAACAATCGACAGGGCGTGTGTTATTTGAAAAACAGGCTTATTCAAAAGAATCAATTGCTAGTATTACAAAAATTATGACTGCAATTATTGCCATTGAATCCGGAAAAATGGAGGAAAAGGCCAAGACTAGTCGCAACGCAATTTATACAGAAGGATCATCCATCTACTTAGAGCAAGGCGAAAAAATGACAATCAAAGACCTTGTTTACGGTTTAATGCTTCGTTCTGGAAACGACTCAGCTGTCGCAATCAGTGAACATATTGGCGGAAGTGAGGAAGGGTTTGTCTATTTAATGAATGAAAAGGCAAGGTGGTTGGGCATGAATGATACTAATTTTGCTAACCCACATGGCCTTGATGAAGAAAACCATTATTCATCTGCTTATGATATGGCCATATTAACGCAATATGCAATGAAGAATCCCACTTTTCGTGAAGTTACAGGAGCAAAATCTTATAAGGCAGAGAATCGAACATATTCTTGGCAAAATAAAAACAAACTACTTACGCAATATTATGAATATAGCACCGGCGGAAAAACAGGCTTTACGAAAAAAACGGGTAGAACCTTAGTATCCACTGCCACTAAAAATGATATGGATCTAATTGCTGTTACACTGAATGCCCCTGATGATTGGCGTGACCATATTGCCATGTTTGAATGGGGGTTTAAAAACTATCGTTTAGAAACGTTATCGGAAGAAAAAAAGATTGCTTATCAACTAGGTAATGAAGAGAAAATTCAATTTGGTTATTTAGACAAAGATGTTATATATCCATTAACCAATCAAGAAAAAAATAAAGTATCCAATCAATTGTTCATCTTAAACAATGCAATGAATAAACAAACAATTGGACGAAACGTCTTTTATTTAAATGGAACCCAAATTGCAGAAGCAACAGTTTTAAGTAAACAGCCTAAACACACAGCAACAAATTCAATGGTAAAGGAGTTTTGGGAAATATTTCGTCGGGTGTCAGGGGGTGACGATTTGTGGTAAATCTAATTTGGGCATTTATGGCAATAATTGGAATAGTATATGCCATGATTCATGGAACAATGGATGAAGTGAATGAAGCGATTTTTACAAGTGCTGGTGAAGCAGTTACCTTGTCAATCGGCCTTATTAGTGTACTTGTCTTTTGGTTAGGAATTATGAAAGTAGCAGAAAAAGCAGGGATATTAGCAGTATTAGCAAAAATCTTTCGTCCACTTGTAATAAAACTATTCCCTGATATCCCAAAAGATCACCCAGCAATTGGCTATATTTTATCAAATTTCACAGCAAATGTTTTTGGATTAGGTAATGCAGCTACACCAATGGGGATCAAGGCGATGGAGCAAATGAAACAGTTAAGCGGAACAAATACCGCTTCTCGTTCGATGATTACTTTTTTAGCATTAAATACATCAAGCTTAACACTAATTCCAACAACGGTTATTGCTATACGGATGCAATATGATTCCGTATCCCCTACAGAAATTGTTGGAGCAACTATGATGGCAACAATTATATCTTCATTGAGTGCAATTATCATTGACCGCTTTTTTTACTATAGAAGTAGGTGGAGGGCATAATGCATGGCGTTATTTACTTCTATTAGCACATGGATCATTCCTTGTTTCATCTTGCTCGTTTTAATGACAGCAATGATAAAGAAAGTACCTGCTTATGAATTATTTGTAGATGGTGGGAAGGAAGGGGTCAAAATGGCTTTTTCCTTAGTTCCTTTTCTAGTTGGGATGATTGTAGCAATTGCTATCTTACGAAGTTCTGGAGCTTTAGAAGCTTTTATTCAGTTATTGGCACCAATTCTTACACTTATCGGTATCCCTCCAGAAATCATTCCATTAGCACTTATTAGGCCAATATCTGGTACAGCTGCCTTAGGAATGACTACTGAATTAATTCATACTTACGGACCTGATTCCTTTATTGGAAGATTAGCATCCGTTATGCAGGGGAGTACGGACACGACCTTGTATATTTTAACCGTTTATTTTGGAGCAATCGGTATAAAAAAAATGGGATATGCTTTAAAGGTTGGCTTATTAGCTGACGTGGTTGGTATTACAGCCTCAATCATAATTGTAACCATTCTTTTTGGCTAAATCGTCCAAATGATCAAGGGACAACTAAATAGGGTGAAAAATAGCTAATTATTGTAATGTTTATCAACGTCTAAAGGCGCTGACCATGTTCTTATAATGATAGAAAATAACATCAGCTTGCAAAATCCAAAACCCTGAGAAAGATAAGATGTTTTTCATCGATTTCTAGAATACTTATATCCGTTTTCGCAGGTGAATTTCCTTTTTAAAAGTAGCATCACCTGTTTTAAGCGCTCGAACGACTAGCAAACTACTTTTGATCTTCTTTCTTCGATAAGCCAAACATTAGTTCGAATCTAAGGAAGGCTGACTAAAAGGCTTGCCGTTTCAGGCGTCGGCATAATCCTGTTTTAGAGACGTAATTTCCTTTATTTCGTAAGGAGCCGTATTTCTCACCTTTGAAAAATCTGTTTATTATTTTATGAACTTTAAGAGAGATTCGGCTCCTAAATTCCCGATTCGTTTGGGAAATCGGACAAGGAAAGCTACGACAGCAACACATCGCGATTTTACAAGGACGTCAGCTACTACTTAAATGAAATTTCTCTTTATCTCGTTAAGTGTTCTTCGTTTGTGTGTTGTTAACCGAGTGCTTGTACCTTTGTTTCAATGGAAGTGTAGAAGAAACAGCTACAAGATCAGGAGGAACAGTAGCGTTTATACATTGCAGTTTCCTCGTCCATAGAGGCAGCAATTTTAAATGCCTGTTGCTCTGTTTTATGATTTGTTATTCGTTCATAGAAAAATCTGACAACAAACATGAAGTTTGAATTGCCGTCTATATAATCATCAGGTCCTAAGTAAGATCGGGTTCCACAGCTTAAAAAGGCTTTTGCTAATGATTCCCTTCCCAATGTACAACCAGACGCTATTACTCTTACATTATTTAACTTCGAATAACGCCTCACATGTTGTTCATCAAAAAATTCTTCTCTTGGTTCTCCTACTTCATACACATCCTCACCCAATAAAGGCATACAAAATCGTCCTTCGTCTCCATGGAAGTTTAAAATTAGATAATCCAATTTATCCTCCCGATCCTTTCCAGACAGTACATCAACTAGATCTTGAGGTCGACCAACAGCATATGTGTTAACTCTTGCTCCAAAGTATTCTAGAGATGAACGAAGAGCAAATGAATCCCACTCACAGTTTGGTCCAACAATGAGGCTTATATACAACTCTGGTTTACTCATAGAAGCAGCTCCTTTTTTTAAATTTACTATAACACTAGAAAAAAAGGTTTGAAATCAAAATCTGACTCAGTTAAAAATATTATAGGAGATTTTATTATACCTTTGACAGGACGATAAAACTAGCTGACCATATTAAATTAACTTAAAGCTGTTTAATATTGCATTAGTAAAGTAAAGCGTAAAGTCCCTTTTCAAGATGCTTCATTTATTATACAATTAGTAACCTGGAAAAGTTTCTAGCATGAACGAACTAGAAACCTCCACTTGAAGAAATTTTTTAAGGTTCAGATAAATCAAATCTTCAGGTCAGTGGAGATTTCTCTTATCCCCCATTGATTGTTAGTACTTTAAAGGTATGACCTCAAGCCTTCTGAACAGAATCGGACATGTAACTTGCAGTTGGATTGCACGCTTTTCTTCCTAGGTTTTAAAAGTGGAGGTCTTACTGCAAGTTACATGTGGATAAAATTACCGTCAAGTTGACTAAAACTCGTAAAAAGTAGGTTTAACATTTAAGCATAACTAGAGGGACGTATACGCAATTAGTTGTTGCAGTTACGTAACCATCAAGGGGAATACGTGCAGTAAATGGATGATAAGATCAGCTGGAAAATTGGTTGTCCTTCATTGGTATTTCAAATACAAATTGCCTAGCTAGGTGCTAGATAAGGTCTCTGTCGCTAAAAATAGTGGATCTGAAAAAGGCGTAATGTTTGTTATCTGTAACATTAATTCGTATAGTGTAATTGGCGCGTACAATTTAATGGAATACATGTAGAAAAGGTAAAAGTAACTAATTACTAGCTATTTAATCTGATATTTCGTTTAAGTTTAACTAAAGGTAGTGGTGAAATAATGACAAAAGCTCAAGAACGTTTACAAAAAGTAATTGCTCAAAGTGGTATAACCTCAAGAAGAAAAGCAGAACAACTTATTCTTGATGGAAAGGTAAAAGTTAATAATAAAGTTATCACGAAGTTGGGAACCAAGGTGCACCTAGAGGATAGAATTGAAGTGGATGGTGTACCGTTAGAAAAAGAAGCACCTGTTTACTACTTGCTATATAAGCCGCGTGGCGTTATTTCCAGTGTCAAGGATGATAAAGGAAGAAAAGTGGTTACCGATTTACTTGATGAAATCGAAGAACGTGTTTTTCCGGTTGGGAGATTAGACTATGATACATCTGGTATTTTAATTTTAACGAATGATGGAGAGTTTGCTAACTTGTTAATGCATCCTCGGTTTCAGATTGATAAAGTGTATGTTGCTAAAATAAAGGGTATTCCAGATAAGGCTAAGCTTGCTCAATTACGGAAAGGGGTGCATTCTGGAGACGATCTATTAAAAGCTATAGATTACCGTGTATTGAAAATAGACAAACAAAAAAACCATACGATTTTACAGCTGACATTACGAGAAGGGAAAAATAGACATGTACGCAGAATGATGGAAGGTTTAGGTTATCCTGTAGTAAAGTTAAAACGAGAGCGATATGGTTTATTAACACTGGATGGATTAAAGCCTGGTGAGTATCGACCGCTCAATCCAAAAGAAGTAAAGCAAATGCGAAATTTAGCTCTGGAATGAAATTGTTGAATAATAGTCAAAAATTGCATCATTTCTGAATGTTATAATGACTCTGGGAGTTGATTCATGATGGGTCTTGAAGAGAGGAAAAGAAAGAAGCAAAATAAAAAACGAAACCGCTTCATATTTCGGTCGATCATTTTAGCTGTATTAATAGGGGCAGTCATTTTTGCGGTGGTGCAAAATCTGCAAAGCGATAAAATTATTTACGAAGTTGGAGATGATGCACCAGATTTTCAATTGGAGCAAATTAATAAGTATAATGAGAATGAGACCATTCGATTAAGTGATCTAGAAGGAAAAGGGGTTATGCTTAATTTTTGGGGGACTTGGTGCAAACCTTGTGAAGAAGAAATGCCTTATATGGAGAAGTTATATCCAAAATATAAAGAGCGAGGAGTAGAAATAGTTGCTGTAAGTCTCGATTCAACGGAGTTGGTTGTGCATCGATTTATTGATAAATATGATTTAACATTTCCAATTCCTCATGATAAAGACAGCCAAGTACGAGATTTATATAAAGTGGGCCCCATTCCAAGTACTGTGTTTATTGACCCTCAAGGGAAAATTGTTGAGGTAGTCAATGGTGCATTAACATTGGAACGATTGGATGGTTATCTTCAGGAGATAACACCTAAGTAGTAACTTCGTTTGTAAGGGGAAGGGGTATAAAATGAATAAAATTAAATGTGAATGTGGTCATGTTAATCCGGAGGGGACAGTACTTTGTGAATCATGTGGAAAGCCAATTGATGAAAATCAGCATCTTGATGGCAATGATAAGAAAAAGCTGTTAAATATGCGCTATGACGGGACTGCTCGCAGGTCGCAAACATATAATAAAACGATTGTTGATAAAATTTGGAGTTTCTTTTCTTCGGTAAAAGTGGGGGTCTGGCTTATTGTCATTGCTTTATTCGCCTCTGCTATCGGATCGATCTTTCCACAGGAACAATACATACCAGCAGATGCTGTTTCACGAGATCCTGCTATTTTTTATGAGGAGCGGTATGGAATTCTCGGACAAATCTATTATCAATTAGGCTTTCACAATTTGTATAGCTCGTGGTGGTACATGATTTTAATTGCGCTTATTGGGATTTCATTGGTCATTTGTAGCCTGGATCGATTTGTCCCTTTATTTCGCGCATTGCGTAATCAAAAAGCAAAACGTCATGAAACGTTTTTGAAAAGACAACGTCTGTTCAGTCAGACAGATAACATAACAGATACCGACATGGAAACATTAAAGCAAGGATTAAAGAAACAACGCTATCATGTTACGGTTGAAGATGGACATATTCTGGCGGAAAAGGGGAGATTTTCCAGATGGGGCCCGTATGTCAATCATATTGGATTAATTATAATTTTGCTTGCCGCATTATTAAGGCAAACCTCTGTTTTCTACATGGATGAGTACGTCTGGGTACGCGAGGGTGAGCAGAAGGTTATCCCAGGAACGGACCAGGCGTACTACATTGAAAACAAAGATTTTATTATAGAGAACTATGATCCAGAAGATGAGAAGTTTAAAGATGCAATAGCCAAAGAAGGGGGCATCGTTCCGAGTAACTATCAAACAAATGTAGTAATTTATCAAGCGATGAAGCCGGAAGTAACAGGTGCAGAGCCTGAACTGAAAAAGATCAAAGAAGGCAGCATTCGTATGAATGAACCAATTAAGTTTGATGACTATGTGGTATATCAATCAGGTTATCAACAAAATGAATTTTCCAGCATGACATTTAAAATTCATGAAACCAATGATGCAAAAGAAAAATCCTTGGGTGAGTTTACCGTTGATTTTGCTTCTCCAAAGTCAACGTATGAATTAGAAAATGGCTTTCGAGTTGAGATCAATAACTATTATCCGGACTATTATCTTGATGATAAAGGAGAGCCTGCTTCAGAGACAAACTATCCAAGAAATCCTGCGTTTGTTATGATGGTTTATCCGCCCAATGGAAGTGAGCCGGAAATTAGCTTTTTAGGAATCGGCAAAAACATCGATGCTACTGGGGAAAATGACTATAAAGTTGGGATTACGGACTTTGAAATGAGAGATGTTAGCGGATTAAGTGTGAGACGTGACTACTCATTACCATATTTTATCATTGGTGCAATTATTTTTATGATTGGAGTAATTCAAGGAATGTACTGGCAGCACCGTCGAATCTGGATTCGACCGCAAGCAGGGGGACTTCTTTTGGCTGCTCATACGAATAAAAACTGGCATGGGATAAAACGTGATATCGAAAAGGCAATTGCTGCTACCAATATTAACATGGTTGTCGATCAGCAAGAAATAGACAAATAGCTAACGAAGGTAATTTAGGAGGGGTTTCATGTATAACTTAATTGAATTAAGTAGTACACTGCTATATACTGCTTTTTTTCTTTATTTGGTTGCAACTTTATTTTTTTCGTTTACAATTGGAAGTAAGCGAAAATCGGATGGAAAAGCCGCTAAAATTGGCATTACCTTAACTATTATTGGTTTTTTGACTCAATTAGGGTACTTTATTACTAGATGGATAGGAAGTGGGCATGCTCCTGTCAGCAATTTATTTGAGTACATGACTTTTTTTGGAATGGCAACTGTCCTCGGGTTTATTATTCTTTACTTTATTTATAAGGTAACTGTTTTAGGACTATTTGCTCTTCCAATAGCTTTAATAATCATTGCTTATGCGAGCATGTTTCCAACAGAGATATCACCGTTAATTCCATCTTTACAAAGTCATTGGTTATATATTCACGTAACGACTGTATCGTTATCACAAGGAATTTTAACCATTAGCTTTGTGTCAGGGTTAATTTATTTAATTCGCCAAATCGATCAAACAAAAACAACGAAGCGAACAACCTGGCTGGAGCTTATTTTGTACGGCCTAGTCTTATTTATTGGCTTTATTATATCATCTACACTATTTAATGTTATGAACTACCAGGCTGTATTTGAATATCCAAATACGACTGGTGAGACAATGGTACAAACCGAATATCATATGCCGGCAATTGCAGCACCAACAGATGGAAAATTAATAACCGATGGTGTAATGAAACCATGGTTTGAAATACCTGAATGGATGCACGGTACGGATGCTGGTAGAAAATTTAATACGTTAATTTGGTCATTCATTTTTGGTACAGGTCTTTATCTATTGTTAAGACTTGTATTTAGAAAACGAATTGGAGCTACAATTCAGCCATTACTTAAAAAAGCAAGACCGGATTTACTTGATGAAATCACATATCGCTCAGTGGCTATTGGATTTCCGCTATTTACATTAGGCGGGCTGATCTTTGCATCGATCTGGGCTGAAGAAGCGTGGGGAAGATTCTGGGGATGGGACCCAAAAGAAGTTTGGGCGCTCATTACCTGGTTCTTTTATGCAGCCTTCTTACATTTGCGATTATCAAGGGGATGGCATGGCGAAAAGTCTGCATGGTTAGCAGCAATAGGTTTTGGTATTATCATGTTTAATTTAATTGTTGTAAACCTTGTACTCGCAGGGTTGCACTCTTATGCGTAATATTCCCCTAATCGCAAGGCATCCTATCGTTTCATCGTGATGCCTTGTTTTTCTTATACTTTTTAAACAACTTAGTTTATACTTTTATTAGAGCAGATATGATACAGGGGGGAACGTAGATGGAAAAGGAAACAAAAGTATTAGTGGTAGATGATGAAGAAAGAATACGTAGGCTGATCCGCATGTATATGGAGCGAGAGGGTTTTATTGTCGAAGAAGCAGAAAATGGAACGGAAGCATTACAATTCGCTTTAGATCATCATTATGATGTTATTTTACTTGATATTATGATGCCGGAAATGGACGGTGTAGAAGTTTGTCAAGAATTGAGAAAAGAAAAGGATACACCGGTTATTATGTTAACAGCTAAAGGCGAAGAAGCTAACCGAGTACAAGGCTTTGAAATTGGAGCTGATGACTATATTGTAAAACCATTTAGTCCAAGAGAGGTTGTATTACGGGTAAAGGCTTTGCTTCGACGTGTATCAAGTTCATCCTTTCAAAATGCCGATACAACAGCAAAAAATATTTTAGTTTTTCCACATATAACAATTGATCATGATGCACATCGAGTTACTGCAGATGGTGAGGAAGTTAATTTAACACCAAAGGAATATGAACTATTATGCTTTTTGGCAAAATCACCTGATAAAGTATTTAACCGTGAACATTTGCTGAAAGAGGTATGGCAATATGAATTTTTCGGCGATTTGCGTACGGTGGACACTCATGTAAAAAGATTACGTGAAAAACTGAACCATGTATCTCCGGAGGCAGCAAAAATGATTGTTACTGTATGGGGAGTTGGTTACAAATTTGAGGTGGCTGAAGACTAATGTTTTGGCGAAGTGTAGTTGGTAAACTAGCAATAACCATTCTATTGCTAGTTTCTTTTGTATTATTTATTTTAACGATTTTTCTCTTGCAGTTTTTTGAAGATTTTCATATACAGGAAGCGGAACAAGATATGCTGCAAACGGCCACAAAGGTCTCTCTTCTAGTAGAATCCCATGAACACAAACAACTGATAACCGAAACAACAGAACGGGTTAAAGACCCTACTAGCCGAGTAGCGATTGTTTTTGATGATGGTGAATTATGGGTTTCTGACAGCGAAGATAGCAGTTTGGCGAAATTAGAAGAAGATTGGCTAAAGCGAGATGAATTATCAAAAGTACTAACAGATAACCAGCAAATTCGAAAGCAAATTCACTTGCCAGGAAATGAAAGGGAAGCGATGATTGTTGGTGTTCCTATTGATAACCAAAATGCCGCCATTTATGTATATCAATCATTAAATGTAATTGACCAGACAAAAGCAGAGACGACAAAAATTATTTTTCTAGCTGCTGGTATCGCTATTGTACTGACAACAATTTTTGCCTTCTTTTTATCAACGAGAATTACATCGCCTCTAATAAAGATGCGGGAAGCAGCTTTTGATTTGGCCAGAGGTGAATTTAATACAAAGGTACCTATTTTAACACATGATGAAATAGGAGAATTAGCTTTAGCCTTTAATCGCATGGGAAGGCAGCTAAAATTTCATTTGAATGCACTGCGGCAAGAAAAGGAACAATTATCCAGTATTGTAAGCTCAATGGCTGATGGTGTTATTACACTAAGCCGTTCCGGAGAGATGATCGTTACGAATGCACCGGCAGATCGATTTATTGAAGATTGGTATTATGAGAACAATTTAACCTATGATGCAGAAAAACGAAAACTTCCAGATGAGTTATATGAGATTTTACAGGAAGTTATTGAGGGTGAAAAGGAAGCGATTCATGAGTTAAGTTTACAAGGAAGAAATTGGGTAATGTTAATGACCCCTCTTTATGACCAATCTTATGTTCGGGGTGCAGTAGCGGTTATTCGAGATATGACGGAAGAACGCAGAATGGATAAATTGCGAGAAGACTTTATTGCTAATGTTTCTCATGAATTGCGAACACCTATTTCGATGTTACAGGGCTATAGTGAAGCAATTGTTGATGATATCGCCGAAACAAAAGAGGAAAAAAATGAGTTAGCAAAAATTATTCATGAAGAATCATTGCGAATGGGGCGTTTAGTTAATGAATTATTAGACTTGGCTCGTATGGAAGCTGGTCATATTCATCTTAACAAAGAACCAGTAGAAATAAATCCATATGTAGAACGAATTTTAAAGAAATTTAAAGGTTTAGCTCAAGAAAATGAGATTACAATAACACTTGAAAAACAAATTGACGAACCAGTAGCAAAATTTGATCCTGATCGTATTGAACAAGTGTTTACGAATCTTATTGATAATGCTATTCGTCATACAAGCAAAAACGGTTATGTAAATGTAAAAGTTATTAATTACAAAACTGATTTTCAAGTAGAAATTCAAGATACCGGAAGCGGAATTCCAGAAGAAGATCTTCCATTTGTATTTGAGAGGTTCTATAAAGCAGATAAATCAAGAGCGAGAGATAAAAAGAAAAAAGGTACTGGTTTAGGCTTAGCAATTGCTAAAAATATCATTGATGCACATCATGGTTCGATAAATGTGAATAGTAAACTAAATCAAGGTACTGCTTTTCATTTTCGCATTCCACACCAGGATGTAGAGTAATGCCATAACTCTCAAGTTGTTTTTGGGTATCACAAGGGATGGCTTTTACTTCTACCATTTATGTAAAACCGAAAGATGTAAAAACTCGTTTAACCATGGGGAGGGAATAAGCCCCCATTGTACGATCTATTTTTTTACAAAACAAAGTAAGTAATAAAACAGGAAACTTCTTCTAATTCACTTTATTTGTCTCGCATGTAAGGTGCCGTAAGACTCCCACTTCAAGATCTGAGTTGATACAAAATAGGGTCTATGGTAGGTAAAACGGCATCTAAATGCGAGATTCGTTCAGCTAACATTTCTTGGGAAAGGCATTCCAAGAAATGAAGTTTCACTTTATATGATATGATTATTTGGAAAAATGGTATGAAAGAAAGGGTGAATCAATTTATGAAGCGATGGTTCTTACGTCTAACCTCTCTTTTTATAGCTATTTTCTTATTAGTTGGCTGTGGAGCAGAGAAGGAAACACCGACAAACCAAACTTCGAATACTAACGAGGAACAAACACAAGAAAAACAATCTGAAGAAACCGTCTTAATCACTATTTCCAAAGATGATGGCGCGGAGTATTTACATGAAAAGGAAATACCGATTAAAGAAGGCGATATCTTAATGGATGTCATGGAGGAAAACTTTTATATTGAAACAGATAAAAGTGGCGAATTTATCACTTCTATTGAAAGGTTGTCTGCTAAAGAGGGAGAAAAAAAGGGCTGGATTTATACAGTAAATGGAGAGATGCCAAATATTGGTGCAGCTGAGTATAAGCTAAAGCCAAATGATAAGGTTATTTTCGATTTTCAAGCTTGGAAATGAAGCAAATGAATACGTATAAGCTAACACTGCTTGCGATTTTAGCTGCGATAGCAATCGTTGGCAGATATTGGTTTTCCTTCATTCCAAATGTTCAACCAGTAACCTCGATAATTATCATTGCCGGTTTACTATTAGGACCTGTATCAGCAGTAATACTTGCTTTTATTATTACTTTTGTTTCGAATATGCTGTTAGGAATGGGCATATGGACGGTTTGGCAAATAATTTCTTGGGGAATCATCGGAATTTTAAGTGGCTGGATGGGAAAGGTTTTTCATCCTATTTCGTTGCCATTTTTATTGCTCTTTGCGATATTTAGCGGCTATTTTTTCGGTTTTATTATTTCTTTGATAACGTACCAAATTACTGGAGCATTCTGGCCTTATTACATTAGTGGTTTACCATTTGATACAAACCATGCCATTGGTAATGCTGTATTTATGGTCTTGTTTTATCCTATCATCACATTTCTAATCCGAAAATATGCGTCAAATCATTTTTCAGTAAAAAGAGGCTGAGACAAAAGCAAATACTAAATAGCAAAAACCGAACAATTCATTTATAATTGTTCGGTTTGTTTGTGTTTAGAAAAATTTGGCTTGTGAAAGCCATAGGTTTTCTTATACGATAAAGCCTAAAAATTTTATACTTTCTTATAGTGTAAAAAAATTCCTATCCTCGCTACGTCAACATATTTCCCTTTCCGTGGGCACGGCTTCAGCTTCCTCGGAAAGCAAAGATCGCTTTCCTACGGGATCTTCAGCTGTAGGAGTCTACATATGTTGACTACGCTAAAACTTCGTTTATATAGGACGATTAATGTTCGTTTTTTAATCAGCTGTTTTAAGTATGTCGTAGCCTCTTTTACTTTTGAATCAATATAAAGTTTTGCTATCTGTGTTCCATTCGGATACACTTCGCTTTCCATGGACAACGCCTCAACTTCCTCGGAAGCAAAGAACGGCTTCCTGCGGGATTTTCAGCTGTTGTTTTCCGACAGGAGTCTACGTGTATCCGGCACACAGACCTAAATCCCTCGTACTATCCATTTATAAAAAAATAGGTTAGTTTCCTTTTTACCTTGTTCTTTTAGCCGTTGTTCATACTTGTTTTTTAGATTTGCGTCTACGTTTTTTGGGGTTCAGGTTTTGGCTTTCCCTCTTTTGGCGGTGTTTGATCACGTACTTCAAATGGGTTGCATCGATGGTAACTATATCATCCATGAAAGAGCCCTCTGATAGTACGTAGTCTGATGATACTAGATACCCGCAGTTTAACTAAAAACAATATCATCATTAAGGCGCTTAACAAGATCCTTCATCGTGGGGATGCGTTCGACATACTCACAAAAGTAGAAATAATCATGGCAGCATCATTCAGTTCTTCTGGCGCTATTTCGTGATTTTTTGGATACTTTGCGATAAATCTTATATTCAAATCTATCGCTAAGATAATTGCATCAATTTAGGTTCCATATCGTATAATTCTTGAATGCTGAATAAACTAGTTTGTCGTATAATGGTCATCCAGTCTTTTGGTTGTTTTGGTCAACTACCACTATACAAGATTTGGGGAGGTACTTCCTTTTTCATATCTTACAGCCCTTGTGGTACATAGGCTAAGAATTATGAAATTCATACATCTAAAATGGTTTTTAAAAGTACTTCGTCTAGTTTAATCGCTTAATCTGTAGCAAACTTCGCTCTTCTTCCTACGATAAGGACATCAGTTTTATATCGCCTTTATCGAAGAATTTATATTACTTCATTGAGAAATCTGCTTTATTATTTTTCGAATTTCATGAGAGAAACGGCTCCTAAATTCCCGATTCGTTTGAGGTGACAAGACTAGAGAAACTATTTAAATAGGTATCTCCCTTCCAAAAAGTTTACTTTTTGGAAGGGAGAGGAAAGGCTACGTTAGGCGACGCATCGTGGTTTTTCAAGGACGCCTACGAACTTAGCTTTTGATCTACTGTTTTCGAGAAAAAAACCACTCCTTGAATGAAGTCCATTTTATCTCTCCAGAAGATCTCCAGTTTATACGTTAATAACTGAGACTTTAAGCTTTTGTTCTTGCTTTCAAACTAATGTTGCATAAAAGTAATCATCATTTTATAGTAAAGGATAAGAAAGCTGTAACCTTTTCCATGTAAAAATCGACTATTTAGAGAACGGAGGGGCTTTATGAAGATAACTTTTGATCAACTATATGACGATCATCATCAAGACCTATATCAATTTATCTTTTACATGGTAAAGGACAAAACGTTAACAGAAGATTTACTACAAGAAGTTTATTTGAAAGTGTTTAAATCATTACCTCGTTTTAGGGGAGACAGTTCAGTTAAGACCTGGATACTCTCCATTGCACGTCACGTAGTTATTGATTATTTCCGTTCTCAAAAACGTAAACGAAAACGTTTTGTAGACTTTTTTGATTGGGGAGAAAAGGGAGAAAAATTAAAAGATGCTCAGCCTTTGCCAGACGAAATAGCCGAACAGCAAGAGGAAATCCAAAATCTTTATCGTTGTTTAGATAATTGTACTGTTGATCAAAAGAGTGTTATTATCCTTCGATACATACAATCGTTTTCCGTTCGTGAAACAGCAGAAATTCTTAATTTTAGTGAAAGTAAAGTAAGAACAACCCAGCATCGTGGTTTAAAGGTATTAAAAATGGCGATGGAGAAATACAGAAAAGGAGAAGCGGATTATGAGCGACTATAATGATAAACAATTGAAAAAACAACTACAGCAGTTGCCAAAAATAACAGATAACTGTTCCAAAGCAGTTGTATATCGTCAGCTCTCTGAAAACTTACAACGGAAACAAGTTGCTGGTAAACGAATGAGACTCATTCCTATCCTAGCTGTAGGCTTCGTACTTATAATTGGCTTTTTTTCCATCCAAATATTTTATTCGTTTGATTTTTTTCTGACAACAGAAGAGAGTGCAGATCATAGAACAACTGAAGAAAGTGAATTTTATGATCAGGCAATAGAACAAGAGACGACATATTCAAACCAGCCAGAATCAAATATTGAGAAAAACAGTTTTGTTATTCATGATATGAATGTTTCCGAACAAATTGTCTATGCTGCAATTGCTGATGAGCAATTGCAATATACGATCCCAATATCATTTATTATCCGTGGAGCAAACAACTTGCAAGCTGCTTACAATCAAATAGACAGCTTCATAAAAGAACTGCAAATTTCGAATGAACGCTATTTACTTCATGGAGTAACATATGAACTGAAGCAAAAAGAGCAAAAAGCTACATTGAAGTTACCAGTGGATTTTTTTAAGAAGGAAAAAACAGTTACAAATAACTTATTAGAACAGCATATTATGACGATGTTTCTTCCATATCAAATTCGAACGATTA
Organism: Virgibacillus proomii; assembly: GCF_900162615.1. Classification (NCBI taxonomy): domain Bacteria; kingdom Bacillati; phylum Bacillota; class Bacilli; order Caryophanales; family Bacillaceae; genus Virgibacillus; species Virgibacillus proomii. The sequence continues at coordinate 2,083,426 of NZ_FUFN01000010.1, read as the reverse complement.
GCTTTAGACAAGGCAATCAAGAAAAGATGGACGGAGAGTTATATTCTAAAATCACCCTAACTCCAAATCCTAGATATAGTTACAAGCTATATAAACAAGCTACAGAAAAATGGCTTGTACAGATACCGAATAATCATCAGGAGACGATTAAAGAGGCTATCCAGAAGTTGCAGGTAAGTGACGAGAAATTTGGTATTAAACGAACTATTCCTGAAGATAGCGAATATGAGCTTACTACTTCTCAAGATACATTACAAATTCGGTTTTCTAAAAAACTAGAAAATATAACAAACGTTAATTTAGTGTTACTTATTGAATCTGTATTAATGACTGCCAAAAGTTATGGCTATCAGCAAGTCATTTTTCAAAATTTAACTACGGGCAATAAAATAGAAAATTACAATTTAGCTAAGCCAATTTCAGTTCCGCAAGCTCCAAATCCGGTATATATTGACTTAGCAAGGAGATAGACAAATGGTACAGGCGCTAGGTAGATGTACAAAACTGGGGAACTTTTGACAAGATAAAGTGAAGCTTACTTCAAGGAGTACTTTTCTCCTTGAAGTGGAATAACGGCTAAAAACTCAGGTATCACTTTAAAAAATATGGCATATTTATGCCAAAGACTCTCTTGCCCTTGAAAAATTATGTTATGTTGCTATCGTAGCATTTCTGTTCTAATTTGGATTGGTAAATAGATTATTCGTCATCTAATGATAACCCATGGAAAGGTTGTTTAGCGATTTTTACTGAATCTGTTGGACAACCATCATGTGCATCAAACATTGCTTCAATCAAGGGTTCACAAACGGGAGTTATTCCTTGATTGCGATCTTTTAAGGAATAGGCGAGACAATCATCGTCACAATCATAAAGCTCAGGTGCTGCCATTATGCAGGCGCCACAAGCGATGCATTTTTCTCTGTCAATTCTAGTATAATAAGTCATGTTGTTATCTCCTTTAGTGAAATTCCCTTCTAAGTTTATACTCCATATAATCATTTTTCAATGCTGCGGATAGTAGATAAGTGAATTATTTTTGAAGGATTGTTTTTCTTCTTGAAGCAGTGGATCAAAGGCTAAGTTTTCAACGTCTTTGGGATCCACGTCTTAAAAAAGAGAAAGCGTTTTTCTTGGTATAATACCATATTAAGCTTTCCTTGTCCTGTCGATCTGAACGAATCGAGCATTGGGGTTACGTTTCTCTCAAAATAGTTACAGAATAATATACAGATTTTTCAAACGAGACAAAATACGGCACATTAGATGTGTAAAAAATGCTATAATGTGTTTTATAGAATTGGAGGAGTGATCATTGATTTTAGAAGGAATTATACTGAGCTGTCTGTCTAAGTTGCAAACAGAAAGATCTATTTCCGCAGTTTATCATATAGTAACAGGGAAAAAGTCGATCCAAACCGTACAGGATATCCATTTATACCATTTGCAAGCATATTTTTCTGTATGCCAACATCTACCGAAGTCACAGTTTGATCAAATGATTACTGCTTTAACAGAGCAAGAAATGATCAAAGAAATCCATCATGATGAACAAGTATATATGTTAACAAAACATGGCAGTCTTTGGCTGCATAAAAATGAACCCGGCCTTTATTTAACATGGTTTCATGGATTACAATACAGCAGTATAGCCAGACTTTTTTCCGATCGATTACATCTAATCATTCAGACCGCTACAAATGCTAAAATGAGTTATTTTCAATTCATACCTGTTGTGGAAAATCCACAGGTAGAACATTGGGTAAAACAGCAGTATCAAAAAATCAAATCCTCCTTAGATCTATTTTTATCCAACTTATATCAAGAATTATTTAAATTATTATGTGATTTCCCAGATAAACTAGCAAAACTTTTTGTTGAACGTTTAACTAGCTTTAAGGATTACGGGAAGAGTATCTATCAATTGGCAGGCGATTATCAAATGTCTGCCATCGATGTACAGTTGATGCTTACGGCTATTATCCATCATATGATTCAACGAATAAAAGCAAATAGAGATCATTTCCCCATTTTAACCAAGGTAATTGAAGATATGGTAACTTCACAAATAACGGCATCTGCTCAGACTACCGATCAATTGCTGAAAGTGGGTTATTCTATTGAGGAAATCGCTGAAAAAAGGAGATTGAAAGTCAATACGATATATGATCATGTTGTAGAAATAGCACTATATGAAGAAGCTTTTCCGATTGATCGCTACGTCTCTGATGAAGATTATCATTTGGTAACCGAAGCTTTCAAAATAGTGCGTTCTTATAAATTGAAACTAATAAAAGAACTCGTGCCAAGCCATATATCGTATTTTCAAATCCGCTTAGTGTTGGCGGTGGAGCAAAAGTTAGAAGCGCTTAAGCTAGATGACGAAGCTATATTTTAAAAAAGTTATCCACCATGCAAAAACGGATGTAGTTTCCTAAACGTTAAAAAATACGGAGAAAGTGAGGGAATAGGTTGCAAGTTGAAACCACTTTTTTACAAGAGCAATTACAGCAAAATTTTGGCTACTCTTCTTTCCGTCGAGGACAAGCAGAGATAATTCGTGATATTTTAGCTGGAAAAAATGTTTTAGGAATTCTACCAACAGGATCTGGTAAATCGATTTGTTATCAACTGCCTGCAAAGCTACTAAACGGGACTACAATTGTTGTATCTCCGCTTATTTCTCTTATGATTGATCAAGTGAAACAGTTAAAAGCGAAGCAATTTAAACAGGTTACAGCGATTAACAGCTTTATGAATCGGGAGATGAGGAATAGTGTTTTACGTAAACTCCACACCTACAGACTAATTTATGTTTCACCAGAACTTCTGCAGCAACAATATGTACAAGGAAGATTAAGAAATTTAAAGGTAAGCTTGTTTGTTATTGATGAAGCACATTGTATATCTCAATGGGGACATGAATTTAGACCGGACTATTTGAAATTGCAGGAAGTAATTATGGCTTGTAAATCCCCCCCTGTTTTAGCGCTGAGTGCTACAGCTACACCAAAGGTACAAGAGGACATTATATATGCATTAGGAGGTAAGGAATTTGTTAAGCACATCTATCCAATGGATCGACCTAATATTGCTTTTAGTGTAGAACAAGTAGAAAACGAAGATGAAAAGCTAGTTATTATGAAACGGTTGTTTAGCCAATATCGGGTTCCCTCCTTAGTGTATTTTTCCAGCAGGCAAGCAGCAGAAGAAGTTGCACAGGAGTTAGCTTCTAGCTTAGATCTTCGCATCGCTGTATATCACGGGGGAATGGAGCAACAAGACCGTATTACGATACAGCAACAGTTTATGAATGATCAATTGGATATTATCTGTTGTACGAGTGCTTTTGGAATGGGGATTAATAAGTCTAATATTCATTTAGTTATTCATTATCATTTAACAACACAACTGGAAGCGTACATTCAAGAAATTGGCAGGGCTGGAAGAGATGGAGAAGCAAGTGTCAGCCTATTATTATATTCAAATAAAGACATTCAGCTACCAAAACATATCATTAGCCGAGAACTTCCTTCCAAGCAAGAATTAGTATTCGTATTTAACAAGTTAAAGGTATTAGATGATGCAGACAAACCTCTACCAATTAAGGAAGAAGAAGTTGTAAATTGCTTTGATATAAATGAAGTTCAATGGCGATTTATCAAGTATCATTTAGAAAATCATGGTATTATTAAACATAATAGCATACATTTTCAGCAGGAGACATGGGACCATGCTTTTAAGCAAATATATACATATATTGAAAAACGAACGATGATAAAACAAGCAAAATTAGCTGAAATCATTGATTGGATTTATCAGCAAGACTGCTTGCGTAAACATTTGTATAAGGGATTTCAATCTTCTTATCAACCCCCAGTATTTCAATGCTGCAGCAATTGTGGATTTTCCTGGAAAGATTGGCAACCACAACAAACAAGGCGCAAAGGGAATACTTATTCTTGGCAGGAGCAGCTTAAAAATAAACTATTAATCGGAGGAGCAAATGAAACAACGTGAACTGATATTGCGTATGGACAATCAAGAATTGCGAAAGCAACTTACTCTATCGCAAATTATTTTCATCTTAATAAGCCTCGTCCTTAGCTTTGCTCTATTTGAATCATTCACCGCTCAATGGTTGCAATTGTTTCAATGGCAGATAAAGGAAATCCTCTTTTATGGAGTACTACCTGGTTTGGTTATTGTTTCCATTGATTTAATCTTGACATATCTTCTGCCAGCAAAATATTATGATGACGGTGGAATTAATGAAAAAATATTTGCTGAACAGCCAATTTGGTTTATCCTTGTTTTTTCACTGTTAGTCGCTGTTTCTGAGGAGCTATTATTTCGTGGTGTGCTGCAAACGTCGTTTGGGTATTGGTTTGCCAGCCTGTTGTTTGCGTTGGTTCATTTTCGCTATTTAAAGAAACCTGTATTACTTATATCTGTACTTTTCGTTAGTTTTTATCTTGGTTATCTGTTTTATTTAACGGAAAACTTAGTTGTAACGATGGTTGCTCATTTTATTGTCGATTGTTTATTAGGATTTTTCATTCGATTTAAAAGAGAGGTGTGGACGAGGTGAATGAAGAAAAGCATAATCAAGACGACCAAGCAAAAGAGTTACGAAATATGGTAGTTGCAGATGATGATAAGCAAAACGAAAGCAGAGAATTAATGATTGATGAGGAAATTGAGAGGGATACAGACATTCTCAATTTACCACCACGAAGCGAAGTTCATAATAATAAGGGACAACCAACTCGAATAAAAATAAGTGTTCCCTTTCGTAGACTAGCATTTATCATTTTGGTTCTTTTAGCCATTTTAATCATGGCTTATCTCTTTCTTGGTGATGAGTTATTTGCCAGCTTTTCTGAGATTTTTTACGGTGTTTAATTTTGAAGATAGGACTTTGAAAATATATGTTATTTAAGAAATCTTCGTAAAACTGTATAAAAAATAAGATGCCCATGTTCAACAACAGCTTAATAAGCATAGGATGTATAAAGAGAATAATGGTGTTCTAAAATTATTAAACTAGTGAACAATAATTATACAGCTAAGGTTCTGTAAGACTCCTACTTCAATAGCTGTAGAGAATATGAAGAAGTATAAGTGGGAGATAATAAATGCCTGATTCATTCGGGTCGATAGGACAGAGAAGCTACGGCAGTAACGCATCGTGTTTTTTCAAGGACAGGGAAAGCTACAACGGCCACACCTCGTGCGATTTTTCAAGGATTCCTGAAATCTTAGACCTCGTTCTATCTCTTATCAGCAAAAGCCCTACCGAATGAAGTTTTTTCTTTATATATCATTATCGATGCTGCTTAAGCAGCAATTGGAGGAGGTTACAATATGCGATTTGAGAGAGTGTCTAATAATCAATTTACTATTTTTTTAACATTTGATGATTTAATTGAACGTGGATTTACAAAAGATGATTTATGGTATGACGGATCAAACGTTCGAAAGTTGTTTAGTGATATGATGTATGAAGCAAGTTCAGAATTAGGTTTTGATTTGGAAGGGGCACTCCTTGTTCAAGTCCATCTAATGCAAGCACAGGGCATGCATGTTATTGTAACGCAAAAATTTTCTGATGCAGTTTTTGATACTGATTTTGTAGAAATGAAAGTTACGTTAGATGAAAATAAAAAAATGTTATTTTCTTTTCATGATTTTGAAAATGTCATCGATGTCGCTTCCTATTTATCTGCCTTAACCGTTGAGGGGGGAAAGTTATATTATATGAACCATACGTATTATATGCTATTAAATGATCATGAATTAAATGGTGCAAACCGGGAGGATATCATTGCTATAATGTCTGAATTTGCTCAACCTAGCATTTTGACAACACATCGGCTACAGGAATACGGAAAAGAAATTTTTTCTGAAGGAGCTGTCAAGAAAATTATTCAATTATTTTATTCTAAACGCTAATTTCGGATCTCGTGACCATGGGCTTGCTTTATAGTTATTAACTTTACTTTTCATTAGTTTTTTATTGAAGTAGATAAATAGAAATAATCGAATAAGAACTTCCCTTAGAGAAAATATATTTCTAGTACTTTCTTATGACAATATGTAACTATCATGTAATAAAACTGTGTTAAACTTTATTGCGAGTTGCATTTCGTTTTTTATTTATCCAATAAATTAGAGAATGGACTAGAAGGTTTCTTTATAAAATGTTACGATATCTATTGGATAATTGCTGTTATGAAGGCAAATACGTAAGCATAATAAAGTCAAGTTACTAGCTGCTAAAGCAATGAAATTAATCTAACAAATTTTCGTTGTGAAAAATTAGAGTAATTTTATTGCATATTTACAGTGAAAGTGTATACTAATGTCTGAGTACAGCTATATTGTATGTTCAAATAAGGGGGATTAAAAAGGACGGAGAGGTTTTAATGGCGTAAGCTTTAATTAGCAAAACCGTTTAAGTGTTTCTTGCAGATGAAGTATTTAGAAGATTCCTGCTCTAAGAAGGCGCTTACAATCGGAAAAGGGGTAGTATTACAATGTCATCTACTTAACTCCTGAAATGATAGACTAAACAACCATAAAACAAATTCAGGAGCTGGAGAAAAAAGCCAATAAGGATTTCTTTGCGTCACTTTTACCAAACCTTTTGAACATCTTCTATTAACTATTATTTTGAGATATTCTAGGAGGTAAATTCATGGTAGCCGATAACGCAGCAGATTCTACCAAAGAAGTGAAAGAGAAAATGGATATTTTAAGTTCAACACGAGCTGTTGTAAAAACTGCATTGGAGAAATTGGGTTACCCTGAGGAGGTCTATGAATTATTCAAAGATCCGATTCGTATGATGACAGTTCGTATCCCTGTACGGATGGATGATGGTTCGATTAAAGTATTTACTGGATATCGTGCACAACACAATGATTCCGTTGGACCGACAAAAGGTGGAGTTCGATTTCATCCGGACGTGACAGAAGATGAAGTAAAAGCATTATCTATTTGGATGAGCTTAAAAGCCGGAATTGTTGATTTACCATATGGTGGTGGAAAGGGCGGTATCATTTGTGATCCTCGTGAAATGTCTTTCCGCGAGCTGGAAGGATTAAGCAGGGGGTATGTCCGGGCAATTAGCCAAATTGTCGGACCAACAAAAGATATCCCAGCACCAGATGTATTTACAAATTCACAAATCATGGCTTGGATGATGGATGAATATAGCCGTATTGATGAATTTAATAGTCCTGGCTTTATAACTGGTAAACCAATAGTTCTTGGCGGTTCACATGGTAGGGAATCTGCAACTGCGAAAGGTGTTACAATTTGTATCAATGAAGCTGCGAAAAAAAGAGGCATTGATGTTAAAGGCGCAAGTGTAATCATTCAAGGATTTGGAAACGCTGGTAGTTTTCTGTCTAAATTTTTGCATGATGCTGGTGCAAAAGTTGTAGGAATATCTGATGCTTATGGCGCTCTTTATGATTCGGAAGGCCTTGATATTGACTATTTGTTAGATCGTAGAGACAGCTTTGGAACCGTAACCAAATTGTTTAATAACACCATTACCAATAAAGAATTGCTTGAAAAGGAATGTGACATTTTAGTGCCTGCAGCTGTTGAGAACCAAATCACAGAAGAAAATGCTCACAATATTAAAGCCGGTATTGTTGTTGAAGCAGCCAATGGTCCTACAACAATGGAAGCCACAAAAATTTTGACAGAACGCGGAATTTTGTTAGTACCTGACGTACTAGCCTCAGCTGGTGGAGTAACCGTTTCTTATTTTGAATGGGTACAAAATAACCAAGGCTATTATTGGTCTGAAGAAGAAATTGATAAGAAGCTCCACGAGATTATGATTAAGGCATTTAATTCGATTTATAATACTGCGGAAACAAGACGAGTTGATATGCGTCTAGCTGCTTATATGATTGGTGTTCGGAAAATGGCAGAAGCTTCAAGATTTCGCGGTTGGGTATAAATAACAAATTAGATAAGCACGAATAGATGACGAAAAAACTCTTATCTTGTATAGTTAGATAAGAGTTTTTTCTATTAGAAGAAAGCTTTTATGTACAGATGTAAGATAAGAAAAAAATAGCGAATTTAGTCAGACTTATAGATAGAAAGAAGGGTTAAGTATATGCAACAAGAAAAAGTGATTGTCGTTGGCAGTGGGCCTTGCGGAATGTCTGCAGCTATTGAGTTACAAAAATTAGGGGTTCAACCATTAATTATTGAGAAAGGTAATATTGTAGATGCAATCTATCGTTATCCTACCCATCAGACCTTTTTTAGTTCCAGTGATAGGTTAGAAATTGGCGATGTTGCTTTTATTACTGAAAAACATAAGCCTGTGCGTAATCAAGCACTTGCATATTACCGAGCTGTCGCTGAACGTAAAGAATTACGTATTCATACGTTTGAAACAGTTATAACTGTTAATCGAGTGGAAGATCGTTTTCATGTAGTAACTACAAAACAGGAATATTTAGCAGATTATGTTGTCATAGCTACGGGATATTACGGTCAACCAAATATGTTAAATATACCTGGAGAAGAATTACCAAAGGTTTCGCATTATTTTAAAGAAGCACACCCATACTTTAAAAAGAATGTTGTTGTCATCGGCGGAAAAAATTCAGCAGTCGATGCGGCAATGGAATTGCATAAAGCAGGAGCTTATGTCACGGTATTATATCGTGGTGGTCAATATTCAGAAAGCATAAAGCCTTGGATTCTGCCAGAATTTGATTCACTTGTTCAAAAAGAAAAAGTAAATATGATTTTCCATGCTATGGTTTGTAAAATTACAGATAACGCTGTATTTTACAAAGTTGGTAATGAGGAAAAGGAGATTCGTAACGACTTTGTATTTGCCATGACTGGTTACCGACCGGATATTGGCTTTCTTACCTCCTGTGGGATCGAAGTAGATCCTAAAACAGGAGAGCCTTTTTATAATGAAGAAACGTATGAGACTAATATCGCAGGCCTATATATAGCTGGTGTTGTAGCAGCAGGTTTTAATAACAATAAAATTTTCATCGAAAATGGACGTTTTCACGGAGGGAAAATTGCTGATTCTGTTTCTAGTAAATTATAAACCCTAGGGCGAGAGGTTTGAGCTGATAACTTAATCCTTGCGGAATATCTTCCCGCAAGGATTAAGGATAAAGGGGAATGATAAACACAAACATGACATTGGCTTTATGATATATGAATTGTCATAAATTTTTTTAGAAAAGAATAAAGTATCAAAAGCCCTTTCATTTAATAGAAAGGTTGCTTCTAACTAAGTGCTTCATTTGTGATACGTATAATTTCTTGTCCGCCTGTTTAATCGGCTATTTCCGTAGCTTTTTCAGTTTGTAGCTTTAATTCAGATTTATTATAGCTATATAAAAACGTTAAGCAGACCAAGGTCGTTTATAGGTCTCAGGCAGCAAAGTGCTTTTTCTGCGTACGGTGTATTGCTGTCGAAGCATACTTGATAAATCGTGATGTTTATTCAAGAAGCTTTCTTTATCCTGTTGCAACACCAACACAAGTATGCCCTATCTAGTCGAAGTTCAAGGCGGCAGAGTTTCGAATAGCTGGAGTGTATGCAGTATATAGATACATAAGCACGAGCATTACTTCATTGAGACTCATTTCCGCGTAGGAAAAGTGTTTTTCTTTTCCAAGGAACGGAGAAACTAGCCAATAAAGAAAACTTGGCTAGCAGTAAGCGAAGAGCAAAAAGCCTTGTTGCACGTATATGTAGAACTTAAAAATTTTTAACTACGTTGAATGAACCAACCTAACATTTTATCCGTTCTAACGTGCGAAGAAATTTGATATGCCATTTTTAGCGTACTTTTTGAACAACCTCTATAATGAACAAAAGAATTCGATATTCTCTTGAACTGTTATATAAGGATAGAAATATAACTTCTGTAGAACAAGTCCGATGAATGTACCTATACCAATGATGAATGTTTTTCCATCTTCAAAAATAATCTTTCCTTCATCAATTCTAAAAGTCTTGTAACAGCGTGAATGATGGGGATTTTCCTGCCTGTTGAGACGGAGTAAATCGTAAATATCTCCAAGTTTTATCTGCAAATTCAGATTACTCACAGCAAACTGATCATCATATTATTTACCAAATTAAGAATGGTAAGTAAACTCATTTTCATTCCTCCTTTTCACCCTATCAAAAGTGCCATAACCACTTAAGAAAATCAGAAAAGAGCGGTACATAAAATATCCGATTCGTTGACAGATAAACTTCGATAGCCATAGTAATACATTATGTTTTTAAGCGCAAGAAAAATACTTCACTGCAACAACGGCATGCCAATTCCTTCAGACTTACGAATAGCTTCAATGAATGTTTTTAAATCCATGCATTTTTATTTAATAAATTCCACTACCAAAAAGTTGAATAAAGATGTTTTTCTTAAAGCAATTTGACATCATTTCACCCTAAGTATTTGTGTCTTAGTCATTTTGGTTATACTATACTTTTTTTGTTGGTCAATACTTGAGGAAGGACTTTCTTATTCCGTACAAACATTCCCTTTTAATTGACTGGATTCGACAAAACAAATATGCTAGAAAAGAGTACTTTTCATAAAAAGGTGATTAGTAAAAAATTAGATAAGTGGGTGTTGCCTTATGAAACGAAAAAAAGTGGTTTTAATTGCTACTGGTGGCACAATTGCAAGTAAAAAGAAGGAAGACACAGGGTTATTAGAATCTGGAGTTATTACAGGAGAAGAAATTGTTCAATACTGTGATATACCAGCAGACATAAATGTAGAAGTAGAGTCGATGTTACAAAAGGCAAGTATGCATCTAACCTTTGATGATCTATTAACATTGAAAGAGCGGATCGATCTTTATTTAAGAAAGGATGATGTATCTGGAGTAGTTGTTACTCAAGGAACAGATACATTAGAAGAGTCATCTTATTTTATTAATTTAATAACCAATCATAAAAAACCAATTGTTTTTACTGGATCACAGCGTTCACCTGGTGAAGTAGGAACAGATGCTTTTATAAATATAAAGCATGCTATTCTCGCAGCGTGTAGTGAGGATTTATATCATGTCGGTGTTGTAGTCGTTTTTAATGAACGTATTTTTCATTCTCGTTATGTAAAAAAGGAACATGCTTCCAATGTTCAAGGCTTTAATTCATTCGGCTTTGGTTATCTTGGAATTATTGATAATGAAGCAGTGTACATTTTCCAGAAACCTTTAGTCAATGAGTTTTATGAGTTGAAGTCATCATTACCTGAAGTTGATATTATTAAGTGTTATATGGGTGCTGATGATAAATATGTAAGAGCAGCTAGAGAAGCTAATGTTGATGGAATAGTTTTAGAAGGTGTCGGCAGAGGTCAAGTAACACCTGCAATGATGGGAGAAATAAAACAGTGCATTCAAGCTGGAATTATTGTAGTTATTACTACTTCTGCTGTGGAGGGGGAAGTTTATACGACTTATGATTATGAAGGAAGCGCGTTTGATTTAAAAAAAGCTGGAGTTATTCTTGGAAGAGATTATGATAGTAAAAAAGCCAGAATGAAGCTAATGGTGGGGTTAGCTAGTAACCATCCAAATATATCTGAAATATTTAATCCACTTTAGAACTTAATGTTGGTTACAAATGTGCAAAGCCAGTAAATGCTTATCTTCTGTCTGTTTTTAATTATATCGGTTAGATGAAACGATAATGGTATTAGGGAAAGAGGTTTGTAAGCTATGTTTACTATTTTATCAGCTGGAGTTGCACCGGCATTAGCCTTAATGTCATTTTTTTATTTAAAAGATCGTGTTACGGAACCACTAGCATTAATTATTCGTACCTTTATTTTAGGGATGTTGCTTGTTTTTCCTATTATGTTTATTCAGTATGTGTTGCAAACGGAAGGTGTTGTAACAAATCCGTTTGTTGAATCGTTTCTAGTTGTTGGCTTATTGGAAGAGTTTTTTAAATGGTTTATTTTTATGTATGCTATTTACCACCATTCTGAATTCGATGCACATTACGATGGTATTGTTTATGCAGTAGCTATTAGCCTTGGGTTTGCAACACTAGAGAATATTTTATACTTATTTACAAATGGTATTAAATATGCATTTATTCGGGCCTTTTTCCCTGTTTCCTCACATGCACTTTTCGGAGTTATTATGGGGTACTATTTTGGAAAAGCGAAAATATTTTCTGTTCATAAGCGTAGGACATTGTTTTTAGCCTTCCTCATGCCTTATTTATTACATGGAACCTATAACTATATTCTTACCCAACTTAAAGATAATTGGGTCATAATCTTAGCGCCATTCATGATTGGTTTGTGGCTCCTTTCTTTACATCGAATGAAAATTGCTAATACTATAATGTATCCAGCTTACTCTAACTATGAAAAACAAGAGGATGATCCAGCAATATAGCTATGTATCATATGTATAAAACAATGAAATTCTCTGTACAGTTTAGACAGGGAATTTTTTGTGAAGAAAAATCCAAATAGCAGTCGCTAATGTTTAAGATAAAAATTAATTAAAAACATCTCGTAAATCCTTATTCTACAATAAATAAAAGAACCCATAAAAAAGATTGGGCAAATCGGATTCGTTTCTTTTTGAATGAACATTTAGTATTATCGAAAAGACTTATTTAGAATTCTTTGATTGAACAGATAAAGGTATCTTTTTATAACTATCGCAACTTTATTCAATACTTCGTGTTTTTCTTACAAACATCGTGGTTTGCTTATAAATGTTTATGTCCATTTTGCTTAATTAAAGGCTATTATCTTTTAGTGAATAATTGCCTCTTATTTGGAACACTCGATATCGCTAAGAATTATAATGAAGGATTTAAAAACTATTTTAATTTACATTAACTTTTTCAAATGAAACATTAGATATCACAAAAGGGACTTCCTAATAAAGGAATAAAGGAAGACCCTTTTTTAATTTATATTATACTTTTCGTAATACGTCTCCAACAAAAAATATCCCTATTGGTGCCATGTTATTTACAATTACCATTCTGACTACTATCATCTGGACAATATCCACCTGAGGGTTTCCATCTACCGTCTTCACATACATGCCAACGATCACCAATACATTTTCTGTCACCTGAATTACAAGGTTGTTCAAGGATCTGTTCATTTGTTAATTTCGTTTGATGGTTCATGTTTTATCACCTCCTGATAATTATTATCTTCTTAAATTAGTTGTATATTAAGGGAATGAATGGAGATAGAACTGCCGTCAGTGGAAGTAAGGGATAAAAATGGTTCGTTTGAAATAGAATTACCAATTTTTCGAAAATAGTTGCCTTATGACTATATTTTAAATTTAGTCGCTCACTTCTGTTTTAATCTGTATCCAATTATCAACTGGAGTATTCACATGGATATTCCCTCCCCCCTTAACGTATTACAACTATTCTTTTACTTTCTATAACTTCATGATTCTGAAGTAAACAACCTAAGGTTAGCGTGTAAAACCTTATTTATTATAAATCAACCATGAATAAAAAAAGAATTATATCAAAAACTATCTAGACAATACTATGAATACCAGGAGGAAAATGTATGACCAATAAAAAACTGATGATTTCCTTATTTATAGTTAGTTTTTTATTCCTTGGAATGCAAAATGTGCAGCCGGATAAAACAGTTCATGCTTTTAGTTCCCAAGTTATTCAGCATGGAGCAGCAGGTGATGATGTTATAGAACTGCAGGCAAGATTACAATATTTAGGTTTTTATAATGGAAAAATTGACGGTGTCTTTGGCTGGGGAACGTATTGGGCATTACGTAATTTTCAGTATGAGTTTGGTCTGGAAATTGACGGATTAGCCGGACCTACAACAAAGCAAAAGTTAGTTAAAGCTAGTAAATATGATGAAGCCTATGTAAAAGAACAAATTAATAAAGGAAGAAAATTCACCCATTATGGTGGTGGAAAAAAACAGTCTGGAGGTGGTGGGCAAGCAAATAAGCAAGATAATACTACCGCTGTTAACGTACCACCGGGTTATTCGCAAAACGATATTCGGTTAATGGCTAATGCGGTTCATGGAGAGGCAAGAGGAGAACCTTATGTTGGTCAAGTAGCTGTAGCTGCAGTAATTTTAAATCGCGTGGAGAGTCCAACATTTCCCAATACGGTGTCTGGTGTTATTTTTGAACCGAGAGCCTTTACTGCTGTTGCTGATGGACAGATTTGGTTAACTCCAGACGAAACGGCAAGAGAAGCTGTATTGGATGCGATAAATGGTTGGGATCCTTCAGGAAACGCTATTTATTATTTTAATCCAAATACCGCGACATCGTCTTGGATTTGGTCAAGACCACAAATTAAAAAAATTGGTAAACATATTTTTTGTAAATAGGTAGGTGATATAAAAATGTTTCGTTGGATACTTATTGTTGTATTATCCCTAGGAATTATTGGAACAGGGGTCTGGGGTTACCAAGAACATCAGGAAAAAAATGCCGTGCTCATTCAGGCGGAAAATACGTATCAACGAGCTTTCCATGAGTTAACATACCGAATTGATGTGTTAAATGATAAAATTGGTTCGGCATTAGCAATGAATTCAAAGCAACGCATATCTCCTCAGCTTGTTGAGATATGGCGGGTTACTTCAGAAGCCTTATCAGATGTGGGACAATTGCCTTTAGGATTATTACCATTTAATAAAACCGAGGAGTTCCTAGCTAATATCGGTGAGTTCACATACCGTACTGCAGTACGAGATCTTGAAAAAGAACCGTTATCGGATAAAGAAACGAAGACGTTAGAAAATTTGTATAAACAGTCTGGAGAAATTAAAGATGAATTACGGAAAGTTCAACATACCGCTTTAGAAAATGATTTACGTTGGATGGATGTACAGCTTGCGTTAGCAAATGAAGGTGAGCAAATCGATAATACAATTATAGATGGATTTAAAACAGTGGAGAAAAAAGCAGAAGGTTTTGCAGAAGGAATTGGCCAAGCATCTATCTCTAACCAAACCGTTAGGGAACACCATTTTAAAAATTTAAAAGGCAAACCTTTAAAAGAGGATGAAGCACTAGCTAAAGCAAAAAAAATTCTTTCGATAGATAACAAAGAAAAGATACGAATTACAAAAAGCGGAAAAGGTGCTGATGTTCCCGTATATAGTATTTCCTACCGGAATAATAAGAAAAGTGCTTATATGGATCTATCACAAAAAGGTGGACACCCAATGACCTTCCTCATTGATCGACCTGTTAATACAAAGAAGATTAGCTTAAATAGTGGGATGAAAAAAGCAGAAGTATTTTTGAAAAAAAATGATTTTAATAATATGATTGTTTTTCAAAGTGCACAATATAATAATATTGGGGCTTATTCATTCCTATATAGTAAAGATGGTGTTCGTTACTATTCAGATGCAGTTGAAGTAAAAGTAGCCCTAGATAATGGTGAAATTCTCGGTTTAACGGCGATTGATTATTTTATGAACCACAATGAAAGAGAAAAGCCTAAACCGAAAATTAGTAATGAGGAAGCTAAAGAAAAGGTAAACCCGAATGTAGATATTCAGGAAGAATACCTAGCTGTGATTGATAACGATTTAGGCGAAGAAGTACTAACATATGAATTTCTTGGAACAATGGGAAATGAGACCTATCGAATCTTTATTAACGCTGAAGATGGTCGAGAAGAAAATGTAGAAAAACTAACCGGATCGGAAATAAATTATGCTAGAGGATGACGTTATGTCTTCCTCTTTTTTTTAATATCTGTAATAATAGGTATAAAGGTCTATGGAGGTGAATGGGTATGAAAATAGGAACGGTACTCCAGTTGCTGATTACCCAAGCCAATAAACAAAATAAAAAGTATCGGTGTAAAATTATCGATAAAAATGACAAGTATTTATTCATTGATTATCCTGTCGATGTAAAAACGAAAAAAACTGCTTTTTTTAATAAAGGCACCGTATTTGATGTGTTTTTTATAGGTGAGGATGAGGTCGTTTATCACTTTCGTTCCAGATTAGCCGCTAAAGTTAAATTAAATATAAAAGCTTTAGCAATGACATTACCAGAAGAATTAAAGCGCGTACAACGGCGAAATTTCGTTCGGGTAGATGCAGCAGTCGATATAGCTGTCCATTCTCCAGATCAGCTTTTTCCGCCGTTTACGACAGTTACAAATGATATAAGTGGCGGAGGGGTATCCATTTTATTACCGAAGCATAAAAAATTAAAAGGAAAATTAGTTGAGTTATGGATGGTATTGCCATTAGCAGGTGGGCAGTACGTTTATCCCCATACAAAAGCGGAATTAGTCTTTGACAAGGAGGGAGAAAACGGAATTACGATCGCTGCATTTAAATATGTGAATATAGATCAAAAGATGCAGCAGTCTATTATCCGTTATTGCTTTGAAAAGCAAAGAGAAGCAAGAAGAAAGCAATTATTAGATTAATCTTAGGTAAAAAGGGAAAACCTAGCTATAGGAATAGACCATCATTTAATGAATATGTTATTATTTAATACAGGGCTTATTTTTATAAAACTTGGCACGGTCAAGTTTTTTCAGCTAATTTTTATGCAAGAAATGTATGAGAGGAATGGATACCATTCATGGAAAATAAAACAATAACGGTTGCAATTGATGGTCCTGCTGCAGCAGGAAAAAGTACAGTAGCAAAAATCGTAGCAGAAAAGCTCTCTTGTATTTATATAGATACTGGAGCGATGTATCGAGCTATTACTTGGAAAGCGCTCAAAAATGATGTTAATGTAAATGAAGAAGCTGCTCTTGTAAAATTACTTGAAACAACCATAATGGAGTTGAAGCAAGGCAGAGATGGTCAGCTTGTATTTATTGATGGGCAAGATGTCACAACAGCCATTCGCTCAAACGAGGTAACGAATGCTGTGTCTTATGTTGCGAAGCATCCATTAATTAGAAAAGAAATGGTAAGACGACAACAGTTGTTAGCAGAAGAAAAAGATGTCGTCATGGATGGACGTGATATTGGGACACATGTATTACCAGATGCAGAGGTTAAAATCTTTTTAGTCGCATCTGTCGAAGAACGAGCAAAACGAAGATATGAAGAAAATAAGAGAAAAGGAATACATACAGATTTCAATGAATTGAAAAAAGAAATCGAACAAAGAGATGAACTTGATTCCAAACGGGAGATCTCCCCTTTAATAAAGGCTGAAGATGCTGTAAAAATTGATACGACATCTTTAACAATTGAGGAAGTAGCTGAACGAATTCTTGAAGAGGTTCGTAAATTACATTAATTCAAAATAATGAGCAAGGGTTCCTAATCGTGCATTTATCAGGCGTGCTCAAAAGTGTGTCAAACATGACGACAAATTTTCTGTATACCATTAGAAAGAAATGGATAAAATTTTAGCATTGTAGTTAAGTCGACGTAGTGAAATTTTTATTGGCTATCCGTTTGTACATAGCGGATAACTTTTTAAAACGTATCTTCGTCTAGCTTAAGAGCTCGTGTTGCTAGCATACTTCGATCTTAGCCAACTTTGGTCATTGTAACTCCTTTTTAAATACAAATTTATAAGTATAAATGAAAAAGAAAAGTTATAAATAAGTATATTTGGTTATAATTCTAGTTTAACCCTTACCATGCTACGAGGTGGATTCTAGAGGGTAAGTGAAGGAATCAATTACAAATCAAATGCCTGATTCTGTTCAGAGACTTTTAGGTTATACCCTTGCGGTACTAACAATCAGTGGGCAATAAAAGCCCTCCACTGATTAAAGATTCACTTTATATAGAAAAATTATTAGATGGAACTAATTTCTATTGATTAAATAAGCTCATTCCTTTATTAAAATAAATAAGCTGGTTAGAGGGAAAGATGATGAATTTATATAAAATAGCTAAATTGGTAGTTTCCGTTATTTTTTTCCCATTATTTCGCATTCGAGTAATTGGAAAAGAAAATATTCCCAAAACGGGACCTGTTATTATTTGTTCGAATCATATTTCTAATTTAGATCCACCAACAGTTGGAATAACTTCACCAAGAAGTATTTATTTTATGGCAAAACAAGAATTGTTTGAAAAACTTTTACTCGGTAAATTATTAACAGCTATTCAAGCTTTCCCGGTAAAACGGGGAATAGGCGATCGAAATGCTTTAAGAAAAGGGATGGCGATTCTAAAAGAAGGTCACACGCTAGGTTTATTTCCTGAAGGTACCAGAAGTAAAACTGGAAAACTCAGAAAACCGCTAGCTGGAGCAGGATTCTTTGCCCTTCGATCAGAGGCAACAATCGTTCCCTGTGCGATCATTGGAACATATCAACCATTTAAAAAGTTAAAGGTCGTCTATGGACAGCCAATTTCAATGAAAGAACTTAAGGAACGAAAAGCATCTGCGCAAGAAGCGGCGGAAGTGATCATGTCAGAGATTCAAAAATTAATGGATGCAAATAAATAAAACTACATTACTTGACAAATAATTATAATTATTAGAAGTTATAAAAAAGGGATATTTTTAAAAGCAATTATTTATCGTTATTATTTGTTAATTAAAAGAAAGCTTAAGTAGCTTATTACATAAAGTTATTTGGGGTTTCGATATGATTTTAGGAGGGCTATGGATATGAGTGAAGAAACAAACAAAGAACAAATCGATTTAAATGTAGGTGACATTGTAACTGGAACTGTAGTAAGAGTAGAGGAAAAGCAAGCTTTAGTTGATATTGGTTACAAAGCGGAAGGAATTTTGCCGATTGGTGAAATTTCCAACCTTCATATTGATACTGTAAGTGATGCAGTGAATGAAGGAGATACATTGACTTTAAAAGTAAAAAAAGTAGAAGATGAAGATATTATCCTTTCCAAAAAAGCAGTAGATGCTGATAAAGCATGGAAGGATTTACAAGAGAAATATGAGAATGGTGAAGTATTTGAAACTCAAGTTAAAGAGGTTGTTAACGGTGGATTGGTTGTTGATGTTGGTGTAAGAGGGTTTATTCCAGCTTCATTAGTAGAAACATATTATGTAGAGGATTTTAGTGACTATAAAGATAAAACACTAACTGTTAAAGTTGTAGACCTCGTACCTGAGCAGAATCGCGTCATTTTATCACACCGTGCCGTTCAAGAGGAAAAGCTACAGGAAAAGAAAAAATCATTGCTTCAGTCTTTGGAAGCTGGACAGGTCATTGAAGGAACTGTACAACGACTTACTGATTTTGGTGTATTTGTTGATATTGGTGGAGTGGATGGATTAGTACACATTTCACAATTGGCGCATGAGCATGTGGAGCACCCTTCAGATGTAGTAAAAGAAGGGGATACAATTAAAGTAGAAGTGTTATCTGTTGATCCAGATAGTGAGCGGATTTCTTTATCGAGAAAGAAAGTTTTACCGGGGCCTTGGGCTGGTATTGAAGAGCGAATTTCTCGTGGAGATGTGCTTAACGGTACTGTGAAACGCCTTGTTAATTTTGGCGCATTTGTTGAAATAGAGCCAGGTGTTGAAGGTCTTGTACACATTTCCCAAATTGCAACACGTCATATTGGTACTCCCCAGGAAGTGCTTGAGGCAGGTCAAGAAGTAAAGGTAAAGGTACTTGATGTGAATGAAAAAGATGAACGGATTTCATTAAGCATTCGAGAGCTGGAGCAGGAAAAAGAAGCAGATGAGTATAAACGATATGAAAAAGATGATGAGCAATCTGGTTTTCATATCAGTGATATTATCGGGGACAAATTGAATAAATACAAACAATAACTATGAGCGAATGTCCTTGAAAAAGAGGCGATGTCTGGCTATCCATGTTTTCCTTGTTCTGTTTACAACACTGTTACTAACACGTCCTTTCAAAGACGCTTTTCCTATTCGGAAAAGCGTCTTTTTTGTATACAAATGAAAAGAAACAGCAATACTGCTAATATACGAATAATAAGGATCGCCTAACATTTGAGAGGGAATTATACAAGGGTATTATTTGCTTATCCCGCATGTAAGGTGCCGTAAGACTCCCACTTTAGACTTGAGTTCTAAGTGGGAGAAAACGGCGCCTAAATGCTCGATTCGTTCAAGGGCCTTTAGGTCATACCCTTGTGGTACTAATATTCAGTAGGAGATGAAAGAAAACTCCTACTGAATGAAGTTTCACTTTATATTAATTCCAAATCGAGCAATTAATTTAGTACACAACTATGGAGGTAACAGAATGAATGAATATTCGATGCCAATTTTATTTGGGGTAATTATTGGAACGTTAGCACGTATTCTAATGCTTCGTACCGATTATCGACAATATCCTACATATTTACATGGAAAAGTGATTCATATATCACTGGGATTTATCGCAGCTGCCTTAGGTGCGGTAGCTATTCCAGCAATTATGGAATTAGAATTTACCGCAGTAACCTTTTTAACTGTTGCTGCAACGCAATTTAGAGAAGTGAGAAATATGGAGAGAAATACATTGACAGAAGTAGATGGTTTTGAGTTAGTACCAAGAGGAAAAACGTATATAGAAGGAATTGCCATATCGTTTGAAAGTAGAAATTACTTAGTTATTTTTACGTCATTTTTCTCTACACTTACATTTATTGTTTTTGGCGTGTATATTGCATTATTAGTAGCAACCAGTTGCCTAGCTATTTCGATGGCATTAATGAGCGGGAAGCGAATCAAAGATATTGTGGAAATTGAACATCATTCACTCCATTTTAAAGGTGCAGGATTGTATGTTGATAATATTTACATTATGAACATTGGTCTTCCGGAACGACAAGATGAAATTCTAAGATATGGAATGGGATTTGTTTTAAAACCCAAGAATATAAATATCGTAACAACTATTGCAAATCTGGGACAACGTCAAGCGATTTTGCATGATGTATCGGTAACATTAGGTGTATTTAGAGATTCGGGAACACCTGCTCTTACACCATTGATAAAACGAGATTTAGACGATGGGCGTATCGGTATTTTTATGTTGCCGCAAATTCGAGATATTAACAAAGCGAAAAAGGTAATAGGAGAAGTCCCCGTACTTGAGAATGCTATTCGCATGCCTTCAGAGTCTGCTTTTAACTATAGAAAGGGGAATCAGTAAAATGGAAATCGAAAAAGCGATTCTCGCTGTTGTCACGACAAACCCCTCTGCTATCGAAGGGGGAGCTCCTACCTTTATTTGTGAAAGCAGAAAAGAAGCAGAGGATATAGCTGCAAATTTAGAAGCGATTATGGATGGGATAGCACATCAACTTAGTGAGGATCTATTCATCATTGTAAAACATTAAGTTCTTCTCGTAAGTTTTAATTGTTTATACGTCCCTCTTTTGCTATGATAGAGGTTGTCCAATGGTTTGGCAAAAAGAGATAATCTCCTTTTTGAAGGTCTATCAACACTAATAATGGTTGTGAGATTTCCAAAAGGGTCCATATTTTGCTAACACGATTTGCAAGATATAAACCAATAGTACTTTATGTGCTATAGATTAATTTTGAGAAAGAGAAAGGATGTTCCCTTTCATGAGAAAAGCAACTGTAGCAATTGTAGGAAGACCAAATGTAGGAAAATCAACTATTTTTAATAGATTAGTTGGTGAAAGAATATCTATTGTAGAAGATGTTCCCGGAGTAACAAGGGATCGAATCTATGCGCAGGCAGAGTGGTTGACAACGACGTTTAATCTGATTGATACAGGCGGAATTGAAATGAGTGATGAACCATTATTAACAAAAATTCGTCACCAAGCAGAAATAGCGATTGAAGAAGCAGATGTTATTATCTTTCTCGTTAACGGGAAGGAAGGTATTACAGCTGCTGACGAAGAAGTTGCAAAACTATTATACAAATCTAATAAGCCGGTAGTTCTTGGTGTAAATAAAATTGATAATCCAGAAATGCGTGAAACGATTTATGAATATTATTCACTTGGCTTTGGAGAACCATTTCCGATTTCAGGGGCACATGGATTAGGGTTAGGCGATTTATTAGATGAAGTAGTTCGTCATTTTCCAAAACATGAAACGACTGAGCAGGACGAAGATACGATATACTTCAGCGTTATTGGCAGACCGAATGTAGGAAAGTCTTCATTAGTAAATGCATTGCTTAATGAAGAGCGGGTAATCGTTAGTGATATGGAAGGAACGACAAGAGATGCAATTGATACAAAATTACATGCCTATGACCAGGATTTTGTCATCATTGATACAGCCGGAATGCGTAAGCGCGGAAAGGTATATGAATCAACCGAAAAATATAGTGTGTTACGTGCGCTAAAAGCGATTGAACGATCTGATGTCGTCTTGGTGTTATTAGACGCAGAAACAGGTATAAGAGAGCAGGATAAGCGAATAGCAGGTTATGCACACGAAGCAGGAAGAGCTGTTGTGATTGTTGTTAATAAATGGGATACGGTGACAAAAACAGATAAAACCATGCAGGAATTTGAAACAAATATACGTGCTCATTTCCAATATTTGGATTATGCCCCAATCGTCTTTTTATCCGCCAAAACAAAAAAACGATTGCATACGTTAATTCCTGCTATTCAATTAGCCAGTGAAAACCATTCAAAGCGTGTACCTACGAATGTTTTAAATGATGTTATTATGGATGCAATCGCTTTGAATCCATCGCCAACAATTAAAGGAAGAAAATTAAAAGTACTGTATTGCACACAAGTTGGAGTGAAGCCTCCACGCTTTGTTGTTTTCGTAAATGATCCAGAGTTGATGCATTTTTCATATAAACGCTTTTTGGAAAATAAAATTAGAGAAGCATTCGGATTTGTAGGAACACCGATAAAAATTGTTCCAAGAATGAGACAATAATAAGGAGGAGCTGTATATGGCAAAGATTGCTGTATTAGGAGCCGGAAGCTGGGGAACAGCATTAAGTATCGTATTATCTGATAATAAACATGATGTAAGACTATGGACACACGACAGCGACCATGCTGATCATATTAATAAAACAAGAAGAAATGAACATTATTTGGATGTAGATATTCCTGAAGCGATTACTGCTTATCATGATCTACAAAAAGCGATTCAAGACGTTATAGCAATCGTTATTGTTGTACCGACAAAAGCTATTCGTGAAGTATGTAAACAATTGGATCCAATTCTCCCAGATAATATAACAATTATTCACGCTTCAAAAGGAATCGAACCAGGAACATTGAAGCGTGTATCACAAGTTATTGGAGAAGAATTAACAACATGTAATGAAGAAGATGTGGTTGTTTTATCCGGTCCTAGTCATGCAGAAGAAGTCGCATTACGACAACCAACGACAGTTACCGTTTCTTCAGTAAATTCTGTAGAAGCAAAATTGGCTCAGGATTTATTCATCAATGAGTTTTTTCGTGTTTACACAAGTACAGATGTATTAGGAATTGAACTTGGTGGTGCACTTAAAAATATTATTGCTTTAGGTGCTGGTATTTCGGATGGCTTAGGTTATGGAGATAATGCAAAAGCTGCACTCATGACAAGAGGGCTGGCGGAAATTACAAGATTAGGTACATCATTAGGTGCGAATCCATTAAGCTTTTTAGGTTTATCAGGGGTTGGCGATTTAATTGTTACTTGTACGAGTGTCCATAGCAGAAATTGGCGTGCCGGTAATTTATTAGGGAAAGGGAAAGAATTAGAAGATGTTCTTGAACAAATGGGCATGGTTGTGGAAGGGGTTAGAACCGTAAAAGCAGCTTACCAATTTGCTAAAGAGCAACAAGTAGAAATGCCGATTACAGAAGGTATTTATCAAGTTCTATTTGAAGCAAAAGATCCAAAAGATGTTGTGGAACAATTGATGAACCGTTCGAAACGAGAGGAAATGGACGATCTTGCCCAATTGTTAATGGAAAGGTATTCGTAATAACATGCACACTGCTTCCTGCATATACTGTGTTTGAGTAACTTAGCAGGGAGGCGAGTATGTGAACAATTTTCAAAAGGGGCTTTTTGACAAAATTCAACAAAAAGCAAAAATTAATCCAGATGATGTATACAAAGTAGCTGATTCTGTAAAGCATGCTGATTTTTCGGATGAGAAAACAGTGAGAAGATTAGTACGTCAGTTGAGTAAATTGGCAAATAAGCCTGTATCAAAGCAAAAAGAGGATAAAATTGTACAATCCATTGTTAAAAATGATATTCCTATGGATATGAATTCATTAAACAAACTATTTAAAAAATAGCATACTTGGGCAAGTGAGGATACAATTATTCATATTCTTGCATAAAATAAATCGCACAAGCATTCATGGATAGAGTTGCAGCGGATAATTATTTAGTCAAACCGAGATGGAGAAGCCCCCTTCGTCTCGGCTTTTGCTATGGTTTAAGAAATTATCCCGCATGTACGGTGCCGTAAGACTCCCACTTTAAGACATGAGTTGGTACAAAAGGGTCTAAGTGGGAGAAAACGGCACCTAAATGCCCGATTCGTTCAAGGGCCTTTAGGTCATCCCCTTGTGGTACTAACATTCAGTAGGAGATAGAAGAAACTCCTACTGAATGAAGTTTCACTTTATTTTATTTTAGATTGTATTTATTCACAGCCAGTTTCAGCGGTTAGCCCTTTGAGGTCGCTTCACTTCTCCTGCGGCGTAGGTAGTCTCCGTTCCAGCCGCTTATTCAAGGCGCTTTAAGCTTTGGTATCTGTTAAAGTGAAATGCCCTTTTCTAACTTTATCTTTGCTGTTTATGTTATAATACGTGGTGCAATAATAGTTCGTTTAGTAGGGGTGGGAATATATGTCGGAATCGATGCTAAAAATGTACATTTCATTTATTGGAATGGCGTTATTACTTGTAGCAATAGGTCTGATTTTGTTAGCCAGATATAAACTAAGGGGTTGGCTTGCAAGGATTATCTCGTTATTTGCATACATATCGTTACTGTTAGGAAGTCTTATTATTTTCTATGTTGTATTTAGTGGTCCAACAGGCTAAAGTAAGGGGGGAGCCGGGATTGAATCGCACATATCAAAATGTAGCCGTTATCTTATTTTTCACCATGCTATTAAGTGGTTGTTTATATCCAGAGGAAGAATTAGCAAAAAACCAGGTACCAAATGAAGACCAGTTGGAGATGGTTCAATCAGCTGTTGAACAATATCAGGAAACAAGTGGTGGACTTGTACCAATTCGAACGAAAGATAGTGATACGCCAATCTTTGAAAAATATTTAGTTGATTTTTCTAAATTGAAAGAAGTAGGTATTTTAACTGAAATTCCTGGAAACGCTTTTGAAAATGGTGGTGTTTATCAATATACCGTCATTAGACCGGAAAAAAAACCACGTGTAAAATTAATTGATTTACGAATAACAGAAGCAATTCGCAGTGTAAATTTGAAATTGGATATATATCGAAATGAGCATCTATATCCACCATTTTCCAGGGAAGTTGCAGAAGGAGTATATATGATTGATTATAAAAAACTAGGGTTGGATTCTTCGCCAACCGTAGTTAGCCCTTATTCACAAGAGCAACTGCCAATCGTGATGGATACAGATGGAAAACTCTATGTCGACTATCGAATTGATTTAGCTAAGGCTTTGCAGAAATATAAGCATGACTATAAGCCAGGGGATGATATTCGTTATATCTTAGCAGATAATACACCGTTTGTTCCTGCTTATTCGCTTCCTTATACGATTAAGAATGGAGAACCAATATTTTTACAAGAAAATAAATAAAATTCATCATATAAAAGCCCTTGAAACATATATTATTTCAAGGGTTTTTTGCTTGCAATTTAAAAACGTAAATAGTAGAAAATGTATTTTGGATGTATTTTTTAAATTATAAATAATAGATGCAGTACAGCTCGTTTATGTCTTGAGTTATAGCATTATTAACCCCGTTGCCTAAGTTGCTGTAAGACCCTCACTTTAAGAGTTATAGAATGATGAAAAGACAACACCTAAAATCCAGATTCATTCGGGGCGATAAAGCTTCGGTAGGAGTACACCGTACAAATAAAAAGTGCTTTTTCGATGGCAGAAAAGCTATGACAACTTTCTTCTGCACGAGGAATAACTTGGCAATGGTACCTTTTTAAGGATATCTAAAATTTTAGTTTTTGGTCATCTCGGAGAAAAATGGACGGAAGTTCACTTTATAAAAAAGGAGGTTTACTTAAGTCCTTTTCGAAAAATCTGTATAAACGATTCCGTTTTTATTACCTAGTTGTATTTATAGTTTGCGTCTTGTTCTCTCTACACTGAATAGTAAGCGCTATACTTTTCACAGAGCTATCGGATATAGTGCTAAGCTTTTTAAACTTTTATACATAATTCAGGCATATTTTGATAGGACAACATCATAGACTTGTAATGTCAATTATTCGTAGTTTGTTCGTAATTAAAAAGAACGAAGATCGGGAGGGGATCTTTTGGAAAGAGTTGATATTTTTAATGATATTTCGAAACGGACGAATGGAGATATTTATTTAGGTATTGTAGGAGCTGTTCGCACTGGTAAATCTACATTTATAAAAAAATTTATGGAGCTAGTAGTCCTTCCTAATATAGAGGAGGAAAGCGAACGAGCACGTGCACTAGATGAGTTACCTCAAAGCGCAGCTGGAAAAACCATTATGACTACGGAACCCAAATTTGTTCCAAACCAAGCGGTATCGGTTCATGTTGACGAGGGATTAGATGTTAACATCCGTCTTGTTGACTGTGTGGGATATGCTGTAGAAGGTGCAAAAGGGTTTGAGGATGAAAATGGACCAAGAATGATTCATACGCCATGGTACGAGGACCCTATTCCCTTTCATGATGCAGCTGAAATTGGTACTCGGAAGGTAATTCAAGAGCATTCTACTATTGGAGTAATTGTTACAGCAGATGGTACATTTGGCGAAATTGAAAGAAGTAATTATGTTGAAGCAGAAGTTAGGGTGGTAGAAGAACTAAAGGAAGTTGGCAAACCATTTATTATGGTTATAAATTCACAACGTCCCAGCAGTCAGGAAACGGAATTACTGCGGCAAGATCTTGCGGAAAAATATGATATTCCCGTTTTAGCAATGAGCGTTGAATCAATGACAGAGCATGATGTGACGAACTTACTACGGGAAGCACTGTATGAATTCCCGGTATTAGAAGTAAATGTAAATCTTCCGAGCTGGGTTATGGTCTTGAATGAAGGACACTGGTTAAGAAAAAGCTATCAAGAAGCAATCCAAGATACGGTAAAAAACATAAAGCGATTACGGGATGTAGATCAAATTGTTGGAGATTTTTCTGACTATGAGTACATTGATCAGGCAAAGCTCGCAGGAATGGAAATGGGAGAGGGAATTGCAGAAATTGACTTACATGCACCAGATCATTTGTATGATGAAGTATTAAAAGAAATTGTCGGTGAGGAAATAAGAGGGAAAGACCACTTATTGGAGCTAATGCAGGACTTTGCTTATGCTAAACGAGAATATGATCAAGTTGCTGGGGCATTACAAATGGTTAAACAAACAGGATATGGAATTGCCGCTCCTGCATTAGAAGATATGATCTTAGATGAACCAGAAATCATCCGTCAAGGATCTCGTTTTGGTGTTCGGCTGAAAGCTGTTGCTCCGTCTATCCATATGATTAAAGTAGAAGTGGAATCTGAATTTTCACCGATAATTGGCACAGAGAAGCAAAGTGAAGAACTTGTCCGCTATTTAATGCAAGACTTTGAAGAGGACCCGCTCTCCATTTGGGAGTCAGATATTTTTGGGCGCTCACTGAGTTCGATTGTCAGGGAAGGAATTCAAGCCAAAATTGCTTTAATGCCTGAAAATGCACGCTACAAGTTAAAAGATACACTTGAACGAATCATTAATGAAGGGTCTGGAGGACTTATCGCTATTATTTTATAGCATAAGCAGCTAATGTAGCTGCTTTTTTATTTTGTGAGAAACAATATCCATTTGTACATTGTAGACAGCTTTTTTGAAAAGTATCTTCGTCGTTTAGTTTAAGCGCTCGAGCGATTGCAAACTTCAATCTCCTCACGCCGCTAGCCGAGTGCTTCTAACTTTTGTTCTTTTTAGGAACCTATTTTGTGTTAATTTTATTCCCATCCAGCTTCAATGCCTAGCCCTCGAGGTTTTTTCACTCCTCGTCGTCGTGCAGGGAACAGTCCCTATCGCAGATTCCAGCGCTTCTTGGGAGTGATAAGGGAGGGGTTACGATGTTGTCCTTTTGTGCAAAATAACAGTTTTTATGTACCTATTAATTTATGTTTAAAAATTACTATATAGCTGTCTATTAAAAAAAATTTATAAAAACGGCAGGATATTTAATAGGGATGTCGTATATCTTTAATATAACCGAACGATTGCTAACAAAGCTATTCATCAACCTTTCTGACCATAATGGTAAAACAACCCAATTTTTTAGTTTAAACATATAAAAACTACAAGAAATACGGAAAAATTACCGGGAAAGTGTTGAATTTTGTTGCAAACTCGGTTAAGATAAGCCATGTCACTACATGAATTTCGTGACATGAGGTATAAAAACTGGCAAAATGGTGAACAAATGATGATAGCTTCATTAGAATTTGTTCCAATGTCGATTGATGTTTAATGGGAGGAGGTGAATGTCATGAATAAAACAGACTTAATTAATGCTGTAGCTGAAAAAAGCGAACTTTCTAAGAAAGATGCAACGAAAGCTGTTGATGCAGTATTCGAATCTGTCATGGATTCACTTAAAAAAGGTGAAAAAGTACAGTTAATTGGATTTGGAAACTTTGAAGTACGTGAACGTTCTGCTCGTAAAGGTCGTAATCCTCAAACAGGGGAAGAGATCGAAATTCCAGCAAGCAAAGTTCCTGCATTTAAACCAGGTAAAGCCCTAAAAGACGCTGTAAAATAATAGGTTACATAGGGCGAGAGGGTACGCAAAAGCGTATCCTCTTTTTGCTGATAAGATTCTCTAACAAAAAATAAAATTGAAGGAATAGTAAATCATACGTCACCTAATAATTCATCCTATAAGCAAAATAAAAGGTGAGATGGGGATATATGATCCCGTTAGCATCAATTTAGCTGACATAAAATTAAATGTACTTGAATAGCATTTTTCACCCAAATGAAGGAGGAAAGGTAATGGATAAGCCAATGGTTTCAGCCGATTTTTTTGTAATTAAAGCGTTAGAAGACGGTGTACAGGTAATCGGACTAACAAGAGGAAATGACACGAGATTTCACCATTCCGAAAAGCTGGATAAAGGAGAAACGATGATTGCTCAATTTACAGAGCATACATCGGCTGTTAAAGTAAGAGGAAAAGCATTAATTCAAACAAGTCATGGTGAGATAGAAAACTACTAAGCCCCATTATTTAGAAAAAGATCAACTAAAGTCCAGAATGCTTGATTATGGAATGCGTATAAATTATGCTATAATAGCTAAAGCATGAATAGATTGGATGAAGGGCTTGGGTGATTTTTTGATTAATTCAAAGGTGAATATACAGTACCTTAAACAAAAAATAGTAGCTAAAATAGAGCACTCCTATTTAGAAAAGCATATTAAAAAGCCTGCCATCGATGAGAGAAAATTGCAGTTACTAGTGGAAATGGTCTATCACACTACCTTATCTGAATCTCTTAAAGAAAGATATATTATAACGACAATGCTTGTCCAAATGGCACTTGATACCCATGATTTAGTTCCTAGTGTAACGGCATTGGATGAAGAAGATGACGTTAAACTAACAAAGCAGCTCCACGTACTTGCAGGTGATTATTATAGTGGCCTCTATTATTTGTTACTAGCTGAAATAGATGATTTTGATTTTATCCGTCAGCTTGCTTCAGCTATTAAAGAAATTAATGAGTATAAAATGATTCTCTATTATAATGAAACGAGTTCATTGACGGAATATATGCAAATTCAAAAAATCATTGATACATTATTACTTGTACGTGTCGCAGAATATTTACATGTTCCCGTTTTGGGTAAAGTTGCTGGAAATTGGTTATTTATAAAGATACTAACGCAAATGTTCTATATCATACAATCACATGATAACTCGGCAAAAATTGAGAAGTGGAGTTTTCCATCCCAGCTTACTATGATAGACGAGTTAAAAGAACAATTAAAGGCAACAATGAAGCAACTTACTGCTGATTTAGAAAAAATACCAAATCATAATTATCTTTTGTACCAAATCAATCGTGAAATTACGGCTGTCGGGAATATGAATCTAACGATGGGGGGAGAAGGTTAGGTTATGGCACAATCATCGAAAGAAGAACGTGTACATCATGTATTTGAACGAATTTATTCCAAGTATGATTCCATGAATTCAATTATATCGTTTAAACGTCATAAAGCATGGCGAAAAGATGTCATGAAACGAATGGATGTACAGCCTGGTACAATAGCTTTAGATGTTTGCTGCGGTACAGGAGATTGGACACTAGTAATGGCAGAGGAAACAGGACCAACTGGCGAGGTATTAGGTCTTGATTTTAGTGGAAATATGCTATCTGTTGCAGAAGAGAAAAAGCAACAGGCGAATCTGGACAATGTACGTTTTATTGAAGGAAATGCGATGAAATTACCATTTGCGGATAATCGTTTTGATTATGTAACGATTGGGTTCGGATTACGCAACGTTCAAGATTATATGGCTGTCCTAAAAGAAATGTATCGTGTAGTTAAACCAGGCGGAAAAGTGGTTTGTTTAGAAACCTCTCAGCCTACAATACCAGTTTACCGGCAATTATACTATCTTTATTTTCAATATATTATGCCTTTACTGGGAAAGTTGGTTGCTAAAAGTCAAAAAGAATATGCATGGTTAAATGAATCAGCAAGAGACTTTCCTGATAAAAAAGCATTAAAGCAAATGTTTATCCGTGCAGGGTTTTCAAATGTTCAAGTGAAAAGTTATACTGGTGGTGTAGCAGCAATGCATATTGGATTTAAGGGAGAACCGCATGATTAATAAGTAAAATTAAAGGTGACATTCATGAAATTAGCTAAAGCTTACGGATATTTAAAAAAAGATTTAGAACAAATAGAACAATCCATTAACAAAGTGATACAAGCAAAGCATCCTGTATTACGACAGGCTTCAACAGAACTACTGCAAGCAGGGGGCAAGCGGATTCGCCCTGTTTTTGTTTTGTTGTCCGGGCAAATGGGCGCGTATAATTTAGAAAAATTAAAGCTAGTTGCAGTGTCATTAGAACTTATACATACAGCCACTTTGGTGCATGATGATGTTATAGATGATGCCGAAATTCGCAGAGGCATGCCTACAGTTAGACAAATATATGGCAATCGAGTAGCCATGTATACAGGGGATTATATTTTAGCCCGTGCTTTAGAAGAGATTACGTTACTGCGAGATCCGAAAATTCATCGCTTGCTATCCCAAACAATTGTTGAAGTTTGTAAAGGTGAAATAGAACAAATTAAAGACAAATTTGATTGGAACCAGGGTTTGCGAAATTATTTACGCAGAATTAAACGAAAAACAGCATTACTAATCGCTACAAGCTGTAAATTAGGGGCAATTGCTTCAGGTGTAAATGATAGAGATGCCCAACGTTTGTATCGCTATGGTTACAATATTGGAATGTCTTACCAAATTATCGATGATATTCTTGATTTTATTGGATCAGAAAAAGAAATGGGAAAACCTGCAGGTAATGATTTATTACAAGGAAATTTAACATTGCCTGTTTTTATGGCGATGAAGGATGCTTCTTTACGAGAAAACATAAAGAGTAGTTTGCAGGCTGATTACTCCATAAGAGAAGCACGTATAAAAAATGTCGTAGAAGCAATAAAACAGACACATGCGATTGAAGCATCTTATGATTTAAGTAACCGGTATTTGGCTAAAGCCTTACAGCAATTAGATGGCTTACCAGATAGCCGTCCTAAACGCACGCTCATACAAATTGGTAAATACATCGGAAAACGCCGTACATGATATCTCGTACCGTTGTCTTTTTTACATAGATTTGATAGAATTTTATCGATTAGAAAAATACATAGAATAAGGGGATTTGGAGCATGGAAAAAACATTTTTAATGGTAAAACCAGATGGAGTACAACGTAATCTAATTGGATCTATTATTAAACGCTTTGAAGCAAAAGGTTTTAAATTAGTAGGGGCAAAGCTAATGACAATTTCAACAGCTTTAGCAGAAGAGCATTATGCAGAACACAAAGAGCGTCCATTCTTTCATGAGCTTGTAGATTTTATTACTTCCGGACCAGTGTTTGCGATGGCATGGGAAGGGGAAAATGTAATCGCAATCGCACGTGAAATGATGGGAAAAACAAATCCTGCAGATGCATCGCCAGGAACCATTCGCGGTGATTATGGGTTGACCGTTGGAAAAAACGTCATTCATGGATCAGACTCTCCAGAAAGTGCCCAACGTGAGCTTAAATTATTTTTTAAAGAAGAAGAACTTGTTTCTTACCATAAGCAGGATTCTGCTTGGATTTACTAAAAGTAAATATAAAATAGTTTGGCCGTGAGGTTATCCTCACGGCATCCTCTTGCATCATAAGAAATTATATCCTTCCATGCATGGTGGATATCTTTTTTGAAAATAGCATCATCGTCTAGCTTAAGCGCTCAAGCGCCTAGCAAACTTCAATTTTCTTCTGATGATAAGTCAATCATCGGCTCGAATCTAAAGAAAGGCCGACGAAAAGTAGGGTTACCGCTCAGGCATCGGCATCCCCTTGTTTTAGAGGCATGTTTCCTTGATCATGTCAGAAGTTCTCTGGTTTGTATGTCACTAACCGAGCGCTACTAGCTTTTCCTCTGTCTGGTAATACTGTTAGTAGTTTTACAATACATAAAATGCGTTTAAATCACTATTCTATAAGTGTTTTATACGTTTTAAAGCGAAATAATTAGCGTAGAGCTAGGTTTTAGTCGGAAAATAGTGATGTTAAAAAGGAAATGACAATCGTATACCAAAGACTTTATATCTAGTCGAGCTTAAGTTTAGATTTAAATAAAGGCAATAAAAATAACCGATTGAAAGAAGGGGGAACATTGGACCGAGATTATTTTAACTTTATGGCCAAAATTAAGAATAAGCTGGGAATCGATTTGCAGCTGTATAAGGAAACGCAAATGAAGCGGAGACTGACTTCATTACGAAACAAACGTGGCTTTACAGATTTCGCCACTTATTATCATGCTTTGGATCAAGATAAAGTCCTGCTAAAAGAATTTATTGATCGTTTAACCATTAATGTATCTGAGTTTTATCGGAATCCGAAACGGTGGGAAGTCCTACAACACTCTGTATTACCAGCCTTAGTTAACAAACGACCTTTCCATATCTGGAGTGCTGCTTGTTCCACGGGGGAAGAACCTTATAGTATTGCGGTTATGCTTTCAGAATATTTCCCTAACGCAATGTATCGAATCTTAGCCACAGATATTGACGAAACAGCCCTGAATAAAGCAAAGCAAGCTATCTATCCAGAACAAGCGTTAAAAGATATGCCAAAAAATTTAATTAACAAATACTTTATTCAACAGCATAATTTATATCATGTGAGTGAGGAAATAAAACAACAAGTAAATTTTCAAAAGCATAATCTGCTTGCTGATGCTTATCCTAAAAATTTAGATCTAATTATCTGCAGAAATGTACTTATTTATTTTACAGATGAAGCAAAAGAAAAAATTTATCGCTATTTCTCTCAGGCTTTAAATACAAATGGCGTATTGTTTGTAGGTAGTACCGAACAAATCTTTAATCCGGAAAAATATGGCTTGCAATTATTAGATACCTTTTTTTATCAAAAAATTTGATTTTAGTTTGTACCCCAATTGTCAAACACCGTTTGGCTGTTGGGGTTAATTAATATGTCTTGTTGAAAGGTTGTTCAAAAATCGGTGAAAATGACAAATCGTATGGAAGAATGGTCACTATTGGGCTTTAGAAGTTAATAAGATGTAGTGGGAAGTGTAAGCTAGTACAATGGGGATATCTGCCTGCCTCCTGACATATATATGTTTCTTCGTACTTTTCATTCCCATCGTGACCCTATCTCAAATATTCACTTATCTTCCGTGATATTTGAGATAGAGAAACAACATCAATTTATAACCATTCGTTTTGTTAAAAGATGAATTGATAGCGCTTCACTTTAATCTTTTAACGTATTAATTCGTTTTTTTGTGTTTTTATTGCCAAAAACACGACAATTTATGGTATAGTAATTAGAAAAATTCATAAAAGGAGAATGAGATGTGCGTTACTTGACAGCGGGAGAATCACATGGAAAGCAATTAACAACCATTATTGAGGGCGTACCAGCTCGTATGCCGCTTTTAAAAGAAGATATCAATAGTTCTCTATTACGCAGGCAAAAAGGCCATGGGCGTGGAAAAAGAATGCAAATTGAAAAGGATTTAGTTGAGATTGTAGGCGGTGTTAGACATGGTATGACTTTAGGCTCTCCCGTCTCTTTAGTCATACATAACGATGATTTTAAGCATTGGGAAGATATTATGGGAGAAGACCCTATTTCTGAGGAAACCAAAATAAGAAGAGTAGTAACGAGACCAAGGCCTGGACACGCTGATTTGAATGGTGCCCTAAAATACGGGCATCGCGATATACGAAATATTTTGGAGCGTTCCTCTGCTCGTGAAACAGCAGCACGTGTAGCATCTGGTGCTGTTGCTAAAACAATGCTGAAACATTTAGGGATTGAAATATCTGGTTATGTGAAAGAAATAGCAGGTATCGTTGCCAAAGATCAAGAGCATTTAACTATGTCAGATCGCCAGCAACTTTCAGAGGATTCACCGGTCCGTGTGCTGGATAAAGATGTGGAACAATCGATGATGGATGCGATTGATCTAGCAAAACAAGAAGGTGATTCTATCGGGGGCATTTGCGAGGTCTACGTAGAAGGAATGCCAGCAGGAATCGGATCTTACGTTCACTATGACCGCAAGCTTGATAGTAAAATAGCAGGTAGTGTTGTGAGTATTAATGCATTTAAAGGGGTAGAATTTGGGATTGGTTTTGCAGCAGCCAAGCTTAACGGTAGTGAGGTTCATGATGAGATTGCTTGGAGTGAAGAAAGAGGTTATTATCGTACTACTAACCGTCTTGGCGGCTTTGAAGGTGGAATGACGACCGGAATGCCGATTGTTGTAAGAGGGGTTATGAAGCCGATCCCAACATTGATGAAACACCCGCTACAAAGTGTTGATATAGAAACGAAACAGCCATTTAAAGCAACAGTAGAACGATCGGATGCTTGTGCAGTTCCAGCTGCTGCTGTAGTGATGGAACATGTAGTAGCTTTTGAATTAGCCAAAGCGATTACGGAACAATTTACGAGTGATCAATTTCCCAAATTGCAAGCAGCGATGGATCAATATCGGGAAGAAATCAGGTGTTTTTAAAGTGAAAACGACAGAACTTATCGTACAAGCAAGTACGAATTCATATACGATTACAATTGGAGAAGGTATACGTAACCAGATTGCGAATTATTTGCCTAAGGAGTACTCGGCTATTTGGATTGTCACCGATGAACGGGTGAGAGATTTATATTTATCCGATTGTTTATCAAGCCTTTCAGATCATCAAGTTTACCATACTGTCGTTCCAAGAGGAGAACGAACAAAGAGTATCGAATATTTTTACCAATTGCAAACAGAAGCTATCAAATTTGGTCTGGATCGTGATGCTTTACTTATTGCTTTAGGTGGGGGAGTTATTGGCGATTTGGCTGGTTTTGTAGCTGCAACATACATGCGAGGAATAGATTATATTCAAATGCCAACAACGATTTTAGCTCATGACAGCAGTGTAGGCGGGAAAGTAGCCATTAATCATTCGATGGGCAAGAATTTGATTGGCAGCTTTTATCAGCCGCAAGCAGTCATTTATGATGTAGAAACATTGCAGACCCTAAGTGAGCAAGAAGTGCGGTCTGGCTATGCAGAATTAATAAAAGAAGCAATGATCTCGGATGAGTTGACCTTTCATTCCTTTTTAAAAGCTGACTTAGCTGCTTTATCGTTACAAAGCTTACAAACTCATCTCCGTACAGGAATTCAAATTAAGGCCGAAGTTGTGGAAAAAGATGAAAAAGAAGCCGGTATTCGGAAATACTTAAATTTAGGACATACGTTAGGGCATGCACTAGAAGCAGAGTTAGGCTATGGATCTTTAACTCATGGGGAAGCAGTGGCAATTGGTCTATTGTTTGCTGTTCATGTGAGTGAGCAGTTCTTTAATAATGAACTACCATTTAGACAATTAAAACAGTGGATGGAGCAAAATAAATATCCTCTCCATTTAAAAGCCATCGAGCATCAAGCACTACTTGCAAAAATGAAAAAAGATAAGAAAAATAAACAAAAGCAGATTCAAATGGTTTTACTTGAGAAGATTGGTAAACCAGCCATAAGAACAATTGGTGATCAAGCAATGTTAGATTACTTACATTCTTTTGAAAGAAAGCTGGTGAAGAAGTGACAAGGGGAATTCGTGGAGCGACAACTGTATCTGAGAATAAAGAAGAAGTTATTATTGAGAATACAAGAATTTTGGTTGAGGAAATGGTAGAAAAAAATAATATAGTTCCTGACGATGTATCGCATGTTTTTATCTCTGTTACAAAAGACATTACGGCTGCATTTCCAGCCAAAGCCTTACGACTATTACCAGGAACAGGGTGGAAGTATGTGCCTGTTATGTGTATGAAGGAAATAGACGTACCTAACAGTTTAATGGCGTGTATCCGTGTTATGATGGTAGTAAACACAGAGAAAGATCAAGCTAGTATTCAGCACATATTTCAAAATGAAGCGATACATTTACGGCCAGACCTAACAAAAAAGGGGTTTAGACAATGAAGATAAAAGATAGATTAAATCAATTAGCACCATATCAGCAAGGAAAGCAGATTCAAGACATAAAAAAATATTATAAATTAGATCGAATCGTTAAATTATCTTCTAATGAGAATCCTTATGGTTTTACACCAAAAATTAAGGAGTTTTTAATAGATTATGTACCTGCTTTTGATATGTATCCAGATGGATATACAAGAGAGTTACGAATAGACCTTGCCAAAAAACTAAATGTACACGAGGCTGAAATTATCTTTGGCAGTGGATCAGAGGAAATCATTCAAATGATTTGTCGTACGTTTCTTTTTCCAGACGTGAATACTGTAATGGCAGCTCCTACCTTTCCGCAATATAAGCATAATGCCATTATTGAGGGAGCAGAGGTGAGGGAAATAGCTACCATTGACGGCTATCATGATATAGACGGTATGCTGGAAGCGATTGATGAAAACACCAATGTGGTATGGTTCTGCTCACCGAATAACCCGACTGGAAATCCGATGCCAAAAGAGAACTTTATTCGATTTATGAATGCATGCCCTGAAGAAGTTCTAGTTGTCTTGGATGAAGCATACTACGAATATGTCGATCCGGAAAAAGATATACAAGCTATTGAACAAGTAAAACAATATAGCAATCTAATTGTATTACGAACCTTTTCTAAAGCATATGGGCTCGCAGGCCTCCGCATTGGTTATGGAATAGCAAATGCAGCTATTGTTAAGCAGCTGAATTTAGTTCGTGGTCCGTTCAATACAACATCTATTGCTCAGCAAATTGCCCGAATTGCGTTAAATGACGAAGCTTTTATCAAAGACACAAAAGCAAAAAACTTAGAAGTGAAATTAGCATTTCAACAGTTTTTAGATGATATAGGATGGCATTATTTTCCGTCTGAAACTAATTTTATGCTCGTGGCAACACCCGAAAGCGGAACAGATATGTTTGATTATTTAATTCAACATGGCTTTATCCTACGTCCAGGAGAACTATTAGGTATACCTAATACAATTCGATTAACACTAGGATTAAAAGAAGATATGGAACGACTGCAAGAATTAATCTTAAAGTATCATAAACAAAAGGGCTAAGGAGATGGCAACGTGAAGCGAACCATAACAATTGCTGGTTTGGGATTGATTGGAGCATCTATCGCTAAAGCACTTCAACCGAGCGATGCAAATCATATTATTGGCTATGATATTCATAAGGATACGCTTCGATATGCAAAGGAGCATCGAATTATTCAGGAGGCTATTACGGATTATACAACAGCAGTACAACGGGCAGATTACTTAATTATAGCTGCGCCCATTTCTGAATCGATTCGTCTATTAGCAATGTTAGACGAAATACCATTGACGAAGAAACTTATCGTAAGTGATGTTTCATCCGTAAAGCAATCCATAATAGTAGCAGCTAACCAACTAAAAAATAGCCAGGTAGCGTTTATTGGTGGTCATCCGATGGCAGGTTCACATAAAAAAGGGATAGAAGCAGCGAAAGGCCATTTGTTCGAAAATGCCATTTATGTCCTTACACCAACAGAGAGTAGTTCATCATCCGATGTGGAAGCATTAAAATCATTATTGCTTCCTACAAAGAGTAAATTTGTTGTTTTAGAAGCAGAAGAGCATGACGAAATGACAGGAGTGATTTCCCATTTTCCACATCTTATTGCTTCATCATTAGTTCATCAAGCAAAACATTGGCAACAAACACATGCATATCTCCCAAACCTCGCTGCTGGTGGTTTTCGTGATATTACTAGAATAGCTTCAAGTAATCCAGCTCTATGGCAAGATATTTTTTATCATAACCGTAAAAAAATGGCTCAATTATTAGGTGAATGGATTACCGAGATGGAAACATTAAAAACGCTACTAGAGAAAAATAGAAAGAAAGAAATGATAAACTATTTAGAAGAGGCCAAAGTGTATCGCGACGGTTTAGGTACATCGGATAAAGGGGTAATTCCTTCCTATCACGATTTATATGTAGACATTCGTGACCAAACAGGTGCGTTAGCACATGTAACGCAATTATTAGCACAGCATGAAGTAAGTATTAATAATATTCAAATATTAGAAATTCGTGAAGGTATCATGGGTGCATTACGCTTAAGCTTTGCTTCGGAAAAATTACAAAAAACGAGTGAATTGGTTTTAAAACAAGCAGGATATGAAACAATGATTGAAAACTAATCCATGCAAAAGGAGGAGTATCTGTTGAGGGAACGAAAGCTTCAGCCGCCGAAAGGACCGTTACAAGGAAAAATTGAGGTACCTGGAGACAAATCTATTTCACACCGTTCCGTTATGTTTGGTTCGTTAGCCCATGGAACGACGCATGTTCAACATTTTTTAGGTAGTGAAGATTGTCTGCGTACGTTGACTATCTTTCAAGCGATGGGAGTAAAAATCGAGCAAAAAGGTTCCAGTTTAACCATTTTTGGTAAAGGACCGGAAGCTTTAAAAGAACCTTTGGAGCCATTGTATTTCGGTAATTCTGGAACAACTGCAAGATTAATGCTTGGCATTTTAGCAGGATTGCCAATGTTTACTACATTACATGGTGATATTTCATTAACGAAACGTCCCATGAACCGGGTAGTGGAGCCACTCCGTTTAATGGGAGCGCAAATAGATGGTAGAGATCACGGTAATTATCTTCCATTAGCCATAAGAGGACAAACAATGAAGGGAATCCGTTACGAGTTGCCTGTTAAAAGTGCACAAGTGAAATCAGCTATTCTTTTAGCAGGTTTATTTGCTGAAGGAGAAACAACCGTGACGGAGAGTACGTCAACGCGAAACCATACAGAAACGATGTTAGAAGCTTTTGGCGCTGAGTTACATATAAACGGAACTGCTGTTTCTTTAAAAGGTAATCAAACACTAACAGCAACGGATATCTATGTCCCTGGTGATATTTCTTCTGCAGCCTTTTTCTTAGTAGCAGCAGCGATTGTACCTGGAAGTAGTTTAAAGCTTTTAAACGTAGGGTTAAATGAAACAAGAACGGGAATCATTGATGTTTTATTGGAAATGGGAGCGGATATCCAGATAGAAAATGAGCGGCAAAAAGGCGGAGAGCGGATCGGTAACATTACCATTACGTATCGGGAATTAAAAGCTGTAACTATAGAGGGTGAGATTATTCCTCGCTTAATCGATGAAATTCCAATTATTGCTCTTTTGGCTACCCAAGCTGAAGGCACAACCGTAATTAAAGATGCACGAGAGCTTCGCGTTAAAGAAACGGACCGAATTCGCGCTGTCACAGAAACCTTAACACGTTTAGGGGCAAACATTAAAGAAACGAAAGATGGATTCATTATTTGTGGAAAAACAAAATTAGTAGGTAACCGAGTTGAATCTTATCATGACCATCGAATGGGGATGCTCGCAGCGGTCGCCTCACTGATTACCACTACAGAAGTTACGATTGATGATATCACTCCAATCGCCACATCATATCCAAGTTTTTTTAAAGATTTGGAGCAAATTATATAAAAGAGGCTGGGACAAAACAAAAACTGCTGATTAAAAAACGAACAACAAATCGTCCTTGTACTATAGGAAAGTATAAAATTTTAGGCTTTATCCCGTATGTAAGGTGCCGTAAGACCTCCCACTTCAAAATCTTGAGTTGATACTAAAGGTCTAAGCGGGAGAAAACGGCACCTAAATGCCCGATTCGTTTAAGGGCCTTTAGGTCATACCCTTGCGGTACTAACATTCAATAGGAGATGGAAGAAAACTCCTACTGAATGAAGTTTCACTTTATCGTATAAGAAAAACGATGGCTTTCGCTAAAGACTTGGCGACAAGCCAAGTTTTTCTAAACACAAACAAACCGAACAATTATAAATGAATTGTTCGGTTTGTGCTATTTCGTATTTGCTTATGTCCCAGCACCTGTCTTCATAAAGGCTAGCTTGCTTCTTCGTTTAAGATGGAAAATAGTTTGTTATATGTAGCTATACTTATATTTTGAACATGCATCTGTTTTTCGTTATCATAAAAAGTATGAAGAACGTGTAGAAAGGGAGTTCAATTTGGAAACAATTATGGAAGCCATTCGACTTATGGAGGCCCAACAAACAGAAAAAGCAATCGAACTATTAGAAAATTTTTTGCCAGTTGCAAATGAAGAGGAACGCTATACGATTGCTGAATTATATATACAATGGGGCTTTTTGCAAGAAGCAAAAGTACTACTAGAGGAATTAATTCAACAATACCCTGATGAAGCGGAACTAAAATTAACACTTGCTGATATTTATATTGAATTAGAAGATGATGAATCTGCCATTGAATTATTAAACGATATTCATGAAAATGATCCTGCTTATATGCAAACGTTAATTCAATTAGCTGATCTTTACCAATCTCAAGGTTTATTTGAGGTTTCAGAACAAAAGTTATTAGCTGCGAAGCGACTCGATCCAAATGAACCAATCATTGATTTTGCGTTAGGAGAATTATATTTTTCTACAGGAAATTATTTAAAAGCAACGACTTATTATGAAAAAGTCTTGCCAAAAACGAACGAAATTGGGCATGTATCGGTTCGCGATCGGCTGGCAGAAGCATATGCAGAAGCTGGTGAATTCGAACTTGCCTTAACCTATTACCAAGATGAAGCAAATGAAAATCCGGAGTCCTTGTTTAAATACGGTTTTACTGCCTATCAAGCTGGCAGAAACGATATTGCAAGAAAAGCTTGGGAGCGAGTTATTGAGCTTGATACGTATTATCATACTGTTTACCTTCATCTTGCTAATGTTTATATGGAAGAAGGTTTAATTGAAAAAGCATATGAAACTGCTCAAAAAGGTTTGCAAGTAGATGAGTTTCATAAAGAATTATATTTACTTGCCGGACGGCTCGCACATCAACTTAATAAGGATGATGCAAGTGAAACGTATGTAAGAGAAGCAGTTGCGATTGACCCTGACTTTAAAGAAGCGATTTTATTTTTAATTGAACTCTTAAAAAACAGGGCCGATTTTAAAGGAATTATTGACCTGCTTATCGAAATAAAAGATATAGGGGCTCTTGATCCTTTGTATGAATGGGAACTAGCCCGTGCTTATAATGAAATTGAAGAATATAATAATGCATTAAAACATTATACAATAGCATATAATAATCTAAAAGATGATAGTGATTTCTTGAAGGAGTATGGATACTTTTTAACGGAAGAAGGGAGGGTAGAAGAAGCAATACCTGTTTTTACTGCATATCTAGAAAAACAGCCATTTGATGATGAGATTACTGAATTTCTGCGTCGATTACAACAATCAGATAGAGGGATTTAGAAAGGTTTATGCAAGGCAAGTTAGCGGTTGTGAGGGAGGTTAGAGGATGGTGCACACTCCGGTATCTGTGGAAGATAAAAAGAACTTCATCCAATGGTTTTTAAACAATTATCAGTTAAAAAAGCGAGAGAGCGTATGGATTTTAAATTATTTAATGAATCATGATGAATTACTTGGACAGCTTCATTTTGTTCGGGAAGCAAAATTCTGCCCGCGTGGCATAATTATGACAAGTCAATGTTCAGAAGAAGTAGCTTTTCGCTTTTATAAAAATCAATTAGTTACAACAGATGCAGAAAAGTCGTTTCATGATATTCGCTTGAATAAAAACGAACCGTTGTATCTACAACTAAATTTTCATAAGTCCTATCAAAATGCACTTTATATTTCTGTTCTCGAGGAGAATCCATTTATCCCAGATGAGTATTTTATTACGGAAAAAGATAAAAAAATCGCTAAACAAATTTTAGATCAATCCCTATACAAATTTCAAAAACAAATCATCCAAAGAAAAATCGATAAGGCGCTAGATGATATGGACGAAGCTGCTTTTTTGGTATTGGTAAATGAACTAAAAGCGTTAGATGCAACCTATTCAATGCAACCAAAATTGCAAAAGCAATAGGTTGATTTTTTTTGTCTGGATAGATAAGATTTAATTAACGTGCATGGTCAAAAATAAGAGGTTAAGAGAATTGAGGCGATGTAGTTTCGAGTAGTGGAGTGTATCAATTGAATATAAAACGCTACCACAAGTCAGCAATGCATATAACCGCATGTTTACCGGACTTTTTAAAAAATACAGAAATATAACATAAGATGACAAGCGAAAGGTTGGACTTACTATATGAAATGGGAGAAATCGGACGTAATTCAATACATAGAAGCAAAAGAATATATTGATTCAGTTTTGATTCCTTTGGTACCTTATCAAATGGACAATGATGCAAATATGGAAGTAAATGCTTTTCAAAGTGAATGGACCAATTTGTTAGCAAATGAATTGGAAAAAGAATTAACGGGACGGATTTTGCTAGCACCTATTTATTATTATATAAAGACAGCCGATAGGTCAGAGGAGCTTTCTCGAATAAATGCATGGATAGAAGAAGTCAAGCAACAACCGTTTAAACATGTGTTTATCTTAACGTTAGATCCAGCTTGGAAAAAACATGAACTAGCATTTGCTGGAACATTAATATGGCTTTCCGGAATGAAGTCAGGAGATTTAAAATCAGCTGAAATGCATCGCTTCATTCGTGATCAGGTAGAGCAACTAAGTGAACTCATCCAATCTTATTGGTGAAAAATAATGAAAACTTTTTCTTTTCAAGGGGGAATATGATTGACCAGACAAACAGTTTACGCTATCATGGTTATGTCCTAGTAATCTGATGTAACAATATTGTCCGTGATTATTGTAAGAAGAGGGGGGAAAATCATGAGCAAAAAAAAGCAGCAGGTATCCCGCAGGCAATTTTTAAACTATACGCTAACCGGGGTCGGTGGATTTATGGCAGCAGGAATGCTGGCACCGATGTTGCGAATGGCAATTGACCCAGTGTTAAAAGAATCGGGGCGCGGTGATATGGTGAGTGTCGATTTAGCTGTTGATGATATTACAACAGAGCCTAAGAAAATCGACTGGAAGGTCAAACAAATTGATGGCTGGTATGAATCTGAAGTAAGTCGATCAGCCTTTGTATTTAAAGACGACAAGGGTGAGATTCAAGCCTTTTCACCGGTATGTAAGCACTTGGGTTGTGTCGTTAACTGGGGAGGAAGTGACGAACATCCTGATCAATTTTTCTGCCCATGTCATGATGGTCGATACTATAAGGATGGAACAAACGTACCAGGTACACCGCCTTTAAAGCCATTGGATGTTTATGAGTATGAAGTAAAGGATGGCATGTTATATTTAGGTGACCCGGTACCTAGAGAGGGGGCGTAATAACTTATGCTACAAAAAATTTACGATTGGATTGATGAGCGCGCAGATATTACGCCAATCTGGCGGGATATTGCGGATCATGAAGTACCAGAGCATGTTAATCCAGCTCACCATTTTTCTGCATTTGTCTATTGTTTTGGCGGGTTAACATTCTTTGTTGTTGTTATTCAAATCCTATCTGGTATGTTTTTAACCATGTATTATGTACCGGATATAGAAAATGCTTGGAAATCGGTCTATTACTTACAAACCGAGGTTGCACATGGACAAATTGTTCGTGGTATGCACCATTGGGGTGCCAGTGTTGTAATCGTAATGCTATTATTACATACACTGCGTGTGTTTTTCCAAGGAGCATATAAAAAACCGCGTGAATTAAATTGGATTGTTGGTGTGCTAATCTTCTTTATCATGCTTGGCCTAGGGTTTACAGGCTATCTATTACCATGGGATAACAAAGCCTATTTTGCGACTCAGGTCGGGCTAGAAATTGCCCAACAAGTTCCATTTATAGGTGAAGAATTGAAAACGCTGTTAGCTGGAGATGCGAATATCGTAGGGGCTCAGACACTCACTCGCTTCTTTGCGATCCATGTATTTTTCTTACCAGCTGCATTATTTGCTTTATTAGCTGTACACTTTATTTTAATTCGTAGACAAGGTATATCAGGAC
This sequence comes from Virgibacillus proomii, assembly GCF_900162615.1. Lineage (NCBI taxonomy): Bacteria > Bacillati > Bacillota > Bacilli > Caryophanales > Bacillaceae > Virgibacillus > Virgibacillus proomii. Next base: position 2,038,557 of record NZ_FUFN01000010.1, on the reverse strand, counting down.
CATTATAAAAAGGAGGGGAAAGCATGCATAGGGGTAAAGGTATGAAATTTGTCGGCGATTCGCGAATTCCTTTAGAGAAGAAATCGAATCTGCCAAAAGATTATTCAGAATATCCTGGGAGAACAGAAGCTTTCTGGCCCAACTTTTTATTAAAAGAATGGTTGGTAGGTGCCGTTTTTTTAGTTGGCTTTTTATCCTTAACTTTAGCTCATCCTTCTCCTTTAGAAGGAATGGCTGATCCAACTAGTTCAGGATATATACCATTGCCAGACTGGTACTTCTTGTTTTTGTATGAATTGTTGAAATATGAATTTGCAAGTCAAGATTTTATTCTATTGGGTATTCTTGTCTTGCCGGGGATTGCATTTGGTGCATTATTACTCGCACCATTTTTGGATAATGGACCTGGAAGAAGACCACATCAACGACCAATAGCTGTTGGCATGATGGTTCTTGCATTAGCATCGGTTATATGGCTTACGTATGAGTCTGCTGCCAAAGTTGATTGGGAGGCCCGTGCGGAAGCAAATAAACCGATTCCTCCGGGACAAGAAGTTGATACTGAAGATCCGGGCTATGCGATTTATGAAAATAGTTGCTTATCTTGTCATGGGGAAATGCTGCAAGGTGGTGCGGCTGGCCCACCGTTAGTTGGAACGGATAAATCTGCTGAAGAAATTGCGAAAATTGCTGTTGAAGGTATTGGTTCGATGCCGCCGGAGCAATTTAAAGGAACAGAAGAAGAGCTTAAGCAATTAGTAGATTTTATCGTATCCGTTAATGAGTCACAAAAATAAGCAATAACAAGCACCTTTATCACATTGCTGGTAAAGGTGCCTTTTTCATCCATTAAGAAAGAATAAGATAGCTGGGATAGAGTACTTTTAATTATAACAAGTTGCTTGTATTTAATGGGAATTAGTCTAACGTTTTCTTTATCTTTACCCTAACCTCGACCGTAGAAAAGAGGGATATTTTTGAATAAATACATATTACTTGATAAACGATTGCTAATCATATTATTTTTTATCAATTTAAGTGGAACCATTTATGGATATATGTGGTATGAAAGCCAACTTTCGAATACCGAACCCTTATTTTTCATTTTTGTACCGGACAGTCCGACAGCAAGTTTGTTTTTTACTGTTTTCTTGTTATTTTTTATCTTTGGTAAACATGTACCTTATATTGAAGCATTAGCAATGATCACCTTGTTTAAATACGGGATCTGGGCTGTGATGATGAATCTCCTCACACTATTTTTGGATGGAACTTTAAGTTGGCAAGGATATATGTTAATGGCTTCTCATGGAGCAATGGCTATTCAAGGCCTCTTATATGCACCATTCTATCAGTTGAAATTACGTCATATTGTAGTAGCTTCGATTTGGACATTACATAATGATGTGATTGATTATGTGTTTGAGCAAATGCCGGTCTATTCATCACTGATAACTTATATGAATGAGATAGGCTATTTTACGTTTTGGCTAAGTATCATATCCATTGCCTTGGCTTATTTCTTAACGGTTGGAAATAAAAAACATCATACGCTACCTAGATAATCGCTGTTATATAATATTCCTCCCATTCATACATTAGTATAAGAAGTTAAAGATGGGGAGGTCTCTATGAAAAAACTTATGTTATGTATTACCACAACTTGCCTGATAATCATAGGGATTATAATCAGTGATGGATTTCTTATGTCAAACATGCAAGCGAGCACACTTCTTAAGACAACTACTGCGAGGGAACAAAATGGAGGGATTATTCCTCTTATTTGGATTGTTATTATTGTAGGAGGATGCATTGGAATTACATTAACTTATGTTAGTTGGAGAAAATATAAAGGCGAAGCGGAAAAAAGAAATAAGCAAGATAAAACAGTTGACTAACAGCTGATTTTTGACTAAAATTGACCTTAATAAGGAGGGATGCATATGTTTGGTGGTTTAGGAGGTTACCTAATCTACATTGCCTTATTGATGATAATCCCACTTTGGGCACAATCGAAGGTGAAGAGCACATACAAAAAATATTCGAAGCAGCCTACTTCCTCGTATATGACCGGTGCACAAGTTGCACGGAAAATTCTTGATGAAAACGGGCTATATGATGTTACTATCGAAGAAACCAGAGGGATGCTTTCGGATCATTATGACCCTAGAAAAAAAGTAGTTCGTCTTTCAACAGATAACTATCACGGACATTCCATGGCCGCTTCTGCCGTTGCGGCACATGAAGTTGGACATGCTATTCAGGATGCAGAGGACTATGCGTTTTTACGATTTAGAAGCGCACTCGTTCCTGTAGCAAACTTTGGTTCGAATATGTCGTTCTTTTTAATTCTAGCTGGACTTTTCCTCGGCATGTCAGGATTATTCTTATTGGGAATAATTTTCTTTGCCCTAGCTGTGTTATTCCAGCTAGTAACTTTGCCGGTCGAGTTTGACGCATCAAACCGTGCAATGGCTCAGCTCGTCTCATCTGGAGTTATTCGTAATAACGAAGAACGAGCTACGAGAAAAGTGCTGAATGCAGCTGCATTAACCTATGTTGCAGCGGCACTTGTAGCTGTAGCAGAGCTTGTCCGATTTATCCTGATGTACGTTTCCAGCAATGAATAAAGAGAAACTTTATTCAGTAGGAGTTTTCTTCCACTTAGACCCTTTTATATCAACTAAAGACTCTTGATGTGGAGTCTTACGGCACCTTACATGCGGGATAAGTGAAACTTCATTCCGTGGAATGCTTTTTATACGGAATGTTAGTTGAACGAATCGGGCATTTAGGTGCCGTTTTTTCCCACTAGATCCTTTTATATCAACTAAAGACTCTTGATGTGGAGTCTTACGGCACCTTACATGCGGGATAAATACGATGAAAAGGGATGGTCAATAGTGCCATCTCTTTTTTAGTTTCCAAGAATTATTTCCATTTCTAGCTTGTAGGTGATTTTTTTGAAAATTAGTATCATCTAGCTTAAGCGCTAAAGTTGTAGCAAACTTCGCTCTTCTTCCTACGATAAGTCAACGTCGGCTCTCCTGATGTTGACTTAAGGTTCTTCCGTTTGTACGTCCCTAAACAAGGCTTCTAGCTCAGCATCCTTAAACATCACTTAAAAATGTTGTTTTGATCCCACCAAGAAGCATCATTATTAGGGCTTTGTCTATAGGAAAATATAAAACTTTAGGCTTGATCGTATAAGAATTCTCCATAAAGACTTGACGACAAGCCAAGTTTTTCTAACGACTGGTGTAAGTAGTTACTACTTTCTCGTTAGTTTTGTATTGGATTTTTGTTTTCATCTAGTGTAAATCCTTCACCAGCTACATCGTGAACAGTACTAATCGCTACAAATGCATGTGGATCAATTTGGTGTATTACATTTTTAAGACGAACAATTTCGTTTCTTGCAACAACACAATACAAAACAGCTCGCTTATGACCCGAATAACTCCCTCGCCCTTCTAATACAGTAACACCTCGATCCATGTCTGTTAGGATTTTTTCGGCAATTTGTTCACTGTAATTAGAGATAATCATCGCTCCTTTTGCTGAATAGACACCCTCCTGAATAAAATCAATTACTCTAGCTCCAAGATATACAGCCACTAACGTATACATCCCTTGTTTTAAATCTAAGATAGCAAATACAGAAGTCGTAATGACGATAAAGTCGAAGAGAAACATTGTTTTTCCCATACTCCAACCGACATATTTATTAACAAGCCTTGCGATAATATCAACACCACCCGTTGTTCCACCATACCGAAAAATAATTCCTAAGCCGACACCGATAAATACTCCGGCAAATAGTGCAACTAATGTCATGTCAGATTCAAGGTGGATAGCAAATGGCTTGTATTGAAATATACTTAAAAATAAAGATACTGCTCCTGTACCGATAATACTATAAACAAAAGTTGCTTTACCCAAAAATTTCCATCCGACTAAAAAAAGGGGAATATTTAATAAAATATTGGTGATCGCTGGATCGAATCCCCATAAGAAATAAAGTAAAAGTGTTATACCTGTAAATCCGCCTTCCCCCAGATTATGCTGCATGTTAAAATGAACGATACCAAAAGAAAAAATAGCTGCACCAAATAAAATAAATATGATATTTTTTATTTTCAATCCTAAAAACAAACGATTACCTCCTATTGTGCAAACATCGATTATTTGTAAGTAAAGTTACATAAGTTTATTTTATAAGTTCATAAATGACTAGTTAAATTGAAAAGATATGCCATATTCTCTTGTGGTGTGATATAAATGTTCTGTTAAAATAGAAAAAACTTCTTTTTTAGTATAGACAAACTAACGTTAAAGAACAATTTGGTTTTTAGTAGAGAAACAGCGGAATAATGTTAGTTGAACGAATCGGGCATTTAGGTGCCGTTTTCTCCCACTTAGACCTTTTGTATCAACTCAAGATTTTAAAGTGGGAGTCTTACGGCATCTTACATGCGGGATAAAAATTTGTTTGAAACCAATAGAAATAATTTGTCAAAACAGTGCGGATTAGCTAACATGATAATAGCAAACGTTGTTGAAAAGGAAGGTTTTTATGACGACACCACTATATACGACGAAAGAGATTCAAGAGCGAGTTGACCGATATATCCGTCAATTTAAAGAAGGTTATTTTTCTCCTTTAAGCCTAATGGCCCGTTTAACGGAAGAAACAGGTGAATTAGCAAGAGAAGTGAATCATTATTACGGAGAAAAGCCAAAAAAGCCGACAGAACAGGAAAAAACGGTTGAAGAAGAATTAGGCGATATCATTTTTGTCTTAACTTGTTTTGCTAATTCATTAGACATTGATTTATCCGATGCATTTCATACAGCTATAAGGAAAATAGAAACACGTGATAAAGATCGCTGGACGAAAAAAGATTGAACCACATAAGAAGAGGAGAAGAAGCATATGACCATTAATGTTGTAATTGCTGGACCAAGAGGAAATATGGGATCGGAAGCAGTGAAAATGGTAATGAATGAAGCTGAGTTCAGATTAGTTGCCTGTATTGATCGGAAAAATAATGGCAAAACGTTAAATGAAGTGCTTCCGGGAACAGAAGCAGCAGTTCCGATTTATAATGATGCACGAGAATGTTTTAAACAGCATGAAGAAGCAGATGTGCTTATTGAGTTATCTGTTCCTTCAGCGGGATATAACCATACAAAAATAGCTTTAGAACATTATATTCGTCCTGTTGTAGGGACTACAGGATTTACTGAATCTCAATTACAGGAATTAGATACGCTTGCTCAACAACAAAATATGGGGTGCATGATCGTACCAAATTTTGCTGTTGGTGCTGTACTTATGATGAAATTTGCTAAGATGGCAGCAAAATACTTTGCGGATGTTGATATTATTGAAAAACACCATGATGGCAAATTAGATGCACCATCCGGCACAGCTATAAAAACTGCAGAATTGATTAGGGAAAATCGTGTCCCTAAAAAGCAAGGACATCCAGATGAAAAAGAAACATTGCCAGGTGCAAGAGGGGCTGATCTAGATGGAATTAGATTACATAGTGTTCGTCTACCTGGATTAGTTGCGCATCAGGAGGTTATTTTTGGCAGTCCGGGACAAACGTTGACGATCAAGCATGACTCTATCAATCGTACTTCATTTATGGCTGGCATAAGACTTAGTATTGAAAAAGTAATGGAAACAAAAGGATTAACATACGGTTTAGAAAACATTTTATAATCTTGGGGGTATTCGATGAATATTGCGTTAATAGCTCATGATAAAAAGAAACAAGAAATCATTAATTTTGCAAGAGCATATCAGTACATTCTAAAAGAGCATCAGCTATATGCAACAGGAACGACTGGAAGTATGATCATGGAAGCAACTGGCTTAGATATACATTTATTTCAATCAGGCCCATTAGGTGGTGATCAACAAATAGGTGCTATGATTGCTGATAATAATATGGATATGGTGATTTTCTTCCGAGATCCATTAACAGCTCAACCACATGAACCGGATGTTAGTGCTTTGATGCGGCTATGTGATGTGTACCAAATTCCGCTTGCTACCAATATTGCTGCTTCGGAAATATTTATTCGAGGCTTGCACGATGGCGATTTCCAGTGGCGTGAAATTATAAAACAGAAAAAAACAAAAGGAAAGCAGGAATGAAAAAAATAGGTATTACTTGCTATCCTAGTGTTGGCGGGTCTGGTATTATCGCAACAGAACTTGGTATGCTTTTGGCTGAGAGAGGTAATGAAGTACATTTTATTACATCCAGTTTACCCTTTCGCTTAAATCGAATTAACCCACGAATTTACTATCATGAAGTTGAATTAAGTCATTATCCCGTATTTCAGTATCCTCCTTATGACTTGGCTTTAGCAGCAAAAATGGCGGAAGTAATAAGTCGGGAGGAGTTAGATATTTTGCATGTTCATTATGCCATGCCACATGCAGTTAGTGCGCTCCTAGCAAGAGATATAGCAGATCGAGATGTAAAAATAGTTACCACTTTGCATGGGACGGATATTACAGTATTGGCGATTGACGATATTTTTAAAAATATGATTACCCATGCTATTAACCATTCTGATGCTGTGACTGCTGTTTCAGAACATCTGAAAGAACAAACGAAAAAACAATTAAATGTTAAACAGCCCATTCATGTTATTTATAATTTTGTCAATGAAAAGGAATATTATCCAAAATCATTACCGTCCATTAAAGAACAATATGGGATCAAACCATCGGAAAAGGTAATCGTCCATATCTCTAACTTTCGCAAGGTAAAACGATTGCCAGATATTATTCATACATTTGCTCAAATCCAAAAACGAATTGATTGCAAGCTATTATTAATTGGTGATGGCCCTGAGTGTAGTACTGCAATGGAGCTTGTTGATGAATTAGGTTTACAGGAACATGTATTGTTTTTAGGAAAACAAAAAAACATCAGTGATTTCATACGAATTAGTGATTTGAAATTACTTTTATCTGAAAAAGAAAGCTTTGGCCTTGTCTTATTAGAAGCAATGGCTTGCGGTGTTCCTTGTATTGGAACGAGAATTGGCGGTATTCCTGAAGTGATTGAACATGGAGTAACAGGTTATCTTGTTCAACTTGGTGCAGTAAATCAAGCAGCGGAATATGCGGTTCAATTATTAACAGATGAAAACAAGTTACATTTATTTTCTGAACAGGCGCTGAAGCGGGCAAACGTTAAGTTCCATTCCGATATTATTGTAAACGAATATGAGCAATTGTATGAACAAGTACTAGGTAGTCATAGAATTAGAAATTGGTGATTAACATGTTAGCAAACCCCTTTCATAAAGCAAAGGCCATCTTAGAAATAATTGAAAGTTATCAGCACCAAGCTTATTTTGTTGGTGGCTGTGTTCGAGATTATTTGATAAGTCGACCAATTGGAGATATTGATATTGCTACATCAGCAACCCCTGATGAGTTACAGCAAATATTTGAATCGATTATTCCGGTTGGGATTGAGCATGGTACTGTGATCGTTCGATTTGAAGGACAATCCTATGAGGTAACGACATTCCGGGTCGATGGCAATTATTCAGATCAACGCCATCCAGATACAGTTACGTATATTGACCAAATTGACAAGGATCTTGAGCGAAGGGACTTTACCATTAACGCACTTGCCATGGATAAAGATGGAAAGATTATTGATTTATTTCATGGCAAAAGTGATTTAAAAAAAGGAATCATCCGAACAGTTGGCAATGGGGTAGAAAGATTCTCGGAGGATCCATTGCGTATTATTCGTGCATTACGATTTAGCAGTCAGCTCGGCTTTACCATTCATCCGGAAACCATTACACATATGAAACAAGTAAAACAGGAAATAGAAGGTCTTGCTGTGGAACGAATTACAAAAGAATTTACGAAGTTGTTTGCAGGAGAACATGTACAAAAAGCGCTCGATTACATTATAAATTTAAAAATATATCAATATTTACCGATATTTCGTGACAACGATCAATTATTTGTTCGTTTGCCAGCTAATGTAAAGCCATTACTTTCATTTAGTGAAGTATTGGTCTTATTTCATTTTTTAGATCGCTCTATTTCTATTGCAGCTTGGTCAAAGGCTTGGAAATGCTCCAACAAGCAAAAACGAGAAGCATTACAATTAACCGAGCAAATTGATTTATTCAGTCATGAAGGTCTAAGTCCTTGGCTTGTTTATCAATTGCCGAATACTCTCTATGGCGGTTTTGTGCGGCTTATTAGTTGTTTATGCGGTAAGAAAGTTATGATGGAACAGATGCTGGAAATAGACCATGCATTACCAATACATACAAAACAGGAAATCAATTTTAGCGGTAATGATATTTTAGAGCTATTTCCAGGTTCAAAACGTGGACCATGGATCCAGCAATTATTAAATTCTATTGAACGCCAAATTGTTACAAAGCAATTACCTAATGAATATCAAGCGATAAAGGAGTGGATAAAATGGAATCCACCCGGAATAAATTAATTCATCTATTGGCAGAGAATAAAGATACGTATATTTCCGGACAAAAACTCTCTGAACAACTAAATATATCGCGTAGTGCCATTTGGAAACATATGAATGATCTAAAAAAAGATGGCTATTTGATTGAAGCAAAGTCGAAGCTTGGTTATCGAATTATTGGCTATCCGGATAAAATAACAGCAAATACGCTGCAATGGGGCTTAGATACGAACTGGCTTGGCAAAAAGATCATTCACCGTGAAGTAACTAGCTCTACGCAAATCCTTGCTCATAACACTGCTAAGGAAAGTATTAGTGAACATGGAACAATTGTTATTGCAAATGAACAAACTTCAGGTAGAGGCAGAATGAATAGAACGTGGCACACTAAAAAAGGCGATGGTATGTGGTTGAGCATAATTCTCGAACCACCTTTACCTCCATATCTTGCTCCGCAATTAACATTATTAACTGCTGTTGCTTTAGCGGATACGATTAAAGAACTTACACCTTTACATCCACTGATTAAGTGGCCAAATGATATACTGTTTAGTAATGGTAAAAAATGTGCTGGAATTTTAACAGAACTACAAGCAGAACAAGATCAGATCGACTACGTAATCATTGGTGTAGGATTAAATATAAATCAACAATTGGAAGACTGGCCGGAGGAATTACAGCAGCGAGCAACTTCACTGCGAATTGAATCTGGAACAGAGTGGTCTATTCAACAAATAATCCAGCATTTTTTAGTATCTTTTGAGCATATTTATGATTTATATATAAAGAAAGGTTTTCAAGTGGTAAAGACAAAATGGGAAAAGTACGGGTTTCGCATCGGTGAAATGATTACGATTCACCAATTAAATAAACAACAAAAAGCTATATTTTACGGGTTGGCCGAAGATGGAGCATTATTAGTAAAAAATGAGGAAAATCGTGTTGAACGGTTATATTCTGGAGAAATTGACTGGTTTGACTATTCATCGTCCGACTAACTGAACAACTGGTAAATACGATCACAAATGAAGTGAGGTGGTTATGTATGGATCGATATGTAGTCATAGATTTAGAAACAACCGGAAACTCACCAGCAAAAACAGATAAAATTATTGAAGTAGGAATTGTTGTTATTGAACAAGATGCCATTGTTGATAGTTACTCCACCTTACTGAATCCCAAACAGGAAATCCCTTCATTTATCACAAATCTAACAGGGATTTCAGATGAAGATGTTATGGAGGCTCCTACCTTTAATGAGGTTGCTGAAGAAATTATCGAACTGTTTAAAGACAGCTACCTGATAGCTCATAATGTTCCATTTGATTTAGGTTTTTTAAATTTGGAATTAGAGAATTGCGGTCAATCAAAGTTAACTAATCCGGTACTCGATACGGTAGAATTGGCTAGAATTTTTTTCCCAACTTCACCTAGTTATAAGTTAAATCAGCTTACCGAACATTTACAGATTAATCATAATCAACCTCATCGAGCGTTATCGGACGCTTTCGTAACAGGGAAATTATTTTTAAAAATAAAAGAGAAGCTTGCTTCTTTACCATATGAAACAATGGATCAGCTTTTAAAACTAGAAAAAACATTAAAGTCTGACGTGTATAAACTGTTTCATTATTATAAAGAGCAACGATTGTTTAACCCATCCGAGGATACGAAAATAGATACATATCGGGGACTGGCCTATCGGCATACAGAGATAATAGATGAACCGCTTACCTCTGTAGATATATCATTCGGTGATTATCTTGACAGCATTTATGAAGCGGACGGAACGCTTGCAAAAACGATGGAAAAATATGAGAGGCGAACTGGACAACGGGAAATGTCAGAAATTATTTTTGATGCGTTTCAGAGAAAAGAGCATGCATTAATTGAAGCAGAGACCGGTACTGGAAAATCATTAGCATATTTAATCCCTGCCGTCTACAAAGCAGTTACAACAGGGAAAAGAATCGTGATTAGTACGTATACAACTCAATTGCAATCACAATTATTGGAAGAAGAAACCCCGCTAATCAAAAAACTGCTGCCATTTCCTTTTCGAGTTGCGCTTTTAAAAGGAAAATCTCATTATATTAGCTTGGAGAAGTTAGAACAAGAACTAGCTGAAACAGAAGAGAACAATTATGATATTGCCTTAACCAAAGCTATGATATTCGTTTGGTTAACAGAAACATGTACCGGTGATATTGATGAGATCCAATTGCCCGCTAGTGGTTATCGATTTTTCAGGCGGATTTCCGCTGAGATGGAAGAAAATATTGATCCGACTTCTCCATGGTTTTTTAAATCTTATTATCAAAAGGCACGTCGGAAGGCGCAGCAGGCAAATATTGTAATTACGAATCATGCATTGTTATGTACCGATATGTTTCATGCCTCATCTCTGTTGCCAAGCTTTGATCAAGTAATTATCGATGAAGCACATCATTTTGAAGCAACCGTCTCTAGGTATTACGGTTTAAAACTGGATTATGTTCAAATACAGTATACGCTTAATCAACTGGGGAAAACAGATGATGAAAAGCTTGTTTATCGCATTCTCTCGCATTATGAAGTAGCTGTACCTGCAACAATAGTAGAACAGTGGAATGAGTTATTAGATAATGCAAAGTATGAAACAGATGATTTGTTTCGGCAGTTATTTCAATACGTCATGGAGCAACGAAGAATAAATAAAACGTTAAGTGATATTGGCAGAACTCAGTATCGGTTTGAAAAAAAGCAGGAAGATGAAAGAAAGTGGAGTACGATTATTGATATGGTAACTCGGCTTATCTTTTACCTTAGGGATTTGATTCATGGTTTGGCTATCATGAAAGCCCAGTTAAACAAAGAAGAAATTCGAACTGAGGATAATGAGAGAATTAATTATTGTACAGAACAGTTACAAATATATATTGATCAACTGGAACAGCTTTTTCTTGTTGAAGACAGTATGAAACAGGTAAAGTGGATGGAAATTGAAGCAAATGGAGCCAAAAATGCGGTCTATTTGTATAGCGAACCTACTGATGTGTCAACATTATTAGCTGAAGACTTCTTTACTACAAAGCACAGTGTTATTTTGACAAGTGCTACCTTAACGATGGGGAAGTCATTCCAATTTATTATCGATCGACTTGGAATTGATCCGGACAGATTAATTGCAAAACAAATTGCATCTCCATTTTCTTACTATGATCAAGTCCAGTTAATGATACCGAATGATTTTCCAGATATAAAATATGGAAATAATGATGATTTTATTTACGCAACTAGCGAAGTAATTTTATCTTTGGCACAAATTACAGATGGACGTATGCTAGTCTTATTTACCTCATATGAAATGTTACGTAAATCATATGAAATTTTAAAAGAAATGATGCAAGATGATCGTTATGTATTAATTGCTCAAGGTATTTCTAGTGGCAGCAGAACACGTTTGAAGAAAAATTTTCAATCATTCAATCACGCCATCTTATTAGGAACTAGTTCATTTTGGGAAGGCGTTGATATACCAGGAGAAGATTTATCTTGCCTTGTCATTGTCCGATTACCATTTCAACCGCCTGATCATCCCGTTCATCAGGCGAAGGCACAATTTTTTAAGAACAAAGGGAAAAACCCATTTATGGAATATGCTTTACCAAATGCTGTCATTCGCTTTAAACAAGGCTTTGGCAGACTAATTCGCTCCAGTAATGATCGAGGAATTGTTTTTATTTGTGATTCACGAATTATCAAAGCTCGATATGGGAAATATTTTATTGACTCCATTCCTAAGGTACCATTGACCTTTGATACAACCAATGAGTTATTGAAAAAAGCAGAACAATGGTTTTAATGAAGCGAACTCAATGATTAGGCGATTCAGCGAGATCATGATACGTTTAAAGAAGTTACTCAACATGCATATATAATTTCCTATATTAGAAAAACTTGGCTTGTCGCCAAGTTTTATGGCGAAAGATACAAAACCTAAAGTTTTATACATTCCTATAGTATAAAAAAACTGATGCTCAATAGAAGCATCAGCATTCATAAAGTGGTATAGGTTAGAAAAAAATTTGCCGAAATAAATAAAAACAAAACAAATTTGGTAAGAAGCTTGGTATACTATAACTATGCTTCATTTATATTCATTCAGCATATACCTAGCATTTGCAGCAAGCTGCATATTATGTCTAACAGATCTTGATAAAACAAGAAACTTTTATCCAGGAGGGAAAAAGATGGAGAATTCTTTAACAAAATTAGCAGCTGTAAAGCTTCACTATTCACCGGATCTATATAAAATTGTTGATTTGTTAAATAAAACCTTAAAAGAACAAGATTTTATGTTCGGATTAGCATTGGATGGTACAAATGAAGAACAAGCTATCTTCACTATTTACCAATCCTAAATGGTTAAAGTGGAGCCTCTTCGCCATCATTTTTATTATTGTTTCTTGTGGTATTTATTTAACCGTGTTATATATGGATTTGTTAGATAGCAAAACAGCAGGATATGAAGAAACAAAGCAGCAGCTTTTAAAAGCTGGTTCTTTAAAAGAGGTAACAGACATTGAAACGTTTAATGGCGAAAATGCTTATCATGTAGTGTATGGTAAAGATAAAAAAGGAAAGAATAAGATTATTTTTTATCCGTTGAAAGGAAAAGAAAAACAACTTACAACTGTGGACCAAGCAGAAATTCTTAATAAAGAAGCGATCCTTACTGATTGGAAAAAAGAATGCTCATCCTGCAAATTTATTAAAATTACACCAGCACTAGTTGATGGAAAGGAACTCTGGGAACTTACATATGTAGATTCATCGGGTCGTTACGTCTTCGATTATTTCGATATGTATGATGGTTCTCGTTATGAACAATACCGTTTAAAACGAATGTTTAAATAGAAAGGTGATCAAAATGGAACTAGCAAACAGAGTTAAAACATTAACCCCTTCATCTACCTTGGCTATTACCGCAAAAGCCAAGGAATTAAAGCAACAAGGACATGATGTCATCGCTTTAGGAGCAGGAGAGCCAGATTTTAATACACCAGAATCTATCTTGCAAGCTGCTGAAGAAGCAATGAAGCAAGGGATGACTAAATATACCCCATCTGGTGGTATTGTCGAGCTAAAGGAAGCGATTATCGCTAAATTTAAAGCAGATAATAATCTTGTTTATGAAAAAGAGCAAATTATCGTTACTACGGGAGCAAAGCATGCACTTTATACGTTATTCCAAGTCATCTTAAATGAAGGTGATGAGGTTATTGTTCCTGCTCCATATTGGGTAAGTTATCCAGAACAAGTAAAGCTTGCTGGCGGGGTTCCAGTTTTTGTGCCTGCAAAAGAAGAAAATGCATTTAAAATTACTCCAGAAGAGCTGGAATTAGCGATTACCGATAAAACAAAGGCGATTATTATTAATTCTCCGAGCAATCCAACTGGTATGATGTATAGCAAAGAAGAACTCGAGCAGCTAGGGGAAATTTGCCTAAAGCATAATATCTTAATTGTTTCCGATGAAATTTATGAAAAACTAATTTATTCAGAAGATCCACATGTATCGATCGCACAATTATCGCCTGTACTAAAAGAGCAAACGGTCGTTGTAAATGGAGTATCAAAATCTCATTCTATGACTGGATGGAGAATTGGTTATGCTGCTGGTCCTGCTAATATCATTAAGGCAATGACTAGCCTAGCTTCACATTCTACGTCCAATCCAACTTCAATTGCACAATATGCTACATTAGCTGCTTATAAGATGGATGGAGAATTCAGTGAGAAAATGAAACATGTCTTTTCTGAGCGTTTGGAAAAACTGTATCAGTTAATTACTGAAATACCAGGAGTGACATGCATTAAGCCAAAAGGAGCATTTTATTTATTCCCAAATGTCACGGAGGCTGTACGTGCGAATGGCTTTAAAAATGTAGATGATTGGGCTAGTGCATTATTAGAAGAGGAGAAGGTGGCACTTATTCCGGGAACTGGTTTTGGTGCACCTAATAATATCCGTTTATCCTACGCTACATCGATCGAAGCATTAGAAGAAGCAGCTAATCGAATTAAACGATTTATCAAAACGCATCAATCATAGCATTAGGAGGTATTCTTTTGAAAACAACTATTTCTCAAGCACCAAACTATCATGACCAAATCGTAACCATCGGCGCTTGGCTTACGAATAAACGATCCAGTGGAAAAATCGCATTTTTACAATTACGTGATGGGACTGGATTTATCCAAGGGGTGGTTGCCAAAAATGATGTAAGTGAAGAAACGTTCCAACTGGCCAAAAATTTAACCCAAGAATCTTCCATGTACATTACTGGTAAAATAGTCGAAGATAAAAGATCACCATTTGGTTACGAAATGCATGTAAAAGATATTGAATTAATTCACGAATCACATGATTATCCAATCACACCAAAAGAACACGGTACGGAATTTTTAATGGATCATCGCCATCTATGGCTTCGATCAAAAAGACAACATGCCATCATGAAAGTTCGTAATGAAATCATTCGTGCTACGTATCAATTTTTTAATGAACATGGATTTGTTAAAATTGACCCACCAATATTAACAGCATCATCAGCAGAAGGAACTACTGAACTGTTCCACACGAAGTACTTCGATGAGGAAGCTTATTTATCACAAAGTGGTCAGTTATATATGGAAGCTGCAGCAATGGCATTTGGAAAGGTCTTTTCCTTTGGGCCAACATTCCGAGCTGAAAAATCCAAAACGAGAAGACATTTAATTGAATTTTGGATGATTGAGCCGGAAATGGCTTTTGTAGAGCATGAAGAAAGTCTCGAGATCCAAGAAAAATACGTAAGCTTCATAGTTCAAAGTGTACTAAAAAATTGTAAATTAGAGTTACATACGTTAGATCGTGACACTGATAAATTAGAAAAAGTACAAGCACCTTTTCCGCGGATTACCTATGATGAAGCAATCGAACTCTTAAAAGAAAAAGGGTTTACGGATATAGAGTGGGGTGAAGATTTTGGAGCACCACATGAAACGGCAATAGCAGAGAGCTATGACAAGCCTGTATTTATAACCAACTACCCTAAGAATGTCAAAGCTTTTTATATGAAGCCCCATCCAAAACGAGATGACGTAGTTTTATGTGCAGACTTAATTGCTCCTGAAGGCTATGGAGAGATAATTGGAGGTTCTCAACGTATTGATGATCTAGAGCTTATGAAACAGCGATACGAAGAGCATGGATTAACTGGAGAAGCATATCAATGGTATTTAGAGCTAAGAAAATATGGAAGTGTTCCACATTCCGGTTTCGGACTTGGTTTAGAACGTACTGTTGCTTGGATTTCTGGAGTTGACCATGTTCGTGAAACAATACCATTTCCTCGCTTATTAAATCGGCTTTATCCTTAAGTTTGCCTATCATAATGTGTGCGAAAAATTCATACGTCTATGAGTAACATCTGTTTCTAATATGACTCTAGCAGCAGCGGGCTAACTAAGGGTATATAACGGGATCTTTACTTCATTTTGATAACATCTCCAAAAAATGCTAATCCCTTGCTCTATAAGCGAGGGATTGTTTTATCTTGTATCTAGGAATTTATCTAATTGAAAAAGTAGCGTCGTTTATCTTAAGCGCTCGTGCTTTAAACAAACTGGAGATCTTTGATAAGTTAACATCTGCTCGAATCTAAGAAAGGTCGACTAAAAGCAGGCTTGCCCGCTTAGGTGTATGCATTCCCCTATGTTAGCGGCATGTTTTTCTAGCCCGCATGTATTCAAGATTAAAGAGAATATGGAGGAATTCAAAGGGAAAGGAAAACGGCAACTAAATGCCCGAATAGTTCATGGGCCTTTAGGTCATACCTTTACGGTACTAACATTTCCTGTAAAAAGCGTTCCACGGATTGAAGTTTTCACTTTAACTTGTCAGAAGTTTCCCAGTTTGCACATGGCTAACTGAGCGCTTCTAAGCTTTTGTTCTTATCATGATATTTTAAAGAGGTGCTTAAGTTTATGAAGAAGCAACAGTTTTCTATTCAGCAATTATTATTGCAGCAATTACATGTCCCAACACAATTACTAACTTCGTATACTACATTGGGGCTCCATGAAAGAGAAGTGATGCTTCTTTTACAATTACAGCGTTTTATCCAAGACGGAATTGATTTTCCAACGCCAGATCAACTAGCTCAATATGTAACAATGAGTGAGAAGGAATGTGCACTTATCTTGCGCGGACTGATTCAAAAAGGTATGCTGACAATTGATCAACAGGAAGAACAAGGACAGAAGCTAAAAGAAGCATACTGTTTAAACCCACTTTGGGAAAAACTATTTAAGGTAAATCATCATCAACAAAGTGAAGAAGAAACGTCGGAAGGTACCATTTTTATTTTATTTGAACAGGAGTTTGGCAGACCGCTTTCTCCTTTTGAAATAGAAACCATTAATGCATGGCTTGACCAGGATAAAATCTCTCCAGCTTTAATAAAAGCGGGTTTACGTGAAGCAGTTCTAATGAGCAAGTTAAACTTTAAGTATATTGATCGTATTTTACGAGAATGGATGAAAAAAGGAATTCAATCCGTTGAACAAGCACGCAGATCCAGTAAAGAATATCATGCGCGTAAAGCAAATTCTAGTATACAGTCTAGTCAAAAGCGTGATACTTCTTTTTATTATAATTGGTTAGAAGGGGAAGAGTAGGAGTATGCTGACAAAAAAGCAAATTCGATTTTGTTTAGATGAGATGAAAAAAATGTTTCCCGATGCACAATGTGAATTAGTTCATGGTAACCCATTTGAATTACTCATCGCAGTTGTTCTTTCTGCTCAATGCACGGATAATCTCGTTAATAAAGTAACGAAGGATTTATTTAAGAAATACAAAACTCCCGAAGACTATTTAGCGGTACCCTTAGAGGAACTTCAAGAGGATATAAAGTCAATTGGTTTATATCGTAATAAGGCAAAAAATATTCGTAAGCTCTGTACAACGTTATTAGAAGAATATGGCGGAATTGTTCCTAAGTCCAAAGAAGAGTTGATGAAGCTTGCTGGAGTAGGGAGAAAAACAGCGAATGTGGTAGCCTCTGTCGCATTTGATGAACCTGCGATTGCAGTTGATACCCATGTTGAACGGGTCGCAAAACGATTGGGTATATGCAGGTGGAAAGATTCCGTCCTTGAAGTTGAGGAGACTTTGATGCGAAAAATCCCAAAGGAAGAGTGGAGCGATACACACCACCGTATGATTTTTTTCGGTCGGTATCACTGTAAAGCCAGAAATCCGAATTGTCCAGAATGTCCGTTATTGGAAATATGCCGCGAAGGAAAAAAACGAATGAAAATAGAAAAGAGGTAAACGAGCAGTATTCTCGTTTACCTCTTTTTAATTTATTCATTTTCTTCTTTTGATCGGTTCCGGTTATTCTGGTGATTGTTTTGTTGATTATTTTGATTCTGTTGGTCATCTTGTTCATCACCATCGTTGTTATTTTCCTCGTTATTACCACTATCGCCATCATTGTTCTCATTAACATTACCGTTCTGATCATCAGGTTTATCCTCTTCATTCCCGTTGGTAGGAGGTTCTGATTGCTCAGAGGGAACTGTAATGGATGTACTTTGTGCGGAACCACGTTTTCCTTCATTCGCTCCCTCTTTTCCAATCGGAGTAACAGTGATGGAATAAGTCTCTCCCGGAGTTGCTCCACTAATTTCTAATCCATTTGATCCCACAGTTTGTGCTTGCCCGTTTACAGATACTTCAAATGAAGCAGGTGGACCGTTATAATTCCAGCTAACATTAATGAGTGAGCTCGATTCATTGTATGTGGCTGATAAACCTTCAACAGCTGGTATCTCTTCCTGTTCCTTTTCTTCGCCAGTAGAAACGGTAGTTGTTTTTGGTTCACTTTTTGAGCCGTCTTCATTACTTACCGCTATGACTTGAATGGTATATTCTGCATTCGGTTCTACTTCATTAATTTCCAGGGAATTTTCTTTTGTTGTTGATAGTGGCTGCATACCGCCACCATTAACTTGGGCACTCACCTCAAACGATACATCTGCATCTGAATCGTAATTCCACGAAACATCAATTGAATTATTATCTTTATTAAAGCTGGCAGTTAGGCCACTTACTGGATCAAGCTTAGCAAATTTCTCTGAAGTACCCTTTGGCTCGGTTCCCTTAACAAATAATTCGGTAGTAATATTTTCTGATGGTGTATGTTTACTTGGTTTTGCAGGCGGATTTGAGCCCTTTTCTACTTGAACTTCAACGACAGAATCTGGCTTCACGAAATCCTTCGTTTCAATATCCTTAGATATTTCTGTCATTGTATTTTTAAACATTTGCAAAGGAATTTTCGTGTATCCATCCGGTATAGGAGCTCGGCGTTTATTTTCATCATGATAACCGCCAACCCATGCAGAAATCGTATAATTCGTCGTATATCCGCTAAACCAAGCATCCGGACTTCCTTCTGTATTCTCTAAGCTTGTTGTACCTGTTTTTCCAGCCATCGGCAAACCAGGGATATGAGCTTGCGTTCCTGTACCTTCTGTAACGGCTGTCTTTAACATATCTGTTATCATATAAGCGGTATAGTCAGACATTGCCGGTTTTGCTTTCGGTTTTAAATCTACTGTTTTTCCGTCTGGAAATTCAACTTTTGTTACAGAATATGGATCATTATAGATACCTTCGTTTCCAAAAGCTCGAAAGGCGCCTGCTAATTCTAATGGTGTAACCTCTGTATCTGTACCACCAATTGCATCGCCAATTAGCACACGATTTTTATGAAATTTAATCCCTAAGCCTTCTGCAAATTCCTTCGCTTTATCATAGCCTACTTCTTCAAGCATTTTTACTGCTGGCACGTTTAATGATTTATTTAAAGCTTCTCGTGCTGACATCCAGCCACTATATTGCCTGTTCCAGTTTCTTATCGTTTTGCTGGTGCCAGGTATTTGATATGGTTTGTCATCATTAATCTGATGGTATGTTGATATTTTATTGTATTCAATAGCAGGACCATAAGCTGTGATTGGTTTAAAGGTTGAACCAGCTTGCGTTTTCCCTTCAATCGCATAGTTGAATTCTTTTTTCCCTTCGCTATTACGTCTACCGCCAACTGCACGAATAGCACCGCTTTTCGTATCCAACACAGTCATTGCGGCTTGCATTTCATCATCAGGATAAGGGATAGGATTAGTTTCACTATCTGTTAACAAAAATTCAACATGTTCTTGAACTTTGGGGTCAATCGTCGTATGAATTTTTAATCCGTCTGTATATATATCAGCACCATCAACCTTTTCTTTTACTTCCTTTTCCACTTGCTGAATGAATGCTTCATAAGGTGTAGAATCAGGTTTTGATTTTACTAGCAGGGAAGGGATATCCACTTTTCTAGCTTCTTCTGCCTGTTTTTCGGTAATTTTGCCATGACGTACCATTAATTTTAATACGGTATTCATTCTCTCTTTCGTAAGCTCTGGATTTTTAAATGGATTATAGGCCGTTGGACGTTGCGGTAGACCTGCTAGAATAGCTGCTTCTGGCAAAGTAAGATCATTTAAATCCTCTTTGCCAAAATACGTTTCAGCAGCTGCTGCTACACCGTAAGCATTACTTCCATAAAATATTTTGTTTAAATACATTTCTAAAATTTCTTCTTTAGAATAATCTCTTTCAAGCTGTAAGGCAAGCCATTGTTCCTGAACCTTCAAGCTGATTTTTTTATCCGCTGACAAGAAGGATTTTTCTACTACTTGTTGTGTAATTGTACTTGCTCCTTCAGAACCGAATCCATCTTTAATATTAGCAATAACCGCGGCGCCAATTCTTCGTAAATCAATACCCGAGTGTTCAAAAAATCTGGCATCCTCTGTCGCTGTTACGGCATCAATTAATACTTGTGGTAAATCACTATAACTAATTTTTGTTCGGTTCTTTTCTCCTAAAACTGCAAAAGCCTTTCCGTCTTTATCAAGTATTTCAGATGCAAGCGGATCGGACAGCTTGGACTTATCCAAATCTGGTGCAGTAGCAATCCAATAGGCAGCAGTTGCACTTGCACCTATTACTAGTACTACAAAAATAATAAATAAAGAAAGGAATATTTTTTTCCATAAAGGTTTTTTCTTTGATTTTTTTTGTTTTCTTCTCGCTGTACGAGATGGGCTGTTATTTGCCATCGCTTCATTCCTCCGTCTCTAAAAATAAAGCTTATCAATAATTGCTAAATAGTCAACTCTTGCCTTATATTGAAAAGGGATAAGGTATCCCTTTTGCTGGATCGTCTGATACGGAATGGATTTTCTTCCACCGTTTAATTTGACGTTCCAGTGTTTAAAAAGTTTCTCAGCAGGGAAAAAGTAAGTTTCATCAAGTGTCGAAAAGCGGATAATCATGAAACTAATTCCTCCTTGTTCGACCACTGCTTTCATATGTTCGATTTGGTGATCATGTATATTAGCTAAGGGGAAAATTGTTTTATTTTTCGTTTCCTTTGCTTCAAAATCAATATATTTTTCACGGTATACTCCATTATAATCTGTTGTTGACGCTTGTTTAAAATAAGCTTCTGTAATAACCGCTGCACTACGCTTCGGATAATTAACTCGCACAATTTGTACAGGGGTTGGTTTTTTATGAATGACAGCTCTTTTTATTGCTAAGTAATACGTATTTGTATCATTTATATCTTCTTCAAGCGTCATACCGCGATTTCCAAACCGATATGGACGATGATTAGAAACACTGCCATTCCTTTTTTTACCGTTTGGGTAATTCAATTTTAAATCCTCCTTGCATTTTACCATATCTAGTAAGAAAAAAATGCCATTTCAAAAAATGTATACAGTTAAACATCTTGCTGCATGTTAAAAAACAAAAAGAAAGCAGGATCGAAGCATGTGTAATGATTTGCTATCACGCTCCTACATTCATTATATAACAAATAAAACAAAGGAACATAATCGAGATAATATTTCTCGAACGAAAGCGTATTTTTCGTTTTATTTACAATTTCCTGAAATAAAATGGGCATTTTTAGCAAGTATTGTATCCAGAAATGCAGGATGGAATATGACAGATTTAGAGTTAGAACCTTTTCGTTATTTATTAGGTACAAAAGAAAGACAACGATTATTTATAACCTATGAAAGAGCAAATTGGTTAATCTTTTCCGATGCTTTTCCACAGCTTTTGATTTATCAGTTATCCAGACAATATAATAAACCATTGTTTCACCTTTTGTCATCTTTTAAAGTATCTACGTATATGGTAAAAGAGTGGTTTCATTTTTGGAAACACTTAGATGAAGACCGCTTAGTTCAAGCATTGATTATTAATGAGCAAAATGTTATTCAAGCTCCTGTCATCAAACAGTCCTTTTTTAAACAGCGTGTATTTTGTCAACCGCCATATTTATTGCAAAATTTATTGATAATGAATGCAGTACTCATACCAACCATGTCTCAGCAGTTATATGGTTGCTATGTACATAATTTTACAAACTTAACGAATCGTATTGAATTAGGAAAAAAGCTGGCATCTATTATTTTTTCCCCAACCGTATACAATCAAACCTATGAATTTGCTAAATGTATTGAACATACAGGTTCTCGTTATGATTATGAACGCTTTTTACATCTATCTATGCCAAGGGCTCCGTATTTAAGAATGGTGTATCCAATAATTACACATCGCGATATTATTCGAAAAGATTGGTATAAATCAGGGGGTATAAAGCGTAAATGGTTAAAGAATCAGAACGTAAATATCAGCTCAAAAACAGGAAAAACATTTTATCAAAAGCGTCAATTCATGTATGTTTATTTCCATGTCAAACGAGCGATAACGATGAAGAATCATTTCAGTTAGATTGGAAAAACTTGGCTTATCTCCAAGTCTTCATGGCGAAAGCTCGTTTTTCTTATCCTATAAAGCCTAACAGTTAAATTCGAATGAGAAGATATTTTCTGTTTTAAACAGCTATCGGAGAGGAGGTAAAGTAAAAAGAATATCCGGAAGAATAAAAGCTAGAGACCGACAAGCTACTGAAACTCTAGCGAGGATAATTACGAATTATTACCTAAATACAAATTTTTAAACCTAGAACATCAGAAGGCGCAGGGCTTCAAATGAACCCTGCGCTAAATGAATCATTAGGTCGATGGGATATTCGGACCGTTCAATTTTTTATCTCCCTCTTTTAATGACTTTGAAATAATGCTTTCCGTTTTTGTTTTAGGTTGTTTAACCTGTTTATGCTTTACATCTTTCATTGTTATTCCTCCTTTCATTATTAGTTTGTCAAAATCCACGAAAAAAATGAGCAAATTCACTTGTTTTGTAAGCTTTATTCTAGTTTTGTCGAACGTGCAGGAAGAGTTTATCATAACAAGAAGTAGTTATTAGTAAAGTCTTTTGAACGTAAGGAGGAAATAATAACATGCTTATACGTCATTTACCAATGGATCAAAAGCAAGGGGTGGACAGAAAAACCTTAGAAATTGCTTTATATCAACTTTCAAATCAGCTGCGATGGATGGATCAAAAGCTCATCATGAAAGTGGAAAATACGATTACTTATCAATATTATGACCGTTTAAATGAATTAAGTTTATTGAAAAAACGTTTGGTAAATCAGCATGAGGAATGGTCAAATGATGGGTGAAATACTGTGTGTTAAACCTAAATGTATTAAAATGAAACTATATTCAAGGAGCGATTTTTTCTGAACCATTGGATTAAAGGCTAAGTTCGCAGGCGTCCTTGAAAAACCGTGAAATCTCTCTCTCTTGAAAATCGTGATGTATTGCTGCCGTAGCTTCTCTATCCTGTCGACTTGAACAAATTGGATATTTAGGTTCCGTTATCTTCCACTAATTTTTGAAATTCTTATATCATTATAGATACAGGATAAATAAACGAATATGTTTAATCCTTTGGCTGTTCGTTTAAAAAAGTTTCTGGATGATATTCATATACTCGAGAAAATATGTCTTATGTTAAAATAGATATGTATATTTTAGCAAAAGGCGGAATGAGTTATGAACGTAAACGAACAAACCAAAGTACTTAAAGTACATTTTCACAGCTTGAAGCAAAAATTTGAAAAAGGCGAAAAACCGGAGAATCCAAAAGATAAAGCATTGTTTTCCCAGGTGAAGAATGAAACCGCTCCAGTCTTTCAATTGCTTGAACAGTGGGAAAGAGACGTACTCCAATTAATTAAAACGAGAAAAGTGAATATTCATCCACAACAGATTATTTCTACTAGGGAGAATATGGAGTTATTATTGATGCATAGTTATTACCTTGATGTGCGAAGAAAACGGTATATGGAATTAAATCATTCTGTCTTATATATTCTTGATCAATTGTTGGCTGAATTAGACTAGCATCTGTAAACTCTTTACATTTTTTGTTTTATTGCTTATAATATGCTTCCATACACTAATGAAAGGTGATAATCATGACAACAAAAGATGACTTGTTAGAAGCAGCTAAATTGATACGAAATCGTGCTTATGTACCTTATTCAGCATTTCCGGTCGGGGCAGCTTTACGAACAAAATCGGGAAACACGTACACAGGTTGTAATATAGAAAATGCTGCCTATCCTGTATCTTGTTGTGCTGAACGGGTTGCTATTTTTCAAGCAATCGCTAACGGTGAAAGGGACTTTGCTGAAATGGCTGTAGTAGCTGATACGGATCGCCCCGTACCTCCATGCGGTTCGTGTCGACAAGTAATGAGCGAATTTTTTAAAACGGATATGATTATTCATTTATCTAATCTAAAAGATGATATTAAAACAGTGACGATGGAGGAATTATTACCTTTTTCATTCCAGCCATCTGATTTAACAGAACCTAAAGCATAAGTGCATGTTTTAAATAGGGGATAAAAGCAGAAACGTCATTCAAGGAGCGTTTTTCTCTATGATGTATCGCTTCGACCTGAATCATCACTTAGACGTCTTCATATTTTCAGTATAACTCTTAAAATGCGAATCTTACGGCATCTGATGTAGGAAAAAACGTGTCAGCATAAAGTTTTCGAGTGGCTATTTTTACGGATTTGCATCATTTACACAAGATTTTAATTCGATCGGTATTAACATCTATTTCTCAAAGCTTGTTTCATATAACGACATGATTTATAATGGTAATAGGAGGCACACTTAACAAAGTGTGTTTTTCTCTTTTTTAAATAGTAATATAGTAGGTATTGCTTTTTTAAAAAATTTATCTATACTTGTTTCATATGTATATTAGATCTACAGATTCATTTTTCACGTTCTTCTTTTAATGCTATAATAAAATAGAATAATGTAAACATAAAATAAATTACGTATCATACAATGGAAAAAGAATCGAAAAAGCCAATTTATTATGGAATATCATGAGGTGATCGTAGATGAGCTCGAAACAAGTGAAATTAACTAGTAAAGATATACTGGAAAAAGATTTTAAAACTGCAATGCGTGGATACAACCAGGAAGAGGTTGATGAGTTTTTAGACATAATTATCCAGGATTATGATGCATTTAAAGTGGAAATTGAACGATTGCAACAAGAAATTGATCGTTTGAAAAAGACTCCAGCAGAACAACCGAAAACAAGGTCCGTACAAGCTGTTCCAAATCATCAGGTTAATTATGATGTGTTAAAACGACTTTCCAATTTGGAAAAAGCGGTATTTGGTAAAAAATTTGCAGAATCGGATAGCTAATAAAACGTATTGTTGAATCTGAAAAATATCTATGGTATAATTAATAAGGTTAATGGTTAAATACTCGTGTGATCGCTGTATGCAAATACAGAGGAAAGTCCATGCTCACACAAACTGCGATGTTTGTAGTGTTCGTGCTTGACGAAATCATAAGTCAAGGTAATCAAACTTATTGGTTAACGGCAGGACAACTACCTACGTTCATAATTGAATATGGAAGTTGCCTTTAAAGTGCCACAGTGACGAAGCTGATTGGGAAACCAGTCAGGTGGAACGAGGTAAACCCCACGAGTGAGCAACCCAAATAATGGTAGGGGCATCCTTTAGTAGGGAATAGGAACCGAAAGAGGGACAAGTTAAGAAGCTTGTAGATAGATGATCGCAACCGGAGTACGAGGCTGACCACCGTTTGTAGTACAATGGTACAGAACATGGCTTATAGAGTATTTAACAGGTCTAATTCTTATATACAATAAATAATTTACAGTCTCGTTAATTTCTACATCATAGAAGTTAATGAGACTGTTTTATTTTTGTGATCCATTTCTTCATGGTGAATATCTTTATAAGAAGCCGTATTTCTCTCATTTTAGAAATCTGATTATTATACGGACTTTATGAGAGAAACAGCTCTAAATGTCCAATTCGTTTGGGACAACCGGACATAGTTAATACTTCGCACGCTGAAAAAGCGTTTTTCTTTTTCAAAAACAGAGTATGTTTCGGCAGCAATACACCGTGGTTTTTCAAGGACGTTTGGGAACTTAGCCTACACCAACTGTTTCAAGAAGAAGAGCACTCCTTGAATAAAGTTTCACTGTTTCCTTTTATTAAATGCTTGAAGATGTGATAAACTAAAAAAACAAATACATAACAGAAAGGACAGCTCTTTATGCAAACAGTGACGTTAATCGCCACAGCAGCCATGGGCTTAGAATCCGTAGTTGCTAATGAAGTAAGAGATTTAGGATATGAAGTTCAAGTAGATAATGGGAAAGTACAATTTGATGCACCAATTTCAGCAATTGCTCGTTGCAATTTGTGGTTACGGTCTGCCGATCGCGTGAAATTGGTTGTCGGAAAATTTAAAGCAACTACATTTGATGAGCTATTTGAAGCAACAAAAGCACTGCCTTGGGAATATTATATTGCCGAAGATGGGCAAATTCCCATAATTGGAAAATCCGTCCATTCCAAACTTTATAGTGTACCAGATTGTCAAAAAATCACCAAAAAAGCAATCGTTGAAAGATTAAAATTAAAATATGGTATGATCTCCAAGTTGCCAGAAACTGGAGCGCTTTATCGGGTGGAAGTCGCTTTGCTAAAAGACGAAGTCACGCTGACTATTGATACATCCGGAGCTGGCTTGCATAAACGGGGATATCGAATCGGTCAGGGTGAAGCTCCATTGAAAGAAACGCTTGCAGCTTCATTAGTTTTACTCACGAATTGGCATGCTGACGAACCATTTATCGATCCATTTTGCGGATCAGGAACTATTCCCATTGAAGCTGCGCTGATTGGGCAAAATATTGCTCCAGGATTTAACCGAGAATTTGCCTCAGAAGAATGGACATTGGTGAAACAAAAGCATTGGGAAAAAGCTTTTGAAGAAGCAGAAGATCTTGCTAAATATGATCAACCATTAAATATTGTTGGTTCCGATATCGACCATAAAATGGTAGAAATCGCAAACCAAAATGCAATGGAGGCAGGTCTTGGCGATCTGATCACTTGGAAACAAATGCAGCTAAAGGATCTAACCATCAAAGAACCAAATGGCTACCTGATTGGCAATCCACCATACGGACTAAGGATTGGAGATCAGGAAAATGCTAAGCTATTAGCAGAAGAACTCAGCTCTATATGGCAAGAAAACCCAAGCTGGAGCATATATATTTTAACCGCATTTGAAAAATTCGAACAAGGCTTTGGCGTTAAGGCTACCAAAAAAAGAAAACTATTTAATGGCTATATTCGTACCGATTATTATCAATACTTCGGACAAAAAATAAAAGGGGAGAGTTCATAATGGAATCTAAACGGGAAAAGGAAAAACAGTTTAAGCAATACTTGGAGGAAATAAACGCTTATCAAGAAGCTTTGATGCTTATTTATTGGGACATGCGTACGAAAATACCTAAAAAAGGGGTTGAGCAACGGGCAGAAGTTGCTGGTTTTCTAGGTGGAAAAATTCACAAGCTAAAAACCTCAAATAAAATGAAATATTATATCGACGAACTGAAAATTTATTCATCTGATAGCATCATGCAAAAAACACTTGAAGTATGTGAGGAAGATTATGAAAGAAACCGTAGAATTCCACATGAAATGTATAAAGAGTTTATGATTACCCAGTCTAAATCTGAAGCAGTATGGCAAACAGCAAGAGAAAAAGCGGATTTTAACTTATTCCAGCCTTATTTAGAAAAGCTCGTTGATTATAACCGTAAGTTTGCATCATATTGGGGTTATGAAGATAATATTTATGATGCGTTACTACATCATTTTGAGCCAGGAATAACAACAAAGACGCTTGATAAAGTATTTCCAACATTACAAAAATCACTTCATTCACTTTTGGAAAAAGTAGAAGCTAGCAATGTTAAGCCAAATCCACAGCTAGTAACATGTCATTTTCCAAAAGAAGCTCAAGAAGCCTTTACAAAAGAAGTATTACACCAAATGGGTTATGACTTTGACGCAGGTCGCTTAGATGAAACCATTCATCCATTTGAAATAACGATTAATCAAAATGACGTACGAATAACTACAAACTACGATGAAACGGATTTTCGTGTTGCCGTATTTGGAACCATTCACGAGGGTGGGCATGCTTTATATGAACAAAACATTGATAAACGTTTAGCAAAGACTCCACTTGCGACAGGAACTTCTATGGGAATTCATGAATCACAATCCTTATTTTGGGAAAACTTAATAGCAAGAAGCGATCTATTTTGGAATAAAAACTACGACTTATTCCTAAACTATGCACCAGACCATTTTAAGCAAGTGGCACTAAATGATTTCTATTTGTCAATTAATGAAGTAAAACCGTCGTTCATTCGAATTGAAGCAGATGAGTTAACTTATCCTTTACACATTATTATTCGATATGAACTGGAAAAAGCGTTGATGAACGAAGAAATAGCTGTAAGTGATTTACCTTACTTATGGAATAAAAAAATGAAAGAATATCTTGGTGTTACTCCACCTACAGATCGAGAAGGTGTGTTGCAGGATATTCATTGGGCGGGTGGAGATTTTGGATATTTTCCGTCTTATGCACTAGGCTATATGTACGCAGCTCAAATTTATCATACATTAACAGAAAAATTGAATCTTCAAGATATTATTCAATCTGGTGAGCTTATGAAGATAAACCAATGGTTAGCCACATCTATTCATCAATATGGAAAAATGAAAAAACCATTAGAAATCTTAAAGGACGTAACGAATGAAACATTAAATCCTAATTACCTCGTTCATTACTTAGAGCAAAAATATGCAGCTATGTATCAATTTTAAGTCGACATAACCAGGAAGGAAAGAATATCTTGTCATTTTATGCTATTGCCTAATACTAAAGGAGATTTGACAATGACGTATATTTGTTCCGTAGGGCTTGGAATCCCGAAATATCAACTAAATCAAAATGAAGTAAAGCAACTGGTACAGCATCTTTTTATTAATTCGGAACGACAGATTAATCGATTACTTCCTGTTTTTGAAAATGCTCAAATTGATAACCGGCAATTCGTTGTCCCATCGACCTGGTTCTTGGAAGACCATTCATTTAAAGAGCGTAATGATTTATTTATGAAGTTAGCTAAACATTATGCTTTAAAAGCAATGGATGACTGTTTGACAAATCCTGATTTTTTATTAGAAACGGTTGCTTATCAAGATATTGATATGATTATTTTTGTATCCAGTACAGGTATTGCTGCACCTACTTTAGATACTCATTTTATGAATGAGCGTCCCTTTAGACAAGACGTACAACGAATGCCACTTTGGGGGTTAGGGTGTGCAGGAGGAGCTGGGGGATTGGCAAGAGCTCGTGATTGGTTAACTGCTAATCCTGATAAAACAGCATTAATTGTTTGCTGTGAATTATGCAGCTTAACATTTCAAAAAGGGGATGTAACCAAAAGCAATATAGTTGGTACTGCTTTATTTGGGGATGGCATTAGCGCTGCATTAGCAGTTGGAGCACAGTCGCCGTTAGTGAAACAGAAAAAAGGGGGCGCACCTAAATTATTGCAATCTCATACGTATACGAAAAAAGATAGTCTTTCCGTCATGGGATGGAATGTAACAAATGCTGGTTTTGAAGTTATCTTTTCGAAAAGCATTCCCGCATTGGTAAGGTCATTTTGGAAAGAGCATATCCAATTATTTTTAGCTAATCATGAATTAACAGAAGCCGATATATTTGCTTATATTGCTCATCCGGGAGGAAGGAAAGTTATTGAAGCGATGCAAAAAGTGCTTCATGCCGATCCGAGAAAATTTTGTTATTCGAGGGAAATATTAAAGAAACATGGCAATATGTCTTCCAGTACCGTTTTATATGTGTTACGAGAATGGATGAATGAAAAAATCCCAACTGGTGAAAAGAGTATCATTTCTGCTCTTGGTCCAGGCTTTAGTTCAGAGTTGATTTTATTGGAGTGGGAATCATAAATGCCTATTTATATGTGGATGATCTTATTGCTAATTATCATACAACGGTTGCTGGAACTTCGAATTGCTAAAAGGAATGAAGCATGGTTGAAACAGCGGGGAGGAGTGGAAAAAGGAGAAGATCATTATAAATGGTTTATTATCGTCCACACGCTGTTTTTTGTCTCGTTACTTGCAGAAGCATTGTTAAACAACCAGCAAACTTTCAAATTCAATTATTTACTATTTCTTCTTTTTTTGCTGACACAAATAGGGCGAATTTGGTGTATTACTAGTCTAGGAAAGTTTTGGAATACAAAAATTATTATTTCACCGCAATTTTCACTAGTCAAAGAAGGGCCATATAAATATGTGAAACACCCTAATTATATTATTGTTGGCATTGAATTAATGGTCATTCCATTTCTGTTTAATGCGTATATTACCGGTATTGTCTTTCCAATTTTGCATATCCTATTACTTACGATTCGCATCCCCGCCGAAGAAAAAGCACTTTTGGAATTAAAAAAATGACGTTAGCATGGTTTATCGTTTATTTAATATCCAGGGAACGATATACATTTGCATAATGGACATCGTTTGTGAACGTAGCATCGTTTAGCATAAGATCGCTCAATCTGTAGCAAACTTCGAATTTCCTTTCTATAATAAGTCAACATCGGCTCGAATCTAAAGGAAGGCGACTAAAATCCGGCTTGCCCCTCAGTCATCGGCATCCCCTTGTTGCAGGGTATGTTTTCTTTATCTAGTCATTATCAGAGTTCTCCGCTTTTTACGTCGCTAACCAAGCGCAAGAGATAAAGTGTTGACTGTTACTGTTCATCTGGAACTATTAAGGGCTACGAAAGTGAACAAAATTACGAAGATGTGATGGTTAACCGAAAGCGCACCCCGTTGACTACGTATAGCATGTATCGGAAAGAGAAGAAAAAAAAATATAAGCAAAATCCTTTTTACATGATGAAATGGGAAAAGGATATAGAAAGTGATACTTTCATCTGTTCAAATGATACTCGAACAGATAAAGGTGTAGGGTTTCGCTTACGACATTAACTTGAGAAAGTACATCACGATGGCAGCGAATGCCGTAACAGATCATAAAAATAATTCACAAAAAAGGTTCTGGTCATCAAAAAACGATGATCGGAACCTTTTTGTTATTTTAGGCTAGTTATGTTCCTCTTCCCGTCTAAAGCTACCTTTCCAGTATGCCAAATAATTTTTAGTTCTACACCTTGCGTAATAGTTTAGTATCGTTTAATTTATATTTGTTGATGATTTACTAATAGTCATATGAATTTGTATTAAATCCTTGTGTCCTGATTAATAAGATTATTTTCTAAGAATTAAGAGGTATCATTCCTAATAGAGAATAAAAAAAGTTCAAATTATTTTAGTTCTCTATTTAAGCCCAAATTAAATTAGGTAGGGATTATTCAATACTTACTTCTTCATTACCTATTGATAAATTAAGTTCATCATAGGTTATAACTTTATTTTTGTTTTCTCCGAACTTTCTAACAACTGGATTTGGACTTTGGTTGAAATTCATACTAAGACTTTGATTAGAGTAGTGTCCGGCTGGATCAATATAATATTTAAAGTCAATAATTTTTTCTACATCTATATCTGCATATGCAATACCTTCTGTTTCTGCTTCAATCATTTCACTAATTGGTTCTCCATCTGGACCATAAATACAAGTATGGCCACTTTTAAACGTATCGAAGTAATCTCTTTGCTCTTTCGTTTCACAAATCATATTTTTCATTTCTTCTGAATAAATTGACGAAGACATTAACACAAAAGTTTGGGTAGAAATTGCATAATATCTACTTGAAATTTCATCATCGAAATATCCAGGCCAAGATGCTACATGTACTTGTTCATTTTGAGAATTCATAGCAAGAAGATTTAAAGGTACCTGATGCTCCCAACACATGCATCCTCCCAAATTTCCAATTTCTGTTTCAAATACAGGCATTAAGCTTCCGTTTCCATCCCCCCAGCAGAGTCTTTCAGCAACAGAAGCCCTCATTTTTCTATGTTTTCCAATTAAATCTCCTTCTGGATTAAACCATAATTGTGCTAGATATAATGATCCTCCATCTTTCTCGCTGCAGGAAATACAAACATAGGTTTTATTTCTTTTTGCTGCTTCACTTATTTTTTGAACTGCTAAACTAGGAATTTCTACTGCATTTTTATATAATACGCGATACCATTTTCTTGTATATTCCGGATGTCCAATAAAAGCAAACCAAGGGTATCCTGGTAGGAAAGCCTCCGGAAATCCTACTAATTTTGCTCCATTTGCTCCTGCTTCATCAATTAACTTACAAGACTTTTCAACTGTTGCATCTAAATTCAAGTATACTGGTGCAGCTTGAACTGCTGCTGCTTTAAACTTTGGATATTGTTTTGACATAGTTATACGCACCTCTCCTTTAATATTTTTTCGCTTTTAAATTATGTGAAAATTATTTCTTGGTATAATTATAACAATTATTTTCTTTTTAGATTGTAAAACAAACAAAGGTTCAATAAAATGTAACATTTTCCCAAAAATGGAAGAGTGAATTGCCCAAACGGCCGATGAACAATTGAAGAACATAATAAGTTTCATCTAATCCTTCATTTAGGGGGGAATTTTTCTGTTTTTTTATCTGCATCTACTAGTTTATGTAATTGGAACAACAAATTTATTATTTTTAGAAACACAGAGGCAGACGCATGTATCCTCGTCCTTAAAAATTACCTTTACATTCAGAACTCCAGTTTGATTAAAGATCCGACTAATAGATAAATCGAGTAGAGGAAAAGCTAAGAACTTTCGCTCTTCTTACACCACCGTACAAAACGGTTCCGTATACGGCGGTTCAATTTATATTGCTTTAGATAGTGGTCTAAGGCAGAGGGGATACCCCTTTGTCTTAGACGTTTATTTGACAAGGCTCTGTGTACAACCTTGATAATTGAAGATAGAAAAGCCTACAGACAAAGGAGCTAAGCTATCCTTATCCACCTATAGAGCCTTTGTATTAGATTTCTGTTCGTTGAGCCAAGATTTTGATAGACGCTTCCTTCATCCCTCTCACGATAAGTACCTTGCATTTTTCTAGTGGTTGGTTGACGTGTACCCCCACAGTGGACTTTTACCACCTAGATAGTCAACATGCCTGGCGCACAAGGAAAAAGCCTTTTTGATTCCAAAAGGCTTGAAAAAGTCCTGCTAATATCTTCTTTAGGTGTGCTTGATGTTTACAAAATCGCCGGCTGCCTTCTTCTGAGAGCAATCGGACTGCAGATAATACGCGACGATTTTTCTCTTGTATTGTTTGAAAAACATATTTATTTTAACCAATCTTGGATAAAGTTGATTAATGTTTTTGCACCAGGTGACATGTGTTGTAAGGATATACTGGCAATGCCAATTGTGCGACAATAATTTTCTTTCAACGGAATTGTTAGAAGATTACCAGGAAGACGATAAAGAATCATCTCGGGAAGGATACTGATTCCCAGTCCATTTTGTACCATGGAAATAATCGCCTGGTCCTCTGAAATTTCATATTTGATGCTTGGCTTAATTTTATGTTGTTTTAAAATTTTTCGTACATCTTTATCAATACTCGATTTTGGCATAATAAAAGATTCATTATCCAGTTGTTTTAAATCAATGATTTTTTGATTTGCCAGAGGATGCTCCTCCGGTAGTATGCATAGAAGCCGATCTTGTTTTAGGGGAAGCACTTCATATGCTTTGGATACTGGTAATGACAAAAAACCAAAATCAATCGTTCCGTCTGCTATCCAGCTGTCGATTTTATCGTAATCGCCTTCAAAAAGTTTAATTTCGATATCGGGAAAATATAGATTAAACTCTTTAATAATCTTGGGTAACCATTGAATAGATACACTTGGGAGTGTACCAATTCGTACAACACCAACTTCCAGTCCGTGTATTTTTGAAATTTCTTGCATCATTCGTTCATTCCATTTTAGTATTTCCCTCATGTATTGTAACATTTTTTCTCCGTTACTCGTCAGTTGAATGCCGGAACGACCTCTGGAACACAAAGTGAATCCAAAGTCAGACTCAAGACCAGAGATCGCATGACTGACAGCTGATTGTGTTAATCCAACAACATCTGCTGCTTTGGATAAACTTCCTGTTTCTACTACTGTTCTAAAAATATCATATCTGACTAAAGTCATTATTTATTCACTCCAAGTATTAATTTTGTTCATAATTCATATTATAATTATTCATTTGATTTATACAAATAAGTATTTATAATTAAAATCAATTGAATACCCCGAGTAAGTTAATTGGATTAATAAGTGATTAATTAAAAAGACTGAAAAAGGAGAGTGTTTTCATTGGGTACACTGCCTGGTAATAATATTGCACCATATTCAATGGAAGTGATGACGACAAAGCTGTTTACTAATATAGAAAAAAAGTTGTTAGCAAATATGGTGAAGCAGGTAAAGCACTGCTTAAACAAGGAGTTGAAAATTTTGGTTATAAAGATGCTGAGGACATTGCTCGGAAAGCAGTAATTGAGGGAGACATACACACATTATTTGATTACATCCCTAAAGATCATAACACAGAAAATAAATATACTAACCTTACACCATTTGCTTTGTTCGCAAAGCTATTTGCACAAATTACAAAGGTAATTGTTGATACGTATGGTGACGATGGTGAAGAAACAGTCCAAGAAGGAATTTGGGAATTTGGTGAAAATCGTGGTTATGGGATAGCGCAAAGGGCAAGAGTAAATGGGCAAGATAATACAATTGAAAACTACTTGCCTAACTATGATATGGGACGTAGTGAGCTATTCACAATTGAAGAGAATTATACCACTGGAGAGATCGAGCAGACTTTCAAGGTATGTCCGCTAGGTCAGCAATGGGCCGATGACAATATGCATAAATACGGACTGGTTTATTGTACGATAATTGATGATGCAATCGCCCACGGATATAACAATAAATTTAATGTCGTACATGATGAATTACTTCTCAAACACGGACAGTGCCATTTTCGTTTTCAACTAAAGGATGAAGAAAAAGAAAATGATTAATATTAATCGACTAACTAATCATTTACGGGAAAAAGCCGCTATTGGAAAAACAAAAAATGGTAGAATTAATCGTTTTTCTTATACGGATGAAAAAAGATGTGAAAAAACAATCAACAATACATGGAGGCTATAGTCTGGATGGTAGTAAAGGAGTTTTAACGGCGTAAAAGTCATCCATTCCTTAAAAGAGAATGGTATCAGGCTGAAGCATCCATTGAAAATTACAGCTGTTAAGGATAAGAAGCAGTTAGTTGCAGGTACATTATACATTAACAGAAGAAGAACTAAAAAGAAAAGACCAACAAGGAGTACTCAATAGAACAGGCGATGAAGAAACATGGTTTCTAAAAGGATTGACTCCCAAGTGCAAAAGAAAAAAGTAAAATACTTATATTGAACGAGGTAAAGTGCAAGAGCAAAATAAAGCAGTAGGTTGTGTCACAGGGATTACCGGATCTGTATGGCCTTCCGTTTACATTATTGGGGTTAGCTGAGTATGCAGGAGCAATACCGATGGATCAGCGACAAGATGCTCTAGTCATTACAAGTTTAATTATTAAAAATATCAAAGTATCCTGCAGTTGTCACTACAGTCGACAGATTGTCCGTTAATAGAGTCAATGTAATACCTGGTAAGGCGACTTGGAAAATTGATATTCGGAATATTGTTAAGGGTATTCGAGATCAAGTCGAACGAAGAATAAGCAATTTGCTGAAGGATAGCTGCCGAACGGCGACTTGGTCTTGAATTTCTTAATTGTAGCGCGTGGCATCTGTTCGTTGTAATCAAAATATCCAAGTCGGTTAAGATCATCGATTCAAGTACGGTGCCCCGGAATTAACAAGCTATAATTGGGCATCATTTCGTAAAACAAAAGCAGGTGTAAAGCTCCATTTTCGTTTGACTCTAAAGAGAATTTACTTCGGCTGATTACGAATCGTTTTGATCTTCAGCTGAAGAAATTAACGACCTTTATCGCAGAATGTTTTGATTTTTACATGTTGTGTTAGTCATTTAAAGAATAGTTTCAGGTACAGTAAGCAGGCGGTACATAA
Organism: Virgibacillus proomii; assembly: GCF_900162615.1. NCBI lineage: Bacteria > Bacillati > Bacillota > Bacilli > Caryophanales > Bacillaceae > Virgibacillus > Virgibacillus proomii. The sequence continues at coordinate 2,002,456 of NZ_FUFN01000010.1, read as the reverse complement.
TCAACTTTTTTTAGCGTTAATTTAATAGCCTATTTGTCTACATGGACTTGTAAGTCTTGAAAAACTTCTACAAATCACTTGCTGCCTAAAGCAACATTGTGGAGACTTGCAAGAGTTTGGGTCCGCCACTTCAATCGTAGGGGCATTCCTTGAAACGGGTTTATTGTAACTATTTGGATTAGTTTAATTGTATAATAATACCAAATAGACAATAACACCTTGAGGTCGGTATTGTTTTTTTAGCTTAGCTTTTTTATTTGAATGATAATATATCAGAATAATCAATTCTTTATTTTTTGCTTTTATGCAATATTAGTGACAAAAAATAAAATGAACCTGTGGTTTCATTACGGAGTGATACAGGAAATATAGGATGCAATTTAAAGATCTATTTCCAGTGGGGATAATTCTTAGATCAAAGGTGGTATTAATCATAGTCAAAAGGAATAGCGGTTAAGATCTTATTTCAAAGTAATTTTAAAAATAAAATATCGACAATTAAAAATTGATTGGATCCTGATGCAGATTATTAAAATCAAGATTGTAATCAACAGGTTGCTTTTATACACACCATTTAACTAAGTTTAACCAGAGTTAAAGGAGATTAAAAATTAATGAATTTTATGGGCTCAACCATTATTTTTATTGAAATTATCGTGTACATACTTTTAATGCTATTAGTAGGTGTTTATTTTAGTAGAAAAAATTTAAATCATGCAGATTATTTTTTAGGTGGTAATAAGCTTCCTGGCTGGGCCCTTGCCTTTTCTGAAAGAGCAACCGGTGAATCGGCTTATATGTTCCTTGGAGCAATAGGTTTTATTTATGTATCAGGTTTATCAGGAATTTGGATTTTATCTGGAATGTTTCTTGGAATAATTTTTTCGTGGCTAGTATTGGCGAAAATATTTATGAAAGAAACGAAAAAATATGGTGTGTATACATTAACAGACTATATTGCAGTAAGATTTCCCAAACATAGTAATGTGATTCGCTGGTTATCATCGACCATTATAGTTTTCTTTTTTACATGTTATCTCGCAGCCCAATTTTCAGGAGTAGGTAAAACTCTATACTCTTTTTCGGGGTTAAATATTACAGTGGGATCGGTTATTATTGCAGTTATTATCATTGCTTATTCTTGTATGGGAGGATTTATGTCAGTTGTATGGACTGATACTATTCAAAGTTTCTTGATGCTGGTTTCGTTTATTATCGTACCAATTTCCGGGTTTATTGAAATACGACAAAATGACTTATCCATTTCCACTGCATTGAGTTCAATGGGAAATGGCGCTGATAATTGGTTTGGCGGATTAACTGGAGTAGCCCTGGGTGCCATGCTGTTCACAAATCTGTCTTGGTTCTTTGGATGGCTTGGCGGACAGCCACAGCTAAGTTCCAGATTTATGGCTTTACGAGATAAAAAAGAGCTTAGAACAGGCCAAAAAGTTGCGATTGTTTGGACTTTAATTGTTTATGTAGGCGCATTTTTATCAGCTATTTTTGCCGCTGTTTTGTATAAACAAGGAGAAATTGCAGATTCAGAAATGGTATTACCTTATATGGTTTACGATTTATTGCCACACTGGGTTGCAGGTATTATCATATCAGGTATTTTGGCTGCCATTATGTCGACTGCATCTTCTCAATTACTTGTGATTACAGCATCAGTAAGTGAAGATATTATTCATAAAGCAATGGGAATCACTATTAAGAGTACAACTTTAGTAAAAATATCACGCTTTGTCGTTATAGTAAGTGGTGTAGTGGGTATTGCTATTTCATTAGCATCTGGTTCGATTATTTATAATATAGTAAGTTTTGCATGGACGGGAGTGGGTAACACATTCTCTGCGGTCATCCTATTAACTTTCTTTTGGAAGAAGACGTCTGGGGCAGGTATAATCGCTACGATTATTATTGGATTTATCAGCTCTATACTATGGTCGATCTCCCCGTTAGAAGCAATTATATCTGCCAAAGCTGCAACATTTTTTATCTGTCTCATTGGAGGTATTATTATAAGCTTGTGTTACCCTGAAAACAGTCCATAATTTTCAAAAAATTATTCTCTAACATTGGAAAATCTATTTCCGATTCTTAGAGCATAGTAATGGCCTGATACAACTTTTTAATAACCGACTTGTTTAATGATAATTTAAGATAGAAAAGCCCACAGACAAAGGAGCGTCTGCTAATGTTAATCCATTGTTCTTTTTTCAATTCTCAGCATAGCCCCGATAGTAAAGGTTCTTTTGGGTTCTTTAATAGGGGCTAGTTAAAGAAAGGTTTTGAAATACGAAAATCATACGTTCACCGCAATTTTCACTAGTCAAGAAGGGTGTGAAACACCCTATACCACAATTTTTATTAACCAAACAAGTTCCATATAAGTATGTTAAGCTTCTCAATTACATATTGGCATTAAATTAATGGAAATTCGATTTCTCGTTAAAGGATGTTTTTCCAATTTCGTTATTTTATTGTTGCGATTCAGGCATATGCTGAAGAAAAAATCTCTTGGAATAAAAGAGACTGGAACAAAACGAAAACAGCTGGTTAAAAAACGAACCATAATCGTCCTTGTACTATAGGAAAGTATAAAATTTTAGGGTTTATAGTATAAGAAAAACTACGGCTTACGCCAAGTCTTTCTAAACACAAACAAACCGAACAATTCATTTATAATTGTTCGGTTTGTGCTATTTAGTATTTACTTATCTCCCAGCACTTTTTTCATTTATTAACTTCCAACAGGCCAATCAAAAGGAGGAGACCCAGGTGGAGAGTTTTGAATAATATCGATAAACGGTACGGTGTAAGCAAATAAAATAAGAGCAACCGTGATACAGATCCAGAGCTTCCAGTTTTCCATAAATTTTGGTGTTGGCTGAGCGTCTGGTTCTTCCTCACCAACTGGAAATTCTTCCACTCCTTTTGGAGCAAAAAAGGTTAATTTGATAAAAATATACACCATCAAAATAACGCCAATAAATAGAATCGTACCACCAATAGCTTGAGCAATTTGATAACCAATCCATTCAGAAGCCTGTTCTGTTCCTCCATATTCCGAATAGGAGGAACGTCTAGGACCACCAAGCAAACCTTGAATATGCATAGAAGTTGACATAATTGCCATTCCTACAACCCAAATAATGGATTGAATAATTCCTAATTTATTGATGGATTTGGTTAGTTTTCTGCCGGTCAAATGTGGAATTAACCAATAGGCAACCCCAAAGAAAGTTAAAATAACAGTTGTAGCAACCGTCAGATGAAAATGCCCGGTAACCCACATCGTATTATGAACAACAGCGTTCATTTGATGTGAAGCATTAATAATTCCTCCGGCACCTCCAGGGATAAGCGCAAGCATACCGAGCATAGGAGCTAAGAACCGTACATCCTTCCATGGCAAATGTTTAAACCAGCCAAATAGTCCTTTGTGACCTTTCTTACGGCCAGTGATCTCAAATGTTGCAAATAAAGAAAATGCGGTCATTAAGGTTGGTACCACTACCATAAAGGTGAGTACAACTTGGATGAATTTCCAAACCGGATCAATTCCCGGCTCCGTAAGCTGGTGATGGAAACCAACGGGAATGGAGAAGAACAAAAATAAAATAAACGATAGTCTAGCTAATGAATCGCTAAAAATTTTCCCACCAATAATTTTGGGAATAATTGCATACCATGCCATATAAGCTGGCAATAACCAAAAATAAACAAGCGGATGGCCAAAGTACCAAAACAATGTCCTGCTTACTAATACGTTAATTGTTTCGGCATACCCTAGTGACCACGGGATAAATTGCACAAGAACCGAAGTTGCTACACCAAGTGAGGCAATAATCCACATAATCATATTAATCGTAACCATAAAAGCTAAAAGTGGCGACTTCTGTCCGGGATGTGCTTTTTTCCATACATAGAGCTGACGAAAATTAACCATTCCTGCAAACCAAGTACCAACAATTACTAGGGCCAAGCCGATATAAAATAAAGGATGTGCTTTCAATGGTGCGTAAAAAGTATATAGAACACTTGCCTTTCCTAATAAAATCATTGTGGCTGTTATGATAGTACCAATTAGCATTATCCAAAAGCTAATCCATGCTACTTGTCTTTGCTTTTGAGATATTCCCACTGTTTTTCCCATTAGAGAAAATTGAAATCCAATGATAAAAAATGTAGTTAAAACGAGTGCTAATATAACTCCGTGAACAGTTAAAACTTGGTAGTAATCAATTCCCCAGGGTAATGTGATCGTACCAGAACGAACAAGTGTTTGTAAAAATCCCATCAATCCGCCGATTAGTAAAGAAATAAATGTAACATACATAAAGGACATATAAAGTTTTGCCTCTTTGTTGGAAAAAGGGAAAAGCTTTGGTGCCTCATTGATTACCTTAAATGTCTTTGGTAAAGCCATTATTCAACCACCTCCACAGTAGCAAACATTAAATGATGACCAACACCACAGTATTCATTACATACAACGGTATATTCACCAGGCTCTTTTAGAACTGTTTCCATTTGGCTTATATACCCTGGCTCAACCATCATATTGACATTGGTACCAGTAATATTAAAACCATGGATAACATCCTTCGTCGTTATTTGAAACAATACCGTAGAGCCTTTAGGAATTGTTATTTTTCTGACTGGATTTCCTTCATTGTCTAATCCAAAATCATAATTAAATGCAGAAGCAACCATATTAACGATATACTTATTATCTTCTACTTTGGTTAAGCCGAGATTTTCTTGTTTAAACGCTTCATGTGCTTCAATATTTTTTGGATCAATGGTCGCCCCGTGGCTCTGTGGATGTGTTCCTTTCCAAAATGCCCCAAATCCTAGAATAGTTAAAAAAAGTGCTAATGAACCAACTCCAAATACAAGCCAGATTTTCTCATATTTATGAAAATGCATTCCCATCACTCCCCTTATCTTTAACCTTACCGATCAATAAAAATATAAAATACGCTGAACCATGCGACGATAATAAATAGACCTAGTAGGAATACCGAGATTAGCGTACCTTTTAAATTGGGCTCTTTATGCTGTTGCTCAGACTTTTTCTTTTTGTTCATCGTACTCATGTTAACCCCCTCCTTTTGATGAGAATTCCGACCTAGTTCCATTATACAAAGGAAAATAGTAAAAAAAGGTGAATTGATAACGTTTTCATAATTTGTTCATTTATCTAATTGTTCGTTGATATGGCAATTTTACATACTTTTTTGTTTGGAAAGTTTTTGACAAAATTTTAACGGAATCGTTACTAATTATTGTCTTTTTAATAAAGGCTACGGTTAAAACGAGGAAAAAGTTGTTTGTTTTGAGAACGGAAGGAAAGGGATTTATAGAGTTAAAAGTGGTTGACAGGGGAAAGATATGCTAATCAATGAATTCCATTACTTATTCGTGAAATATCCATTTGGTGATAATTTGATCAATGTATAAAATAAAAACTAGATAAGAATATGTATTAGATTAGCAGTAGCTTATTACAAGCTCCTTACTAATTAAGGTTGTTTTTATTTTCTTAACAGTCTTCATATTATCTTTCTTTCATTCTGCAAATACGCCTTTATTTCTGTCCTACCTCTCTGTTTTGGATATCGTAATTGCATAGACAGTTTCATTACGTCCGGGCTCTAAATGTTCATTAAATTCTTGGGTAATTCCCTAGTATATTATGCATCGTAAAAGGAATGAATAGCTGAAGAGGGGAGAGAAGTTTTTAGAAACGTATCATTTTTGGAGAGACTGGATCGATTTTAATCTTTACTTTTGTCATTACTTTTTTCATTGCAATAAAATTCATGAAAGGAAAATCCTAATAAAACAATTGCTGTGTGGATGTAAAGAAACAGGGGAAACAAGTTTACTTAAGAAGATAAAAAAGATTACTTCACATCTTTGGTTCGACGGTTTTTCTCAACACATTGATGGCCGTGATTTATTGGCCTTCTTCATGTACCTGGTAACTTCCCACACCAAACTGCCACTCATTACTTTCTAGGAAGACCAAAAATGGATCCATAAAAGTATTGTGTCCTAATCTCCGTCAATGCACGGAAATACCGTCTATATTTAAGTCTTTTCACTATCTTTTTATGATGCTACTTTATTTAAGTACATAATTAACGCTTAGCTAATAAGACTGTGCTAGTAAGCTTGTATTATCCTTTCATCCTTTTAGCTATATACATAAATGGTGTGTCGACTAACGCTACAATAAATTTAATGATATACGTAGTAAAAAAGATTTCCATAAAAACATTAGTCGGATAAGTTCCGTAAAAGGCAATCGTACAAAACACAATCGTATCCAATAATTGACTTATGCCAGTACTGCCGTTATTTCTGATCCACAAATGTCGATCAGACGGAAATAATTTTCTTATTTTATCATACATCCAGACATCAAAAGATTGACTGATTAAATAAGCAGCAAGACTACCGGCAGCAATGCGAGGAATTAAATTAAATATCGTTGCCAGTGCTTCATGGGCAACATCATCTGCACTAGGCTCAAATGCCAGTGTACCCTGCATTAATAACGTCATTGTTACTAAGGTTGCAAACCCCATCCAAACAGCTTTTTTTGCTTCTGCTTTACCATATTTTTCGTTAATAATATCAGTCGCTAAATAAGCCGTACCATATAAAATATTACCAAGAGTTGCCGTGAACCCGATCAGATCAACTGTCTTTAATACTTGGATATTGGCTAAAATTGTTGCCATACCAATCCATATATAAAGACCAGTTCTACCAAACCATTTATAAAAAAGAAGTAGTAGTGTGAAGTTTACGATTGCAAGTATAATCCAAATAAGTTCATTAGCCAATAAAATTCCTCCTTAGTTTTGATGACGAGGGGGGGTTCTCGAACCGTGAAAATACAACAGCTATTATACCGAAGCAAATGAACAAAACGCAAGGAAGCTTGACTTTTTTCCTAAAAATCTTTCAAGCATAAATAAAAGGAAGGTTTGAAATGAGAAGCCGTACTTTATGAACATATGACAGGTTTATCAAACAAAGATAAAACATAAACAACAAAGAAGTATACGATAGGGAGATTTTAACCTTGTTTGTTCATACTTTAAAATAAAAAGGAAAATGCCAAGCTCGCCATCGACAAGGATGGACCTAAACTCGCAGGAAGGAGATCGAAGTTTATTCGTTGCTCGATCACTTAAATTCCGACGAGAAGGCTACCCGAGTCACAAGGAGAGTGAAGCCGATCTCAAAGGGGCTTCGGCGTTGAAGCTGAATAAATTATCCAACCATGTAAGTTTTATAGTTTCCTAGATAAAAAAGACTATCGAAAAGTTCTCGATAGTCTGCAAGGGAAAACATCCTTGTTTATTCACTTATTCGGACGAAAAGTTTCAAAAATTGTTAACGATTTGGATATTTTATTCCTTCCGTTACTTCTAATAAATCGCTGCTTTCTCTAAATGCTTTACATGTATTTCGTTTCTCTTTTGCGCAAATAGAGCATTTACTTACTTGAATCAGCTGCAGTCCATAATTGACTGCATCTTCTGAACGTTTAAAGATGTTCTCTGCGCCAATTTTATCATACAGCCCACTTATTTGTAACATTTCAAGTACATCATCATTTGCTTCTGATATAATTGTAATTCCACCAATATTATTAAAATCGGTTACCAGTGAATCTAAGTTTGCTGCACCTGTAGCATCTAATGTGGAAACATGCTTCATTTTCAAGATAAGCGCTGTTGGGCGTTTGTTAATGGACCGAGTGATGATAGATTCAAACTTATCAGCAGCGCCAAAAAATAAAGGGCCTGCAATAGTATAAAAGGAAAGCTGTGGACAAACGGATGTGAGCGATTCAAAATTACGATCATTTGTTGTTTCCTTCATCATATCCGGAATTACTCTTCTTACTTGAAGAACTTCACTCATTCGTTTAATAAACGAAACCATTGCAAGCAGTAAACCAATTTGAACAGCCACAGTTAGGTTAACAAACACGGTTAATAAAAAAGTAGTTACTAAAACGAGAGAGTCGCTGGACCTTAATTTAAGAATATGTGTAAAAGATTTATATTCACTCATATTATAGGCAACAACCATTAATATAGGAGCCATACTTGCTAGAGGAATACTTGATGCATATGGAGCGAAAAGTAATAGTGTAATTAAAACAAATATACTTTGAAAGATTCCTGAATAAGGACTAACAGCACCACTTTTAATATTTGTAGCTGTTCGAGCAATTGCGCCTGTTGCAGGTATACCGCCAAATAAAGGAGTTACTATGTTTGCTATTCCTTGACCGATAAGTTCGCGATTGGAATGATGTCGTGTACCTGTCATTCCATCAGAAACTACTGCAGATAATAGTGATTCGATTCCGCCAAGCATGGCAATTACAAAGGCTGGTTGCAAAAGTACCACTATTTTTTCCCATGTTATATTAGGAAAATGTAAGCCTGGTAATGATTGGGGAATTCCACCAAATACAGTACCTATTGTCGCTACTTGCGTTGGATAAAAAAGAACAGCAATTACAGTTGGCAGAAGAAGTGCTGCTAAAAGTACAGGTACTCTTGGGAATAATTTAGGAATAAAAATAATAACTACTAACCCAATCAGAGCAGTTAATATACTATACCAGTTGATCGTAGAAATATTCTGTGCAATCTGGATCATATTTTCATGAAAATATTGTTTTTTTTCAAGCTCTTCCAGACCAAGAAAGTTTCCGATTTGCCCGCTGAAAATAATTACAGCTATTCCAGAAGTAAAGCCAATCGTTACGGATCGCGGAATATATTTAATTAACTTTCCCAATTTGAAAATGCCCATTATAATGAGCATGATTCCTGCCAAAAATCCAGCAATTAATAAATTTTCATAACCATGCTCTAACACAATCGCAAGCAGGATAGGAATAAAAGCACCCGTTGGACCAGCAATTTGGAATTTGGAACCACCGAAAAGAGCAACTAAAAAACCTGCGATAATGGTCGTGTAGAGACCGTATTCCGGTTTTACTCCTGAGGCGATAGCAAATGCCATCCCAAGCGGCATGGCAACAATTCCAACCGTTATCCCTGCAATAATATCACGTTTTAAATCATTAGCTGAAACGCTTTTGAAGCGCTCGTCTTTGAACAACTTATCTGATCTCTCCTAATCATATTTTTAAAAACTTTTCTTGTGTTATATTTATTGAAACTAATTTCGCCAGCTTATGTGCCTTTGTTCTTAGGCTCAACGGATCAGTCGCAAAAAAAGCAGTAATCTTAAAATAGATTACCGCTTTATCTATGTGTTTTGGACTATTTATTTTTTAACGACATTAGCTGCTTGTGGACCACGTTCACCTTCAACGATATCAAAAGTAACTTCTTGACCTTCTTCCAGTGTTTTAAAACCTTCTTCTTGAATTGCTGAGTAATGAACGAAGACATCGTTTCCTTCTTCTTGCTGAATAAAGCCATAACCTTTTTCAGCGTTAAACCATTTAACTACTCCGTTTTCCATCTATTAATCCTCCTAAAAAGCTTCACGTTCCCTTGTAAAACGTGGTAATGCAAAGCAGATAAACAGAACATAAAATAGACAGTTCCCATAGAAGTGTAGGATCACTTGTACACCCACTTCTATAGAAGCTGTCTGCATGAATGAATCCGTACATCTTCTTTGCTTGTTTCTAATATAGCTTATTTAACTAGTCACGTCAAGAAAAGAGGGGAGGATAACTCGACATTTTTTCATATTCCAGCTATTATTTAAATAGGTTAGTTAGAAATTGAAAGCGATTCCTTGTTTTTCTAAAATGAAAGGAGTATTGTCATGAATACAGACATAGAAATTGCCCAAAAAACAAAACTATTTCCAATACATAAGATTGCAGAAGAGCTCCATTTATCGACAGAAGATTGGGAGCCATATGGACATACAAAAGCAAAGTTATCTGGTGCATTATTAGAAAAGTTAAGTAATAAGCGAGATGGAAAAATTATCCTTGTGACATCAATTAATCCAACCCCTGCAGGTGAAGGGAAATCTACTGTTACGGTAGGACTAGGACAAGCATTACGTAAAATGGGGAAAAAAGCGGTCATCGCTTTACGTGAGCCTTCTTTAGGTCCAGTTATGGGACTAAAGGGTGGAGCTGCTGGTGGCGGTTATTCGCAAGTTTTACCAATGGAAGATATTAACCTTCACTTCACGGGTGATATTCATGCAATTACTACGACAAATAACGCATTATCGGCATTTATTGATAACCATATTCATCAGGGAAATGCATTACGAATAGATCCTAGAAAGATCGTTTGGAAGCGTGCACTGGATATGAATGATCGCGCATTAAGACAAGTAATCATCGGTCTAGGCGGCGCTAAGCAGGGAATGCCAAGGGAAGATGGTTTCCACATTACGGTAGCTTCAGAAATAATGGCAATTTTATGTTTAGCAATGGATTTAAAAGATTTAAAACGGCGTTTAGCTTCGATTGTAATTGGCTATACCTACAATGACGAACCGGTTACAGTTAAAGATCTACAAGTAGAAGGAGCTCTGACTTTATTATTAAAAGAGGCAATACGGCCTAATTTAGTACAGACAACGGAGAACACACCAGCGATCGTACATGGAGGCCCTTTCGCAAATATTGCCCACGGGTGCAATAGCATTATTGCTACGAAAACAGCTGCCAAGCTTGCTGACTATACGATCACAGAAGCTGGATTCGGAGCAGACTTGGGTGCTGAAAAATACTTTCATATTAAATCACAAGCAGGAAATATAAATACAGCTGCAGTTGTGATTGTTGCTACAGTCCGGGCGTTGAAGATGCACGGTGGAATGTTAAAAGATGATTTAAAAACAGAAAATATAGCAGCTTTAGAAGCAGGGATGGAGAATTTACAAAAGCATGTTGAAACCATTCAAGCATTTCATGTTCCATTTGTTGTAGCTATTAACCAATTCCCGACAGATACAGAACAAGAGACGGCTTTTATTGAACAGTGGTGCGACGATAGAGGATATGATGTAGCACTTACAACCGTATGGGCTGATGGAGGGAAAGGTGGGATAGCTTTAGCAGAAAAAGTGATTAAAAAAGCAGAAGCGGTGTCCACTTCTTATCGACCTTTATACGAGATGCATGAGTCTTTAGAACAAAAAATGAGAAAGATCGCACAAACGGTTTATGGTGCAGATGATATTGAGATTACGAAACAAGCTCGTGAACAGCTAAAGCTTTATGAACAACAAGGGTGGGGGAATTTACCCGTATGCATGGCTAAAACACAATATTCGCTATCTGATAGCCCAACTTTATTAGGGCGCCCAACTGGATTTACTATCACAATTAGGGAATTACGTCCATCTATTGGTGCAGGGTTTATTGTGGCTTTAACAGGAGATGTTTTAACAATGCCCGGATTACCTAAAAATCCTGCTGCTTTACAAATGGATGTAGGAGAGGACGGAAAAGCGAAGGGTTTGTTTTAATGAAACAACAGGAACAATTACTTACGATAAAAAGGTTTGTGCGTCACTTATTTCAAGATGATATTACCGGACATGATTATTATCATATGAAGCGGGTTGCTCACTTAGCTAAATTAATTGCTGAAAAAGAACATGCAGATAGATTTATTTGTGAAACAGCAGCTTGGTTACATGATGTAGTGGATGAAAAATTATTCACTAATCCAACAGAGATAAAAAAAGAATTAGAACGACTTCTCATATCGATTGATTTATCTAAACAAGAAATAGCCCAAATAAAGTTAGCGATAACTGATATTTCTTTTCGTAAAGGAAAGATTCCTAAAAGTTTAGAAGGAAAAATAGTTCAAGACGCTGATCAGCTAGATGCAATCGGCGCTATCGGAATTGCACGTGCATTTGCCTATGGAGCAACAAAGGGCAGGCATTTTTATCATGAACAATTCAATAATCATACGATTAAGCACTTTTATGACAAGCTTCTCCTTATTAAGGATACGCTCCATACAAAAACAGCTCAACATTTTGCCAAGGAACGTCACCAAATGATGGAACAATTTTTAGAGCAGTTTTACAAGGAATGGAATGATGGTGAGATAACGTTAGCAAGAAAGGATGTTGAACATCATTATTAAATTAAAGCTGCTTCAGCCTGAAGATGCCGAAGCATTATTAAAGTTTGAAGCAGAAAACAGAGCATTTTTTGAAACAATGGTGCCAAGCCGTGGCGATGAGTATTATCATATACCAAACTTTTTAGTTAGACATGAAGCATTGCTTGAGGACCAAAGTGAAGGGAGGGCAAGTTTTTATTTAATTAAAGATAGTCATAATATTTTAGGGAGAATAAATATAGTTGATCTGAATGACAATCGAAAAGTTGGACACTTAGGTTATCGTATTGGCAAAATTCATACAGGAAAAGGAGTAGCTACTCAAGCATTAAGTCTTTTACTCAAAGATTCCATTGCAACGAGTCTAAGGCAGCTACATGCTAAAACAACGATGAACAATATTTCATCTCAAAAAGTGTTACAAAAAAACGGCTTTATTCATGAAAAAACAGAAAAGAACTCATTTGAAATGTACGGTGAATTCGTAAAGTTTATTCATTATACATGGACAAATCCAGAGTATTAAACGTTTGCCAAAATAGAGCGTTTCCTTGGGAGAGGGTGTTTATCCAACTTGTTAAAAACGCTCTATTTTTTGTATTTTTGTACTATAGTACTATAGGAAAGTATAAAATTTTAGGGTTTATCCCGCATGTAATGAGCCATATTTTTCACATTTCATAGATCTGCTTATCATTTTGCAACTTTATGAGAAAAACGGCACCTAAATGCCCGATTGGTTCAAGGGCCTTTAGATCCTACCCTTGTGGTACTAACATTCAGTAGGAGAAGGAAGCAAACTCCTACTGAATGAAGTTTCACTTTATCGTATAAGAAAAACTCGGCTTATCGCTTTCGCCATAAAGACTTGGCGATAAGCCGAGTTTTTCTAATGAATAAAATGAATTATTATTGCTTTACTTGTTTAGCGCCTAAGTAGCGTGATTCCCAATACGGGTTACTTAATTCACTTATTTCAACTCCTCTTGACTCTCCAGCATGAATAAAGTTGCCATTACCTACATAAATCCCTAAATGTGATGGACCGGGCTTATACGTTTCAAAGAAAACAAGATCACCAATGGAAGGTTCAGAAATCGGCTTCGAAAAATTCCATATATCACTTACGGTTCTAGGGATAGTAATGCCTTCTGCTTGAAAAACATATTGAATAAAACCACTGCAATCAAAGCCGCCTGGAGAAGAGCCGCCCCAAACATACGGAGTGCCGATTTGGGCACGAGCCTCCTCGATGATGGAAGAACCATTGACACCTGATACTTCAGCTTTTTTGACTTCCTTAGGTTTATTAACCTCCTGTACCGTTTTTTCCGCTTTTATCTCTTTATTGTTAGCTTGATTATTCGTTTCCTTATTACTAGGTACAAAGGCAGAAGAGGTTGTTTGCGCTTGTGGAGTAGAAGCACTTGCTTCAGAATTTGAAATTAATTCTAGATCAAGCTCATCCTCCGCAATTTCTAAAGCTGTTTTTGTTAATGGTCCATAAATACCATCTAGTTTTCCTTCATAGTAGCCAAAATATTGTAAGGATTTTTGGATGATTTTTACTTTCTCATGATGCACCCCTGGTTGTAATTCTTGTGCAAAGTTTTGTAGTTGCTTTTTGTATTCCGTTTCTGCGTCTCTAGGTATGAATGTTGTTGTTTTATTTATTTTCCCATTAACAGATAATTGGTACTCATTGTGAGAATGGACAATCATCTGTTTCAACTTGTTATCAAAGTTACTGGTTTTCTGATCAAAATAAGGTAACGTATGTAATTTTCTTTGTACTGTACGGTCGGATTCTTCGTGTTTACTAACTTCTAATTGATCGGTTGAAGTTTTATTTTGCAGCTCCGGGTATGCCCCGACATAATTGACAAACGGCTGGGTTAATACAAAACCATACAATAAAGAACGTTTCACTGCATACTCTAGTTGACTGTTCATACACACTCCCCTTTCCATAGTTCCGTGAGGTAAGATTATTGAAGTAGTTAAGATGAATCGTATAATTCTATATTTGTTATAGGATTATGTAGGATTTTGCTGTTTATGAATTACGTTTATATTACAAACTTAGAGACAAGTTTTGTTTTTATGGTACAATGAGACAGATAAGATATAGAAGTTTGGAGGAATTACATATGGTTAGTGGTGAAGCAGCTTACTTGAACTTATGTAAACATATTTTAACAACTGGTATTAAAAAAACAGACCGAACGAATACAGGTACTTATTCCGTATTTGGCTATCAAATGCGATTTGATTTACAAGCAGGCTTTCCGCTATTAACGACGAAACGGATTCCTTTTCGATTAGTAGCCAGTGAACTGCTTTGGTTTATTAAAGGTGATACAAATATTAGATATTTGTTACAGCATAACAATAATATTTGGAATGAGTGGGCGTTTGCCAAGTGGGTTCAGAGCAGTGATTATAAAGGTCCGGATATGACGAATTTCGGTATCCGTTCACAAACAGATCCTGAATTTAATGAACGCTATCAAGAGCAGATGGAGATTTTTAAAAGTAAGATCTTAACAGACGATACTTTTGCAAAGACCTATGGTGATCTGGGTGATGTCTATGGAAAGCAATGGCGTAAATGGAAAACATCGCAAAACGAGACGATTGATCAATTAAAAGACGTTATTGAATCCATCAAAACAAAACCAGACTCCAGAAGACATATTGTTTCCGCATGGAATCCAGAAGCCATTCCATCTATGGCACTTCCACCTTGTCATACGTTATTTCAATTTTACGTTGCAGATGGGAAGCTGTCTTGTCAACTATACCAAAGAAGTGGTGATGTGTTTTTAGGAGTTCCGTTTAATATTGCAAGTTATGCGTTGTTAACCTATCTTATTGCTCATGAATGTGATTTACAACCTGGAGAATTTGTTCATACGCTTGGAGATGCACATATTTATGTGAATCATGTAGAACAAGTGAAGACCCAACTAAAAAGAGAGTTAAGAGCCATGCCACAACTTAAAATAAATAAGGAAAAATCCTCTATTTTTGATTTTGACCTTACTGATTTTGAAATTATTGGTTATGACCCACATCCAGCTATTAAAGCACCAATTGCAGTATAAAGTGAAACTTCCATGAGTGGGGGTTTTTTCTCATCCACTACTCATGAGGTTAGTTAAACCAATCGGACATTTACAGGCAGTTATCCCCTACTTAGACTTCTTTGAACCCTCTTACTCCTCGAGGCGGGGGGCTTACTGCCAGTTAGATGTGGGATAAATAGGAAAGGAAGTGGATCGATGATATCCTTCATTGTTGCAATGGATAAAAATCATGTGATCGGTTTGAATAACCGCCTCCCTTGGCGATTGCCCAGAGATTTACGCTTTTTCAAAGAAAAGACAACGCATCAAACAATAATTATGGGCAGAAAAACGTTTGATTCAATTGGAAAACCACTGCCAAACCGTAAGAATATTGTTCTTTCAAGGAGTGGGGGAGATTTCCCCCCGGAAATAGAAGTTGTTTCCGATATCAATAAAATTCTAGAATGGAATCAAGCGGACCCGGAGAAGGAGTATTTTGTAATTGGTGGTGCAAAAATTTATGAACAAATGTTGCCGTTCGCTGATCGTATGTACATTACTTGGATTGATCATGCGTTTCAAGGTGACACGTATTTTCCGCAATTCTCTGAAGCAGAATGGGAGCTAACTGCCAAAGAGCGAGAGGAAAAAGATGAGAAAAACCCATATGATTTTTACTTTCTTCAGTATGATCGAAAAAAGTAATACGGGAGGGATTTCCAGAATTAATAATCTGTCAATATAAAGCGTATGTTGCTTGTCTCATTATATAAAAACATGTTACACTTAAAGCGCTTTATAATTAATTTCGTTACGAACTCTCTTTTTGAACACACAGGTTGAAGAAAATCATTCTATAAAGAAGGTGTAAAAATGTCTAATATAGGCTTTCCTGGATTGATTTTAATTTTGGTTATTGCTTTAGTCATTTTCGGTCCCAAGAAATTACCGGAAATAGGTAAAGCGGCTGGTCAAACATTAAGAGAGTTTAAAAAGTCGGCAAATGATTTGACAAGCGATGCAAAAGAGGAAATCAATGAGACAAAGAAAATAATTTCAGAGCAAGAAAACAACAACAAATAAAGGGGCGTGGGGAGATGTTTCAAAATATTGGTATACCCGGGTTAGTCTTAATACTTATTATTGCTTTAGTCATTTTTGGACCAGCAAAGCTTCCGGAAATAGGTAAGGCATTTGGTAATTCGTTAAAAGAATTTAAAAATGCAACAAAGGGCATTGCTTCCGACGGGGATTCATCAGGAAACGCTGAAAACCATACATCAAAGTAAAAACGGATAAAAGAAGGTGTAAGGTGAAATCCTTGCATCTTCTTTTACTTTTAAATCTGTTAACCAATCATTTTATTTTGCTGTATGGTGTGGGAGAGTGACAGGATGTCTAAGAATCAAACTATTGATGAGAAAGAAATGAACATAACGGGTCATTTGGCTGAATTAAGAAACAGGATTATTGTAACTGCAATATTTTTTATCCTATTTTTCCTTGTTGGATTTATATTTTCAAAGGATATATATCTTTTTTTCCAAGGTGATATAGGTTTTAAACTAACAGTTATTAGTCCCGGGGAAATTATTTGGATTTATTTTACGCTTGCCAGTGTAGTAGCAATTGCTTGTACACTGCCTATTTTTGCTTTACAAGTTTGGTTGTTTGTAAGGCCAGGTCTGACAGCAAATGAGAGAAAAGCAACGGTTGCCTATATCCCAGCAGTATTTTTACTGTTTATTGGCGGATTAGTGTTTGGTTATTTTATGTTCGTTAAATTAATCTTGCCTTTTTTACTTTCATTAAACGATGGGATGTTTAATGAAATGTTTACAGTTAACAAGTATTTTGGATTTTTAATTCGTGTAACTGTCCCTTTTGCTGTTTTGTTTGAAATTCCAGTAATTGCTATGTTTTTAACCGCCTTAGGTATTTTAACACCACAGTTTATGAGAAAGACTAGAAAATATGCTTACTTTATTCTTGTTATCATCGGTACTATTGTAACGCCGCCCGATTTTGTATTACAAATTGTCGTTGCTATTCCATTAATCATTTTATATGAAATCAGCATTTATCTCGCTACAATTGTACATCGAAAAAAACAACGAAAACATGAAGCATTTATGAATAACTCTGAATAAAAGGAGGAGAGGCAATTGCAATCACGATCCTTTTATCATTTTTTAATGACTTTCCGAGGAAAAAAACCGCCTGATGATCCGTGCCGATTAGCTGATTGGGCATTTTCCGATCACAATTTCCCCAAGCAGTCCACGAATTATGATGAAATTAGCAACTACTTAGAATGGAATAGTCCTTTTCCTACGGCATTACCTGTTTTTGATGAATTATGGGAAATTTATACGTTACATGATGAGTAAAAAACTTGAGGATATATACCTCAAGTTTTTCTATTTATTGGGAATGTTGGGTATCTTTTTGAAATTAACATTATCGTTTAACACTTAAGTACTTAGTGTCTACCTTCTTGAGATCTCGTTACAACAGCTTCTTGCAGTTGTCTTAGAGAATCTAATGAGACTACTTTCTCTGAATTGTAATGGTATTCTTCTAGTAAACCGTTATGTCCCCACTCTAGGGTTGACACATACATGATGCAATTCGTTTACCGTCTTAGCTTGTTCATTGCTAAAAATATTGTTGAGCAACATAATAGATTGATTACTGTCCAAAGTAGTTTTAATACGTACGATTTTTGAAGTGGTTTACCACAAAAAGTGAACCAAATAATCAAGCTAAAAAAGATTTAAGAAAAATTTAAAATTTACCCCACTCTTTTTTTAAATAGTTTTTCCTATCCTTTAAGTATATAAGATCAAGGAGGAAACTGAAAATGAAGAAGTGGGGATATTTATTGTTGTTTTTATTATGTTTAGGTTTTGCAGGAGTTACTTTCATTAATAAAGCACTGTTTTTTCAGGATAAAGTAGTTATTCAAAAATATGATCAAAATCATAAAGATAATATAGGGACTTCTGAAAATCTCCAGAAGGAAGAGATTTCAAAAGAACAGATCTATCAAGGAAATCTGCTCTTAATCAACAGTAAATATCCTATTCGCCAAGAGAGTGTGAAATTAGATATCGTAAATTTATCTAAACATAAAGAATTGATAAATGGATACGGGTTGCTTGATACGAATATTTATCTGTCAAAAGGAATAACACAAAAATTTTCACAGATGATCAATGATGCTGAAAAGGAAGGGGTTAGTCATTTTTTAATTAGTAGTGGCTTTCGAGACTTTGTTGAGCAAAGTGTGCTTTACCAAGAAATGGGGGCGGATTATGCCTTGCCAGCAGGTTATAGTGAACATAATTCAGGCTTATCACTTGATGTAGGATCAAGCTTAACGAAAATGGATCGGGCACCTGAAGGAAAGTGGCTGAAAGAAAATGCCTGGAAATACGGCTTTATATTACGGTATCCACAGGATAAAACTGATATTACTGGAATTAAATATGAACCATGGCATATCCGTTATGTTGGTTTGCCTCACAGCGCGATTATGAAAAAAAAGAATTTTGCTCTAGAAGAATATATGGATTACCTAAAAGAAGAAAAAAACATTTCTGCTAATGTAAATGGAGAAAAATATAAGATCTTTTATCATCCTGTTCCTAAGAATACTACCATTCATGTGCCGACCAATCTTCGTTATGAAATATCAGGTAACAATATGGATGGTGTAATTGTAACAGTATTTCCCTAATCAGCACCCGAAGCTCATAAAGGTGAGGATGAGAATGGAACGAAGGAAATGACACTATTTACCTTGTTCGTGTATGCTTTATTCAAAATCATTCGATTCAAATTTGAATTGATTCATGTTATTTTTCTCTGCTATTAACTTCAGAAAAATCTTGGAAACCCCGATCATATCTTGAATCGGTTGCATTTGGGAATTTTAATTCTGTTTTAATCCATATTAAATTATATTCAGAACCTGTCTACCTATCGTATAAAATTTGGTAATATTTTCATTGTTGTCTAAAAACAATGAAATGTCATTCATAGGCGTGTTAGCTCGATCCTTGAGTTTTCGTTTTGAATGTTTACAGGTCGTTTTTTATATCAAAAGTTTTGATGTGGATGATCTCTACTGAATACCTCTGGAGACTTGCTTGGCTATAGGTGCTTTCAAATTGAATAATTCCCGATCGTTAAAGGGCACTTTAATAAAGCAATGAAAAAGTTCAATTTCTCTATGAATTAGTGGGGAGGTTGGACTTTTCAATATTGTTAATCCGCATTTTCCTAACACTATTCCTAATTACTCAAGTTTCAAACAAACGTTTGATTAATTTTTTACTATTAAGAAAAATACAGTTAATTTTATATGCTGAATAATTTTTAACATCGACTAAAAGGCGTTGCAATAGAAGTGGGGTATACTTGCGATAGCAATGCACCGAGATTTCTTAAGGAAGTCTACAAATGAACTTTATCTGTTTCAAGATGAAAAAAAGAAAGGAACCCTTCATGAAGTTGCACATTATCCTGTCAGCAGCAGTTCCCAGTTTGTACGCTAATAAGTGAGTGCTCCTAAATTTTGTTCTTAGTTACATACCTATTACTGTGATCTTCTGCAATATTCGGCAAATGAATACGAATTATTTGCAAATGCTGTAGCTATATGCGGTTGCCCGGGAAATATTCAGCAAAGAAAAAGTCGCTATTTTTTTCGATTGACTAATTTTTATGCTTCGTTTATCTAAATCCGTAACAACTCCTCATTCGTCTAACAGCTTCATGCTAAACTTTATAATTCCTCTGTAAACCATAGTAATTCAATAAATGCCTACACTTTTTCTTTAGGTCTACGTACACTAATATAGGTAATAGCATAAAGAAAGGAGGCATATCAACATGGTGTTTTCCCCACAACGATCGGTTAACTTTCCATTCCATATGCAACAAGGCAATATGGGAAATAATTTTAGACCATTTCAACAACTTCAACCGCGTAATTTTCAAAATGCACCCTTTCAAGCTGGTCCTTTTTCCAGAGGCAATTTTTCGGGGATGCAACAGGCAGCTACGAAAGGAGGTAAATTAAAAAATCTATTAAGTTTGTTACAGCCACAATCCGGAGCAAGCACGGGTGCTGGAGGGGGTGTTAGTAAAGGAATTGGTGGCTTAAGCGGTGCATTAGATAATATGCAACAGGTTATAAATGTCGTACAAAATGCTGCTCCTATTGTAAAGGAATATGGACCCATGGTAAAGAATTTACCAGCAATGTTTCGCATGATGAAGGCTTTTAAATCCTTAGACGATACAGAAGATGATACAGATGAAGAAGAAAAGGAAGAAACGGAAGAAAATAAAAAAGACGAATCGGAATTACCGAAATCAGATCAAACCGAATTAGAATCGGAAAAAGCAAATGAACCGTCTATAATAGAGGATGAACAACAAAAAGGAAAATCTGTACCGAAATTATTTATTTAAAATAATGCGCCCAGCTTGATTTTTTCTTCTATTCAGGGAAAAATAGAGGAAAAGAATGAGGGGATGATGGATAATGAGTGACACAACGAAAGAATATGCAACATTTGCTGGGGGCTGCTTTTGGTGTATGGTTGAACCATTTGATAATCGTCCTGGGGTCATCCGGATAACATCAGGCTACACAGGAGGTACTGTGCCAAATCCTACGTATGAACAGGTTTGTTCAAATACTACAGGTCATGTGGAAGCAGTACAAATAGAGTTTGATCCAACGATGATGCCTTATCAAAAGTTATTAGATACCTTTTGGCAGCAAATTGACCCAACAGACCCTAATGGACAATTTAATGATCGAGGTGAATCGTACCATACTACAATATTTTATCATAACGAACAACAGAGGCAACAAGCCGAAGCGTCAAAGCAAGCATTAGAAGCAAGTGGTAAGTTTTCCAAACCAATTGTGACGAAAATTCTTCCTGCAAAACCTTTTTACCCAGCTGAAGAACAACATCAGGAATATTATAAAAAACAATCTTTTCATTATCGTCTTTATAAAAAAGGTTCCGGCAGGGAGGATTTTATCAATAAACATTGGAAAAGCAAGGTAAATAAGGTAGACTTAAAAAAGAAGTTGACACCGATCCAATACCATGTTACCCAGGAAAACGGAACGGAAAGACCGTTTCAAAACGAATACTGGAACAATGATCAAGAAGGTATTTATGTAGACATTGTCTCAGGAGAACCACTATTTTCGTCAAAAGATCAGTATGATGCTGGCTGTGGTTGGCCAAGCTTTACGAAACCGATAGACGATTATCAGCTTAAAGAAAAGCTGGATACATCACATGGGATGATACGTACAGAAGTAAGAAGCAAGGATGCTGATTCGCATTTAGGTCATGTATTTGAAGACGGTCCAAAAGACCAAGGCGGACTTCGTTATTGTATTAATTCTGCAGCACTGCGATTTGTCCCTAAGGAGAAGCTTAAAGAAGAAGGCTACGAAGAATATGAACGTTTGTTTGATGTTGATGAAGTTTAGTTAACAATAAAATTATTATGTAAACTAATAGCGGAGAGGAGTGTCATTATAATGATCCATTTAAACTGGGAAAACAGAGAAACAATGAAGCAATTAAAATGTGTTCATACCAATGCTAAAAAATATATTGTGAATAGAAAATTAACACCAGGAAAAATGTATGATGTTAAAAATGAGACCGATGAGTTTTATTTTATTATTGATAACAGTAATCGTATTGGCGGGTTTCGCAAAGAATATTTTGAAGAGGTTAATTAGCTGAGGAAGAGCTTGTTTTGTTCATTTCAAGTCTTTTTTATTGAATCCCATGCTCATCACTAGTTCATGGTCATTAGGAGTTTGGTTTACGTTTGAAATACTTAAATAAGTTGCAGAAACAAATTTTTTGGTTTGTCATTGTTCTGCAGATGGACAAGGTCAATTACATCGTTCCTAGTCCATATATATACATGCAGCTGACTTTTTCGGCCATTTGCTGAAAAAATAAACCTTCTAACTGGTGAGTCAGCTAATCAAGCAACGGAACGGATCGTTTTACTAATAAACAACTGGAAACTGCATCATACCGAACAAAACTCAAAGCAATCTTAAGCATTGCTTTTAAAGTAAAATTGATGATGCATGGGCTTTTCAAACTGGAAATCATACAGTTTGGCAAAAATTTGTCGATTAATTATATAGAGTAAATTTAGTTATACTTCTTTCATAAAGAAACGTTAAATAACCTATTATTACTTTCATTTTTTGTTGAAAATACGTTATAATAACTAGTACATTATTTATTAATATATTTGGTTTAATGGAAAGAAGGAGGAGAGCCGTCTTGGCTTTTGTTATTACGTCAGCTTGTAAAGATGAAAAATCAGGAGAATGTGTAGAAGTTTGCCCTGTTGATTGCATAGAAGAAGGAAAAGATATGTTTTATATTGATCCTGATATATGTATTGACTGTGGCGCATGTGAAGCAGTATGCCCAGTAGAAGCAATTTATATGGAAGATGAAGTTCCAGAAGAGGAAACTGAATACATTGAGCTAAATCGTAAATTTTTTGAAGAACAATAAGAATAAAAACAAAAGCGCAAGTGATCGTTTAGAAGCTAGGCACTAGCGTAAGATATGGATACCTATAAACAAATTTTATAATTTTCCAGCTCATAAAAAGCAAGCTGCTTAGAATAGAGCAGCTTGCTTTTTATGAAGAGAAACAAAATAGTTGTTTCCAGAAATATACTTGAATTTATGTGATAAAGCATATGTTACCTTGGCGAGTTAGATACTTTAACTTTTAATTATTTGATGGAAAACTTTGTATAGCCTTTATCCTCTTCGCAAGTTTTTTGTTCGATATGCGTAACCTTGATGAACGGATTAAGACCGTTTTCTAATGCCACCATAAATCGTTCTAATTGGGCTTTATTTCCTTCTGCTTCTAGCTCTACTGTTCCATCATCATTATTTTTGATCCATCCTTTAACTCCTAATTCATCTGCTTTTTGCTTTGCCATGAAACGAAAACCAACTCCCTGAACACGTCCACTAAGTATTGCGTGCTTTAGCATGATACTCACCTCATTTAAAAAATTACCTATTTTTTATAAACTAAACCTATTTGCAGAGACTAAAATAAACTAGCTATGTCCATACTAGTTATAAATAAAGTTGAAAGGAGCGGGGAAATTTGGCTCATTCTCAATTACCTTCTCAATCACATTCTTATTGGCGTGATACAGCATCGATAAAAGAATTTCCGCCATTAGATACGTCCATCGATACGGAAGTAGGGATAGTTGGCGGAGGGATTACAGGTATTACAGCAGCATATTTGTTGACAAAAAATAATATCAACGTAACACTGATTGATGCAAACCCTATTCTAAAGGGAACTACCGGTCATACAACAGCTAAAATTACTGCTCAACATGGCCTGATTTACGATGAAATTATCCAACATTTTGGAGTAGATCAGGCTATGCTTTATTATAAAGCAATGGATGAAGCGAAGCAATTTATCGAAAATACGGTAAAAGAATTAACAATTGAATGTGATTACCGAAAAGAACATGCATATATTTTTACCAATTGTGAAAAATGGCAGCATGATTTAGAAAAAGAAAAAAATGCTTACGATCAAATAAAAATAAAGAGTGAATTATTAGATCAGATGCCGCTAAAAATTCCAATGAAATCCGCTTTACAAATGAAAAACCAGGCGCAGTTTCATCCTTTAAAATATTTAACTGCCTTACTTGATGCAAGTATAAAAAACGGTTTAAATATTTATGAAAATACGGTTGCTGTTGATATGGATGATAATCGTACAAATCCTTCGATTATAACAAAAGAAGGCCATCGAATTAAATGTAATTATATCATTTCTGCATCTCACTTTCCTTTTTATGATCGAGACAGCTTTTATTTTACGAAAATGTATGCAGAGAGGGCTTATGTATTGGCTGTTCAATCAGCTAAGGAATACCCAGGTGGTATGTATATTAATGCAGAGTCACCAACTAGATCCGTTCGCACAACGAATTGGAATGGAAAAAAACTATGGTTAATTAGTGGTGAAAACCATAAAACAGGGCAAGGAAAACAGACACATGAGCATTACAAAGCTCTACAAGCGTTTGCTGATGAACATTTTCAAGTAAAATCATATGATTACCGCTGGTCAGCACAGGATTTAACAACATTAGATAAAATTCCTTATATCGGGAAACTAAAAAAATCACAACCTAAAGTTTTTGTTGCAACCGGTTACCGTAAATGGGGCATGACAAATGGCACAGTTGCCGCAAGATTATTAAGTGACTTAATTATAAACGAGACAAGTGAATACGCCGATGTTTTTAATCCATCACGATTTAAAGCAGATCCATCGATACGAAAGTTCACGCAAATTAATACCGATGTAGCAAAACATATGATAAAAGGAAAGCTTGATAACACAAATCCTTATATAGAACAATTACAATCGGATCAGGCAACGGTTACACGAATAAATGGCAATCGAGCTGGAGTTTATAAGGATAAAGAAAATCAAGTTCATATTGTAGATACAACTTGTACACATTTACGTTGTGAAGTGGAATGGAATTCAGGAGAACGTACATGGGATTGTCCATGTCATGGTTCACGATTTTCTTATACCGGTGAAGTAATTAACGGACCAGCAAGCAAACCATTGCAGAAAATTGACCCAGATGAACTAACTAAATAACTATAAAAAAAATTACTATGATTCATAGTAATTTTTTTAGTCTTGTCTCACTATCTTAAGAATACTTTGATTTTGAGATAAAAATATTTTTCGTTCAATAACTTCCGATAATATATATTATGTAAACTATAAAACGTTTTTATTTACATGTACAAACTACTTTGATTGATTTCTAATCTACCCTTCTGTTTTATTTAGCTTTGAAATAAAATTTAATCAGTTTAGTAATCCTCATTCCACTAATGGACACGTTACTTCAAAAAATATATGAGTTGTTTATTATTATTCTTGGACCCTTTCGATTTCTAAAAGTGATCACAGCAAGATCTCTAAAATGAGTACCCTTAATACCCCAATCCTTTGTTCATTTGGTTTAGTAATAAACTCTACTTTATATTTTATTTCTTGATATGTCTCTTCCGCGTTTTTCACTTTAAAAATCAACACTGTTCGATCAGCCTTTTCAATATCAACAGAATATTCGTCATCAATAGCTTCAGCTATCTGTTTGCGTTCAAAAAGCGCCTAGAGTAGCACCATTAAATTTGAAATTAGCATAATTAGAGTTTTCATCTCCCCAAGTGACGTTAAACCCAATACATCTCTATAAAATACAAAATATTCTTTATAATTGTCTACAAGCAACCTAGTGTGAGTAAATTCCAGTAAAAATACCTCCAATTGTATTTAACATTCCAAGTTTATTCGGACCAATTCTTTATTGGTCTGTTTTTAGGAAAACTGACTTTATTACGATAAGTCTTCCATTCTTCTATAAAATCAAACCACTATTTTCTAATATGTAATCAATCGTTTTTCGATTTTCGCGTAGCTATGCCTCCTTGTAAGGCTTATGACCACATTTTAAATAGCGCGGGCAAAGAGGATAACCCACTATATTGTTGGATTGACAAGCAATTTTCCAAAACAGTGAACCCGTGACTTGAATTATAAAAATTAATACGAATTCCTTTTTTGTATAATTAACATTTTTTAACTATTTCCATCTTAAATATTTACATATTCTGTTATATAATCACACTAAATATAAATATTACCAGGAGGGGTCTTGTGAAAAAATTCTTATTTTCACTTCTCATTATCTTATTGTTCACTTCTATTTTTAGAACTCCAGCTCTTGCTTATGCCAAACAATTGCCTGTATCTCAAAACAATATAACAAAATTAGTTATTCATTCTTCAATCAACAAACTTACGATTCGAGGCACTCCTAATGCTACATCTATAGATGCTAATTTAACAACTATAAATAATCTTGATAACATGGACTTTAGCTTAACTCAAGATAAGGATATCGCTTATTTATTAATCAATCCAAAGGTTGGAAAAAATGAATTAATCGATTTATTAATTACTTTGCCGCCTAACTTAAATATCGAAATAATTGATGAAGAAAGCAGCCTCGAATTATATGATCTTTCTGGAGAAATCTCGATTACTGATAATAAAAAAGACATTTATATTGAAAATACGGGGAATTTATCAATAAAAGACAAATCTGGAAATATAACTGTAAATAATAGTAACCTTTTGGATGCTCCAATCTCAAATCAAACATTAGAAATTGAGGATGGCTCTGGTAGTATTGAATTATTTAATATTAACAGTTCCATAAAAATAGTAGACAGGTCCGGCGATGTTCTTGTCAGCAGAGTGAATGGTGATGTTGATATTACAGATGATGCTGGTTATATAAACGTTAAAGATGTTACACAAAAAGTCTTTATTGATGATGGATCCGGTGATATAAATGTAAAAAGAGTCGGGAACTTAATTCTTAAAGAAACTGGATCTGGAAACATAACCTATGATAAAGAACTACCTATCCCATCCCCCTCCTCCACCCTTAGACCTAGTTCAACGAGTAATATGTATGAGGGCATTTATATACAAAAAGATGGTGGTGAAAAAACTCCATTTACTTCATCATCACCAATTGATATAGAACCATATTCAAACATAGTACTTTCTATTTCGGACTATAAAAATTTAACAATTGATCATTTTCATTTCGATACAAACCCAAGTTCACTTATCCCTAGTTTAATCAGAAATATAGGGGAAGGCGCCTCAGTTACTATAAATATTGATAATAGCGCCAATGTAGAACTTTTAAATACTCTTATTGTAGGAGAAAAAAACTACGATGAAAGTAATAATATTCTTGAAGATACTTATTCTATAGAGCCAGCTTTAATTAAAGATTTAATCATTGGGACTATCGCTTCTAAAAGTACCGTAAACGTAAATATCAATAATTCAGCAAATGTTACTTTAGCTAATCATGACTCCACATTACATATTGGTGGTGGAAGTTTGATTGAAAGTGTTATAAACATACCTTCTGATTCAGATTCCACGACCATTAACGCTGAAAATATTAATGTTAATATTACGAATAGTGCTAACATCAAATCAAACTTAGATACAAACATGGGAATACTTAGAATATATAAAGGGCAATTAATTAATGAAATTATAGATGGTAGAGTAATTTCAAATAGTAAAATAAATCTTAATGTTGATGAATCTAGTAACGTATCATCTGAATCAGTTACGATTATTGATGGAGAATTAATCGATGAATTAATTGACTCTGAAGACATTGAATCTAGTGCAATTGAAGTGAAATTTGTGGATACTGGAAACGTTAATGTACTGACTAAGCTAGAAGTAGAAGATGGTGAACTTATTGATGAATTACTTGATATGGAAAGTATTTCCACCTCAACTATAAATGTTAATGTAATAAGAACTTCAAATGTTACTAGTCCCGTCTTATTTGTTTATGAAGGTGAATTAATTGATGAAACCTTAGATGGTGAGGGGTTTTATACTTCAAATATTCAAATCAATTTTAATGATTCTTCAAATTTTTATGGAAAACAGTTGTTTATTGAAGAAGGTGAATTAATTGACGAGGTAATGGATGGTGAATTATCTTATGATTCTGAAATAAAGATAAATCTGAACAATACGAGTAAAATAGATAGTGATGAATTAAAAATTACCGAAGGTGAACTTATTGATGAAACTGTGGATTTTGAAGATGATTTTACCAAAACAGTTATGGAGTTTACCATGACCTCATCAGCTAAGGTTTCTGGAAATAAACTTGAAATTATTGGTGGTGAATTAGTTGATGAGATCGTAGATGCAGCTAACGGTACAAGTAGTAGTGTTAATGTTTCTATAAATGATACAGGAAATTTCGACAAAAAAGGGTCGCAACCAAGCGAGGTTCTAATGACAGAAGGTGAATTAATGGATGAAATTTTAGATGTAAGTGAATCTATTTCTATATCAAGTGGAAATGTAAATATTGAATCAACAGGAAATGTCACTTCCGATAAAGTTACCCTTACAAACAGCCAATTAATGGATGAAATAGTTGATGGAGCTTATGTTGGGGTAAGTGTACTTCATGTAAATGCTACCAATTCAGCTAATGCAAAAACACCTTCGTTAACCCTTCTAGGTGATAGTATTTTACTACTCCCTATTGATATTGACTCTATAGAACGATCAAATATTATTTATAATGTAAAAAATTCTGGAGTTCACATATAAATGTTTTCTTCTAAGGTCATCCCTTCTAAAGTATATTTACTTTTGGGATGACCTACCTTTTATGACCACAACATAAATGATCTCACTGAAATTATGAATCTGTGGCAGTCCGTTATTCCACTTAAAATCTCACATGGTCAGGATCGTTGATATTACCAGGCTTCGGGGGTTACTCAACACCCCACCACGGTTCGCTTCATAGCATGGAAGTGGGGTTGATTACTACTAGTTACATAAAACCGAATGACTTCCGCAAATTTATTGTAGGTCTTGCTATCCGTATTTGTGCTGCAGAAAAATCTCTAAATTTCACTAACTCATCTTCCTTCCATACTATTGATTTTTTTCTTAAACTTAGAAATGAAGAAACGGTTGATCCTGCCCAATTTTTCTAAAAATAACTTGGATCAATGGATATTTAAACAAATAGTTTAACTGTTCTATTTACAACGATTTTTGATATTTTCGAAATGCTAAAAGAACAAGGACACAAGCGATAATAAACAAGAGTAGCAAGTAACTACTATTAGGTATTACAATCGACCAATCTGGTTGTGTAGTGATGATCTCTCTTCCAGCTTCGACAGCCCAATTAAGCGGGTTAATAGCAGCAAATTTTTCAATCCAGTCGGGTACCAGTTCAAGTGGAATGAACATTCCTGAAAGAAATAACAGCGGCATGGTAATAAAACTGACTGCAGCAGTTAGGCTTTCCTCCTTTAAAAGGAATAGTGCAAGACTGGTTGATAACATCCCCATTCCCAGCCCTAATAAAACAGCAATTATTGTAAGTTGGATAATTCCTATTAACCCCCCTGAAAATGTTGCTCCTAATAAAGCTGAGACACCAATCATAAGTAGTGCTTGAATAACCATCGTTGCAGCTTCTTGCAATAAACCACCCATCGCTATTGCAGAACGGTGAATCGGTGAAATTAATAACCGGTCGAGAATCCCTTCTCTGTGATCGTTAATGATCCCTAAACCAGCATAAGCTCCAGCCATCATCGTGCTCATCATAACGATACCAGGTCCTAGATATTCAATATAGGATTCACCGCCAAATCCTGGAATATCTGCCATACTTGAAAATACTTCACCAAATAGAAACATCCATAATATGGGCTGGATAATCGTCATTAAGACAATAAACGGGACACGAAAATAAATTTTTATAGAGCGAATAAAGATCCATAGTGTATCCGACCATCGTTTCATTCTTTTTCCTCCGCTACCTTTAATTTTTTGCCTGTGTATAGAAGGTATACATCTCCTAGATCAGGCTTGGAAACGGTGATAGAAGAAACATTAATTTCGTTTTCTTTTAATTTTTCCAAAATTTCCGCCAGTTTCCGTTCCCCTTCCGTCACCATAATCAGCAATTGATTATTATCCTTTAATGTTGTTTTATACGATGCTTGTAAAATGATATATGCGCGTTTCTCATCATCGCATTTAATAGTAACAGTATCTTTACCAACTTTACTTTTTAGCTCCTCTGCTGTTCCTTCTACGACAACAGTTCCATCATTAATAAAAGCAATCCAATCGGATAATTCGTTTGCCTCTTCCATATAATGCGTAGTAAGAATGACTGTCATTTCTTCTGTATGTTGTAACTGCTTAATGGTAGCCCATAGATCCTTCCGTGCTTCTGGATCCAATCCTGTAGTCGGTTCATCTAGAAACAGCAGTTTTGGCCGATGGATAATCCCCATTGCCAGATCGAGCTTCCTTTTCATGCCACCAGAATAGTTTTTACTTAATCGATTAGCATCTTTTTGTAAATGAAACGCATGTAGTAATTCGTCCACTCGCTCTTTTAACCGTTTTCCTTTAAGTCCATAAATTCTTCCTTGAAGCATTAAATTTTCTCTTCCCGTTCCCATCGGATCGACGCCAGACGATTGGGAAACGCAACCAATTAAATGTTTATCTAGCTTCTTTTGACCAAAAATTCGAATTTCTCCTTCATCTGGATAGGCTAAGGAAGTTAAAATACGAATTGTTGTTGATTTTCCTGAACCATTTGGACCAAGCAAGGAAAACGTTATTCCTGCTTTAATCGTTAACGATAAGCCATTTAATGCGATTACTTTTTTACCATATGTTTTCGTTACATTTTTCATTTCAACAGCATTTTTCACTTTAAACGTCTCCCCCTATTCTTTTGCAATCTTGCTTTATTTATAAAATTTACAACCTCCTTCGTCATTGGATAAAACATAATACCATCACATTCTTCATTAATTGCATTCCAGGCATTATCAAGAAATGCTTCATCATTGCCAAACATGTCATAAACAACTTCCATTGAACGGTCTACAAGCTTTTGAGCGATTTCGGATTCGGGAGCGACATGTAAATGCTCTTTTATTTCATTAATAAGCTCCACCCATATCTCCAATTTATCTTCATCCATTAACCGACAGCATCTTTTCCTTGTGCTCTTTACTCATATGACGATCCAGTATCGTATCGATCTCATTGTTCTTCTTTTGAAATAAATGCATGATGCCAAAAACTAAATCCCATTTTATTTCCTTTTCAATTTCAATCGTATATAAGATAGCACGTAAAGATTGTTCTAATTCTTCGATATGCTTTTTCTGTTCTTCCACCATTAATAATTGTTCACCAAGTGCTTCCTCCCATGAAGCTGAAGGTTCTTACAAAATGTAACGTATCTTATCCAATGAAAATCCTAAAAATTTTAATGATAAAATTTGTTCTAGTCGAAGTAGTTCCGCTTCCCCATATAGTCTGTGTCCCCCTTTTGTCGTAGAAGCAGGATTTAACAGACCGATTTCATCATAATAATCAAGGGTTCGAATTGTAACCCCCGTCTTTTTAGATAATTCCCCTATGGTGTACATTTGTTCGTCTCCTTTTTTGGCTTGCTAACTCAAGTATAAAATAACACGTAACGTTCGATTCAAGCTTTTTTACAAAATAAATATTTGAGTTACACTTAATCATAAAACCTTATAAAATTTAGAGAAATTTTCGAGATCATTTTATGAACACTCTATTTAAAAAGATCTATTCACTCCATTGCGAATAGATGTTCTTGATAGTGAATTATTCTTTTCTCTAAGGCTTGTAGTATAATAGACTTCTCCAGATTCACTCGCTATTTATCTTTTTATTCTTCTTACCTAACTAATATAACAAATACAAATTTATAGTAATGCGTATGTCTTAAAAAATTTACTATTAAATTTAATCATTCCATTTTAGTGTATTAAAATAGAAGATCTAGAAACAAACGCAATGTTATACTCAAATTATGGAAGTCTTCGTTATAGTGAGTGTATACTAGTCAAACTTGCTTTAACCAACTCTCGAAATCTCTTATCTGTTAAAAAGGCTAACTGAAATTCATTTAAATTTGCTTTAAGCTTGATATTTTCTATATAGGATAAATTGTTTGCAAACAATGCCAATTCCGTCTTGTTATTTTCTTTATCCGTAGCGTACATAGCCATCGTCAGTACAAATGCTGTCGAACCACCTTTTTGCCCGGCAT
This sequence comes from Virgibacillus proomii, assembly GCF_900162615.1. Classification (NCBI taxonomy): domain Bacteria; kingdom Bacillati; phylum Bacillota; class Bacilli; order Caryophanales; family Bacillaceae; genus Virgibacillus; species Virgibacillus proomii. Next base: position 1,970,372 of record NZ_FUFN01000010.1, on the reverse strand, counting down.
GAAGTAGCCATTTTTGATTATTAGGGTTATTCATTAATTGCTCCATAACAGAATTAAGGTACTGATAAACTTTTCGATCAAAGTAGGTTTTTCGGTTCAATTTATCTAAAATAGATACGTATGACTTCGTAGTGGATCTGGGCAGACGATCAGACCAAACTTTTTGAACTTTCATATTTAACAACTTTAATATCTGTTTTTTTGTTTGATTGGATGGTGGATTTTTTATCCATTTATGATGTATGTCTATTGCTCGCTTTCTGTATTCATCCATACTCATGTGCTTCAATACATGATAAACTTCTCGTTTGGATAAATTTTCTTCATTCATTAGTTGTAGTGGAATAAACAGGGCACTAACAATTGGATATAACGGTTCATGATCTATTTCCAGGCTTTTTAGCAAATTATTAATTTCCATTAATCCTAACACTCTTATTAAATAATCTGTATTTGCATTTGAACTATAGGCAATCATACCTTTAGCAACTTCGCTTAGGGGAACACTTGTGGTCAATTTCCCGTTATCTAATCCATTAATCCATGCTTCATGAGCACCACCATCTGTATTAGGGATATAAAACGTATCAAGCTCTTCTAATAGTACAAGTTGATTGGGGTCAATTTTTCCCTCTGCAGCTTGTCTAGCGTATTCGATAGCAACAATAATTTTAACCGTGCTTGCTAAAGGAAGCAGTTCATCTGCATTTATATCTGCCCACTTTGTTCCATTGTAATGAATGGATAATGCTGCACGCTTATTTTGCGTATTTTCCGTAATAAATTGGATAATATATTTTGGACCAGCACGGATTATTTTCATTTTGAATAACCACATTCCGATTCCTGCAAATAAAATAATACCTACGATTGTTATAATAATAAATGCCAATTATCCATCCTCCAATTGCTCATTTTGTATATAGGTGAATTATATATAGATTAACATGTTTGAAAGGAAAACCTGATAATTATTCAAAAATAATCCTAAAGCGACCGACATTTACGATAGCTTTAGGATTATTTTTTCACCGTTATTTAGTTTTCTGCTTCTTCTGAACTCGACATCATGGCAGACCCTAACGTAGACCAACATCCTGATCTGACTCCACACGTCCACTTTCTTTAAGCTTCCTTTCTTGTCGATTTTCCCCCATGTTAAGCTCCTCCTGCAGTATTACTTAACATGGCCATTGTTAATCGTTTATTCATTTCTTTTACAATTAATTAAGAAGGTTATATTATTTACGATAACTGCTTTTACCGATTTTGCAGCTTAAGACGATTTAAAGTTAATGATTAGAACAGGTTATATAAATCAGCAAAATTCATTTTCCATAAGCTGTACTTCTTGACATATAAAAAACTCCCACTCAACGGAAGTTTTTTAACTTACTATAGTTGGTTTATTACAGGATCGCTTCGATAAAATACCCCTTGCAATACTGTGATTAACTCTATGAGGGCTTATTTTTCATGTTTAAATATTCATGTTGAAAAATACACATTCGATAAGCATTATGATAACTGCCTTCAACGAAGAATTCATCTTTTAATTCAGCTTCGACTTTAAAACCGACTTTTTTATAAACATGAATTGCTTTTTCATTATACTTGTCAACGATCAGATAGAGTTTATGCAAATTTAATATGGAAAAAGCATAATCCATTGCTAACCGCGCGGCAGTTACTGCATAGCCCCGACCTTGATGCTCTGGTTTAATAATGATTTGAAATTCCGCATTTCGATGAATATAATCAATCTCTACTAATTCAACGAGACCGAGCCTTTCACCTTCTTTTGATTCAAGAATAAACCGCCGCTCACTTTGATCATGAATATGCTTATCATATATATCCTGTAACTCTACAAAAGAATGATATGGTTCTTCAAACCAATAGGCCATAATATTTGCATCATTTCCTAGTTCATGAACAAATTGTAAATCTTCACGCTCTAAAGAACGTATTTTAATTTCCTTGTTCATTTTCTATAACCTCCAAAAGCTTAACTTAAAACATACATGATAAACTATATCATTATCCAAAGTTTTTATAAAGGAATTGTTATTAACAGGTAAACAAATCTCGTTTACTGTTAGAAATGAATGATAGTTATTGAAATCAATGTATTGTCTGTGAATTTTATTTCTGGATTTTTATTAACGCCATACAGTATAAGAATAAATGGAATGATTTTACAAAGGGAGATAGGCATATTTTTAGAAAAATTTGGCTTGTCGCCAAGTCTTTAGCGAAAGCTGTTTTTTTCTTATACGATAAAGTGAAACTTATTCCGTGGAATGCTTTTTACATGCAATGTTAGTTTGAACGAATCGGGCATTTAGGTGCCGTTCTTCCACTTTGACCCTTTTGTACCAACTCAGGATCTTATAGTGGAAGCCCTACGGCACCTTACATGCGGGATAAACCTAAAAACTTTATGCTTTCCTATAGTATAAAAAAGAAAATGTGAGTTTTTTGCAATCAAGGTTCTCTATGGCTATTATTGACTATTCAATTCCACAGTTGAAAAAAGATTAAAAAACAAAGGCTGATTATCTTTAAACTGAAATGAATGATGTAACCCAATCAGGTCATTGCTGTAAATTTATATGCAACTAACAGCAAACTATGCTTAGAAATAGAAAAATGTTATACCGATTGAAATAATCATTATATCAGCGCAAATATGAATAATCCAGGAAGACCAAATGGTACGATCTTTTTCATTTACCCTATGAAAAATAATTGCAATGAGCCATAACCCGATAAAGCAAATGCCAATCAATATCGGGCTAAACCATAAAGCAATCATGGGAATATGGTACGTGGCAAATAATAGCGGACTAAATAGATAAGCCATTTTTCTCGGAAGCAAAAAGAAAACAAATCCTCGGAAGAAATACTCTTCTAAAAATGAGTTGATTAAAGTTATATACAGTCCGACAAAAATAAAACCTATAGTAGTTATCCCTAAGCGATTCGTTAAATCTCCTTTAATTTGATTAATTGTAAAATATGGTTGAAAGAAATAATAGGCAGCAAGAACAATGCTTGCTGATAAGACGCCTAAAAATAACAATCGCTGCAAATCACGCTGGTTAAACTTTTTTAAGGTTAATACATCTAAAAAGCGAAAGTCTTTAAATAATACTTGATATAGCCAAATGTTTAGTAAAAATAAACCTATTTTACTAATTGATTTCATTGCATAATTGGTGTTTAATCCATGCTCGATAAAAGCAAGGAGCAAACAGGTAAAAATGGTACTAATTATAATAAATGTCGTTCGTTTGCGCACTTCTTTCCCCCGAGATAATATGACTTTATCATAAGAAAGTAATTCTCTCTTATATGATATCTTCACTCTTCTGCAAATAAATTCATGCTTAAATATCGCTCCCCTGAATCTGGTGCAATACAAACCACTTTTTTCCCTTTACCAAGTTTATTTGCTACTTGAATAGCAGCAAAAACAGCAGCTGCACCAGAAAGCCCAATAAAAATACCTTCTTTTTGACCAAGTTGTTTAAACAAATCCACTGCATTCTCATCCGCAATCTGGATAATCTCATCATAAATCGATGTATTCAATATATCAGGAATAAATCCTGGACTGGTGCCGACCAGTTTATGCTTTCCTGGCTTTCCACCTGACAGTACTGGAGATCCTTTTGGTTCTACCACAGCAATATGAAGATCTGGGAGCTTTTCTTTTAAAATTTCACCTGTGCCGGTTACCGTTCCTCCAGTTCCTGCTGTACATACAAGGGAATCCAGTTCGCCTTCCATCTGCTCATAGATTTCTAAAGCTGTTGTTCTTCGATGGATATCCGAATTTGCTTCATTTTCAAATTGTTGCGGAATAAAGCTGCCTGGATTTTCTTTTTGCAGTTCTAACGCTTTTTTGATAGCACCGGGCATTTTCTTCTCACTTGGTGTTAAAACAATCTCTGCTCCGTATGCTCGCAAAATGTTTCTGCGTTCTTCTGTACTGTTGTCAGGCATAACAATAATCGCTTTATACCCTTTTGCAGCAGCATTCATCGCTAAGCCAATACCGGTATTTCCACTAGTAGGCTCGATAATCGTATCTCCCGGCTTAAGTAGCCCCTTCTCCTCAGCTACTTTAATCATATTATATGCTGCGCGGTCTTTCACACTTCGACTTGGATTATACATTTCCAATTTCACATAAACATCTGCTGCCTCAGCAGGAACAAGCTTATTCAATTTGACCATTGGTGTTTCCCCGATTAGTTCACTAACATTTTTAACGACACGCATCGTTCGTCATCCTCCTTTTATGCAGTTAAATCAAGAGGTCTATGATCTCGCATATAACTCGTCTTAAGCCCTCTACTTCCATGCTACGAGAGGATGCAAGTCAAATCCCCGTTTGGTTCGGGCCAACAGGATAAGGAAAGCTTCCTTGAAGGAGCATCGCACGAAGAAAAAGCGGTTTCCTTTTTCGAGGACGCCCGCGCTTTTAGCTTGAGATCCTTTGGATGGGGATAAAAGAAACCCCTAATGATTGAAGGTACTTTATGATTTAAGCCCTTTTTCGATTTTTATATTTGGATTGATTTCAATAAGTATTTGTAAAAATTGCTGTTTATTCAGTGGCGAGATTGTAGTTACATCGAACTTCCCGCAATCCAAAACAATCCGATCAAGCGATAAAGCAGGAGCAACAGCTAGCGGGTTCTTGCTTGCTGTAAAAATGGTATTAATTTTATTAATATCAATGGTTTGTCGAATTGGTCCGTAACGGATTTTAAGCTGGTTATCGATAATACAGTAATCTGTACGAAACCAAAACCATAATAACAATAATATCAAGGGAAGAATAAGCAATGCAGATATAAAATTCCCCATAATCATCGGTATGAAAACACCTAAAAGGACAATACCCCATAACAAGACAGCCATCCATCGATCTTTTTTGGAAGGAAATATCATTATTTTTCCTCCTGTATACTTTTTCTCTATTATAGAAGTAATCTGATCATTTTCCAACCCCGTCTATCGGAAGGCAAAATATGATGTGCTCGTTTTTCCTTTATATTCTTCTACTAGTTGTGAAGTTGCGTAAGAATTAAATTATCCTCTAGATTACTTATGTCAATCATCTAAAAAAGGAGTGCGTCTTTGTTACTACAGTATTTTATTCATGCGAAATAGTTAATTGTGCACGATGATTGAAAAATGTTTTATATGTTAAATGCAGAAAGATCACAACTGTAATTGCGACTGTACCGGCTACACCAAGCATAATAGCAATTTGATATTTAACCGCATCTACCGGGGAAGCGCCAGCGATAATTTGCCCTGTCATCATCCCCGGTAAAAACACAATCCCCATACCAACCATAGAATTGATTGTCGGAAGCATGGCAGAATCAAACGCCTCGTTAATAATCGAGTTAGATGCATCCTTTGGAGTTGCTCCAAGCATTAAAGCACCTTCTACTTTTGCTTTTTGCTCTCGCATACCAATTAATAATTGATTAACCCCTAAGGTAATCCCTGTCATCGCATTTCCAATAATCATACCGCTGATCGGAATAAATAGTTGCGGATTATACCACGGTTCTAATTGTAAAACGACAAACAAAAAGTAAATCATACTAATCGATATACCTAGTGCCATCGATAAAGCAATTGTCTTTTTTACGGATAAATTAATCACTACACTTGCTCGCTTATAAACATTATAAATAGCAAAGGCGAGCATAAACAGAACAATGATTAGTGTGGTAAGTGGATGCGGATTTTTGAACACTATCATTAATAAATACCCAACTAAAATTAATTGAATAGTCATCCGTAATGTGGAAATGATAATCAATTTTTCTCGAGGTATCCCTTTTACACGAACAATAATCCATAGTATAACCATAAATACATAAGCAAATAATAGCTGCCAAAAAGTCAAGTCTGTTGTGGAATTCATTTTTTACTACTCCTTTCAACGTTTATCTCGTAGTGCATGTTCAAAAAGGGGTTAAGAGAGACCGTGATCGACGAAGTGGGCGGAACAACGTCCTAGGAAAGATAGCGATGTATCCCTTCCGCACTATCCTTTTGTAGCTCCGATTGGCATGCCCTCGAGTAAAGAAACCAGATTTTTTGAACATCCTCAAACTTCTTATCTCGTAACGTTTCCTTTAACTTTGATTCATGGCTGTAGCTTTACTATATTGATCCATATCAATGGTTTCATCTGCTATACGATTTGCTATTTCAAGATCATGCGTAATCATAAGCATCGATTTATTTTCAGCTTTAATAAAATCGATAAATGCACCGACAACGTCATCTGCTGTTGCTCTATCTAATGCAGAAGACGGTTCATCTAATAAAAATACTTCTGCATCGAGTAACATTGCTCTTGCTAAGGACAATCGCTGTTTTTCTCCTCCTGACAGATCTTCTGCCGGGGTTTCCAGCGATTTATGTAAGGATATTCGGTTAAGCACTTTCTTTAAATAAGCATCATCTGCTAACTCTATACCGGAAAATTTTTGACCAATTAGCAAATTTTCTTTAATTGTACCTGGAAAAATAACAGGTGTTTGCGGAACCATCGTAATTTTCCTTCTTAGCTTTATTGGATCCATACTTGAAATATCTTCTCCATGATATAAAATTTTCCCTTGATCAGGGGAATCTAAATGATTTAATAGCCGCAGAAAAGTCGATTTTCCACTACCGCTTTTACCAATAATACAAATTATTTTATTTGCTTGTATTTCTAACTTATCCATTTCTAAAATCCCATTAACTTTTAAACTTTCTACACGAAACAATGACATTACTACCACCCTCATAGCCTGATTTTTTATTGTATCAAGAGGTTTCCTTATTTTACAATGTTATGGTTTGAACCATCTTTTGTAACCGCGTCTTTTGTTAATAGAGAAAAATATTCTTTCGTATTTCTCTTTTACTATAAATTATTTTCATGTCATCTCCAAATTTAATGACCGTAACACGGTATTGCCTTTTATAGGGGTAAAACACCCCAACAACGTGCATGCAGAACCCCCCTGTGACGAAATGAATACCCTATATAGGTATAACGGATACCCCCTTACCTTGCTCACGATACCCCCATTGGGTAATTGGTATTTCTCTCACAATGACTCCAGGATAATTAAAAACATGAGAAATACAGCACTTTATGTGAGATGACGACATTGAAGCCGATGTTACTCATTGCAGGAAGGAGATCGAAGTTGGCTATAGTTTGAGCACTTAAGCTAAACGACAAAGCTACGTTCAAAAGATTTCCCCATGTAAAAACAATATCGTTTCTTAAAAAAGCAAAAAAATAGCCCATAAAATATGAGCTATTAATAACATGATAGGATCACACTAATTTTTCTAAATTTTTAAACTCAAGGGTTTTAAATGTATTTATTATCTTTCCCCTGTCATAATTCCATAATGTATGATCTAACTCACAACGAATTGGAACGTTACAGTTTATCGTAGCAAGACGACGTGATAAATGAAGCATATCGATATTCATCTTTATTTTCGTTTGCACCCCTTTTGGTAATTCATCGATTTTTTCTAAAATATTTTCGATTGATCCGTGGGCTTGTATTAGCTTCATTGCTGTCTTTTCGCCAATTCCCTTTACCCCTGGGTAATTATCAGATGCATCTCCCATTAATCCTTTTAAATCTACTATTTGATTTGGGGAAATCCCTTTCTTTTCATAGAAATTAGTTTCATTATATACTTCATAATTCCCCTGTCCTTTCTTCATAATAGCTACTTGAATCCTTTCATCAACTAATTGTAAAATATCCTGATCCCCCGTAAGAATCAATACCTCATGAGCCTCAGCATAAAGTTTTGCTAGAGTTCCGATACAATCATCTGCTTCAAAATTTTCTATTCCTATATTTGCGATATCAAAGCTATCTACCACTTCTTTTACCAAATCAAATTGCGGTATTAATTCTTTTGGTGGTTCATCCCGATTTGCTTTATAATCTGCATACATTTCTGTACGAAACGTTTTGCTTCCCATATCCCAGCAGCAAATGACATGCGTTGGAGTAAATGTCTTTACTGCATCAAGGAAATAACGTAAAAACTGATAGACACCGTTTGTCGGTATGCCTTCACTTGTTTTCATAAAATTACCGCGAAATGCTGTAGCAAAAAAGCCGCGGAATAATAGTGCCATGCCATCAACTAGCATAATTTGATGTTTGTTCATGTTTATCCTTCTTTCCATCTACTATTTGCAATAATTTCTCTTATTTCTTGTTGTTTGCTTATTAATTGGTCCACAGATATAGTAGAAGTCATCGTCGCTAAACTCCGTTGGATATGGTTTTGCAATTGTTCCGTCACATTCTCCCGAAGATAATCGATCATGTCCTGAGATTGCGCTTTATAAAAATTGCCCAAGCTTTGTTCATTGGTTTCCATATATTGTTGTGCAAATGGTTGAAGTACTGTATAAATTGCGTTTTTCATTTGCTCTTTTTCGTTTTTCTCAAAGAAAGCTTTTGTATTTTTAAACATATTTATGATTCGATCAAATGATTTTCTATCCATATCTTGAAATGCTTCTGAAAAATCCGGTGATGCTAACTCATTTATTTCTGCTTCAGCAAATAAAAACGAAGTATCAATTTGTTTACTTTGTCTTTCCATCTCTTTGTACGCATCTATCATTATATCATGGATAAATGCTTCCATCCGTAGAGAAACTGCTTGTAATTCTCTGATTAGCTCTGTTTGGCAATAGGTAATAAGGTCTTCCAAGCAATCCCAAAGCTGCTTTTTTGCTTGCCTCCCGTTTTCTGTGATCGTAGCAGGGTTGAATGTTTCTTTAAACAAATCATGGAAGCGAATAGCTAATCGCTCTAATACATAATACAGCTGTTTTTCAATTTTTTGTTTGATTTGATTCAAATACGGTGCTGAATCTAGATCATCAATAACTTGCTGTAATTGGCTTTGTTTATCTAGAATGGACTGCTTAAATACTTCTTTCTCTTGTTGATCCAATTTCTGTGAAGCGATAAAGTGCTCTAGTTGCTGCTCCATTCGCTCTATATCACGAAAGGCGGAAGCTACCATTAACTTGGTTAAGTCCTCATGAATAAATTGATAAAATTCCGTTTCAAATTTAACCATTAAGGTATCCAAATGTTGATGTTTTTGTTTATTTATGAGTGCATTTCTGCTTGAGACAGGATATAATCGCGGAAAACGTATAGCTAACTGTAATAATTGTTCCTGTACATAATCCGTAACGAGTGTTAGTTCTCTTTCATCTTTTGCTAAATCAGCTGCATTTACAATAAAAAACATTTTATCTAATTGAAAAGAGTCCTTTACTCTGCCTAATTGCATTAAAAAGTCTTTGTCAGCACGATTCAATGCATGATTATAATACGTAACATAGAGAATTGCATCGGCATGTTTAATATAGTCAAAAGCAACATCTGTATGTCGAGCATTAACTGAGTCTGCCCCTGGGGTGTCCACAAGACGGATCCCTTGACGAGTCAATTCACAATCGTAATATAAATCCATTGTTTCTAAGAAGCAAGCTTTCGATTCATCTGTTACATAAGCTGGAAATTCGTCTAAAGATAAGGTAATCGTATGACCGATGTTCGGTCTTATAGATTTATAGCCATTTATGACTGCTTTTAAATACGATTGGTATGTGTTTGCCAAGGATTCATTACAATATATTTTTTCCCGTTTTATCCAACCGATTAAATCATCAAGGTTAGAAAATGCCGGAGAGAATTTCTTTGTAATTGTGGTAAGCTCATCTACTAATCTCTCATGTGATTTAACTTTGCCGATAATTGTACCATGCTGATGATCATGATCGACAGGATTGATTCGATTTATTGTTGCTGTTGTCGGGTTTGGGGATACTGGCAGTACGCCTTCTCCCATCAAAGCATTGGCAAACGAAGATTTTCCGGCACTAAATGCGCCGAATAATGTTATTGTGTATATACGATTTTTTAATCGTTGCTTTTTCCTTTGTAAATCATGCATCAATGTTTTAAATCCTGGCAATTGATCAACGATTTGCATTGTTTTTTCTATGGAATCAATCGTCATTTCTATCGTATTAGCATGATGTTTTGTCTCATTGGAAGAAGTAACTTTTTTATCACTAGAAAATGGCATATTTTCTAGATTATTTGCTATTGGTATTCTCTTAGGCTGTGTCACTTGTTTTATTCGGTTGTGCTGGTTTTGCAAAGCTTCTTCTATCAGTACAATTGCTGCTTCTTTTAGCGAATAAGCTGCGTCATTTGTTTGTCTAATAGCTGCTTGCTTTTTATCCAGCTCATCCTTTAATTGATCATAGCGATTTAACGTTTTTTGTATTTCTTTGAGCTCTGTTAATTGACCTAACAGATTAGTCCGGATCGGCTGATTTCGTTTTTGTAAATACGTTTCAATGTCTGCCCATAATGTATTTGCAGAATGCTTTGCCTTTGTTTTTATAGCTTGAGCAAGATCATTTGTATAATGAAGGATATAGTCTCCACTTACAGTAGCACCTTGTTTGATCACTTCAATAATATCTTGTTGGTCTACGATAATGGAAAAGTCCTGGATGTAGTCACGTATGTGTATATCATCCACTTTATTTGCCTTAAACAACTGCTGCCATTTATCCCGCAGCTTCCATTGCAGTGTAGCTTCAACTGTTTGCTGTAAAACGGCTAAAAAATCATGTGTGCGCTTTCTTCTTTCTTCTTCTGTCTTTTTCTTTGCACCAAACAACCCTATTTTAAAATCGCTCTTATGAGATTCTAAAAATGCTGCCGCTTTATCTCTTAATGTTGCTGGCATCAGATAAGCATTCTTTACTGTTTGTTGTAAAATAGCTTGAAAATCGGTTTTTAGTTGCTGTTCTTTTCTATCCATCTCTTGGAGTTCTATTTGTTTTGTCTTTATTTCAGCTAATTTTTCCCGTTCTTCCGTTGGAATGCGATAAGCTTCGAGCTTCTCTTCATATTGTACGCGAAGAAAGGAATCGTGCTGCTTTATAACCTCTTGAAGTGTATGATCACTACTTAACAACTCGGACTTCCTAGTTGTTAATAGGTTATTTAAAGTTTCCTTTATATCCTCTAATTGATTCTTTTCCAAATTAGGTTCGTATAAGGAAGAATAAAAAATTTGTTCAGGTTCGATCTCCCATAATGCTAACGTCTGTTTGATACTATCTTCAAAATCTGAAAAAGACAATTCTTCCTCAACATGCTTATCAATTTGATTAATAATGATGTAAAAAGGGATCGATTTATCTTGTACATCTTTTAAAAACTGTAAATTAACCTCTGATTGGACATGGTTATAATCCATAACATAAAAAAGAGCATCCATAAGATGGAGAGAGGCTTCTGTCATTAATCGATCTGCGTCATCAGCTGCATCAATACCCGGTGTATCGACAAAAGCAGTTCCTCTAGGCAATAACTTTGTCGATGTACTAATTTCGATTTTGACGATTCTATCTTTGTCCATGGAATATTGCTTGATTAACTCTACATCCACTGTTTCAGCATACTCTTCCGGTTCTTGATCTTTAAAATATACGCGGACATATCCACCTCCGGATGTGACTTTAACAATGTTGGCACTCGTTGGAATAGGACTATTTGGTAAAATATCATGATCCAATAGTGTATTAATCATGGATGATTTACCGGCAGAAAAATGTCCGGCAAAACAGATCATCAACTCCTGTTCTTTGTATTTTTTATATAAATCCAGTATTTTCTCCGCGCTTACCTGATCTTGATGGTCTAGCATTTTTTGATATGCAAATGCTATTTTCTCAAACATCAGTGGCGCGGAACTGATTGTTGTTGTGCTCCCCATACTTTTCACGCATCCCCCTATTATGCTATTAGCGTTTATTATACGAGATAACTCTGTTTAATGCTACATAAGCTCTAACAATCTATTGCACCCCCATAAACTCCTCTGTCTAGATTTCAACATACTACCCTTTTCAGATATTTTCTCTGTAAAGAATATCATGTAATGGATTCAAATTAAATTATCCTGCTTTTAGTTTACATAATAATATTATGGTTAATTTAATTATTGTGTAAAATATGCCTTATCCCTTGCTGCTTCAGAAAAGGGATGGCTTTTAACTTTCGATAATTCGTTATTTTCCCAAACAACTCCTATTTAGTGAATGTCCTAATAACAATATTGCAACGTTATCGGGTATTATCTGTTTGCTAATTTAGTTTATGAAATAGTTCTTCCGATAATATTTCAGCAAGATCTCTTCTTTTTCGAATACGTTGCAAATGAAGTCATTTCACATAAAAACTTACCCACAAAACCTTAGTCAATCAAGGTTTTGTGGGTAAGTGAATTATTTATACGGGATAGACGCCATGCTTTCTTTCTGTAAACGTAACATGTTTGGAATCATATAACTCATAACGGCTAATTAATTCATCCCGTAGTTTTTCCGGATCAATAATGGCATCTACTACCATTTCTGAGGCTAATCGATAAATATCAATATCTTCCTTATATTCTTCCTGCTTTTCTTTAATAAAGGTAATTCGTTCTTTCTCTGGTAATTCCTGAATTTTATTCGCATATACAGCATTAACAGCTGCTTCAGGTCCCATTACCGCAATTTGTGCAGTTGGTAAAGCCAAACAGCAATCCGGTTCAAAGGCTGGTCCTGCCATTGCATAAAGCCCAGCTCCATAAGCTTTACGGACAATGACAGAGATTTTAGGTACCGTTGCTTCACTCATGGTTGCAAGCATTTTTGCACCATGACGAATAATACCCGCACGTTCTACTTTCGTCCCGATCATAAACCCAGGGACATCAACTAAAAACAGTAAAGGAATATTGAACGCATCACAAAGCTGGATGAATTTAGCTGCTTTATCTGCGGAATCCGGGAATAAGACGCCCCCTTTCATGCGTGGCTGATTGGCAATGATTCCAATCGAGCGTCCATTCATTCGTGCTAACCCAGTGATGAGTTCAGGAGCGAATTTCTTCTTTATTTCACAAAAACTATCCCCATCAATCAATCGATCGATTAGATCATACATATTAAAGGCTGCATTTTGGTTTTCTGGAATTAAATCAATCATGCTTTTTTTCAATTGCTTGACCGGTTTTGCTTCTCTTACTGGTGGTTTTTTCCTGAAATTAGCTGGAAAATAACTCATATATGCTTGGGTATAGGCGATTGCTTCTTCTTCTGTTTTTACTAACACATCGCCAACACCAGATACAGAGCAGTGCATTTTTGCACCACCCATTTCCTCCAGACTCACTTTTTCTCCAATGACCTTCTCTGCCATGCGTGGAGAACCTAAATACATGGAGGCATTCCCGTCCACCATAATAACGATATCGCAAAAAGCTGGAATATAGGCTCCTCCAGCAGCAGATGGACCGAATAATAAACATACTTGTGGCACACGACCGGATAATTTTATTTGATTATGAAAAATTCTCCCTGCCCCTCTTCTACCCGGGAACATTTCCACTTGATCGGTAATTCTTGCACCTGCAGAATCGACTAAGTAAATCATTGGTATTTCTAATTTCATTGCTGTCTCTTGGATTCTTACTATTTTTTCTACCGTTCGTTTTCCCCAAGACCCTGCTTTTACAGTCGAATCATTCGCCATGACACAGACCGATTGCCCATTTATTTTGCCAATACCGGTTACCACACCGTCTGCAGGCAAATCTCCATTTAAACAATTGGCAAAAAAAGCATCTTCTATTTCGATATTGTCATCAAATAATCGTTGTAATCTTTCACGGACAAACAGCTTGCCTTTTTCTGTATTTTTCTGATGATATTTTTCCTTTCCACCTTGTTCAATTTTTTCTACATGTTCATGAAATACATTCATATAAGCCATTATAACTAGCCTCCCGTTTTAATTTCCTTGATAAGTCGGTGTTCGTTTTTCGCGAAAGGCTCGTAACCCTTCTACCCTGTCATTTGTTGGAATTGTTTGTTGATAGGCGAGTTGTTCAATAATTAATCCCGTTGCTAAATCTGTTTCTAACCCTTTATTTATCGCTGTCTTTGCTTGTTTTAAGGCAATAGGACCGTTTTTTGCGATCATTTCTGCTAACTTACGAGCAGTTTCCATTAAATCCTTTGCTTCCACCGCTTCTTCTACCAGTCCAATTGCTAATGCTTTATTTGCTGTTATTCGTTCGGCACTATATATCAGGCGTTTAGCCTGCCCTATTCCTATTAAACGCGGTAAGCGTTGTGTCCCTCCTGCCCCCGGAATAATGGCTAAGGAAGTCTCTGTTAAACCCAGTTGACTATGATTTGCTGCTATGCGAATATCACAAGCAAGTGCCAACTCAAGTCCACCGCCAAAAGCCACTCCATTTAAAGCAGCAATAACAGGCATAGACATGTTTTCTACCATCGTTACGGTCTCACTAATAAATGCTACAGCTGCGATTACTTCCTGTTCATTCATTCCAGCGCGTTCTTTTAAATCTGCTCCGGCACAAAACGCTTTTTTACCGCTTCCAGTAATGATGGTACAGGTAATGCTTTCTTCGTGTTCAACTGTTTTTACAGTTGTGCGCAAGTCTTCAAGTAAGGCTTGTGACATAGCATTGGCAGCTTCTGGCCTGTTTAGCTTAACAATTGCAATGGAATCGGTTACTTCTAATTCAACGAACCTTCCCACAAATCTGCCCCCTTGTATCTATAAAACTGAAATATGGTTTTTTCCGCATTTAATGATGTTGGAAATACTATGAAAAAATTGGTTCTTAAAAGTTATTCAATAATGGCAATCGTATCGCCTTCATTAACAAAATCGCCTTCATTAACCCTAAATTCTTTTACTATTCCACTGGATTCCGCTGCAATTGGAATTTCCATTTTCATTGATTCCAAGATAACAACATCCTGCCCTTCCTCTACTGCTTCACCCGGCTCTACGGTTTTCTTCCAAACACTTCCTGCCATCGTTGCTTTTATTTCCATATTCATTTCCTCCTTGTTTTTAATGGATTTTCTTTGGTAGATAGTAATTTTCAATAAAGTTTGTTGTCGTATTTCCAGTCTTGAACTGTTCGTGATCAATGACTTGCATAAGCATTGATAAATTAGTCTTAATACCCGTAATCTCATATTGATCTAATGCTTGTTTTAATAAAGTAATTGCTTTCTCTCTCGTTTCACCATGGACAATTAATTTAGCAATCATCGGATCGTAAAACGGTGTAACCAGATAATTATTTGTTACTCCCACTTCATTTCTGATTTTCTCTCCTGATGGCGGATGAAACACCTCAATCTGACCAGGTGATGGAAAAAATGTCCGTGGATCTTCTGCATAAATTCGTGCTTCAATTGCATGACCATTTATATTTAAATCACGTTGTTCAATTGTTAATGGTTTCCCATTAGCAATGTCAATTTGTTTTTCAATAATATCAATACCTGTAATCTCTTCAGTTATCGGGTGTTCTACTTGAATTCGAGTGTTCATTTCTAAAAAGTAGAAGTTCTCTTGTTCATCCACTAAAAATTCAATCGTTCCAGCATTTGTATATTGAAGAGCTTCGGCTGCTTGAACAGCTTTTTCCCCCATCTCTTTTCTAGTCTGTTCGGAAATAAATGGAGATGGTGCTTCTTCGATAACTTTCTGATTCCTTCGTTGAATCGAACATTCCCTTTCAAATAAATGGATAACATGACCAAACTGATCGGCTAGTACTTGTATTTCAATATGCCGTGCATTCTCTATCTTTTTTTCAATGAACATGGATCCATCGCCAAAGAATGATTTAGCTCGTTTTGCGTTGTTTTCAAATGCTTTCGTTAGTTCGGCTTCAGAATAAACCGTTTGCATTCCAATCCCACCACCACCGGCAGATGCTTTTACCATTACCGGATAACCAATTTGGTTTGCCAGCCTAATCGCTTCTGCTGTGGAGGCGACAGCTTCCTCGGTTCCAGGAACTATCGGGACACCAGCTTGATGCATCGCTTTTCTCGCAGCTATTTTACTGCCCATTTGCCGAATAACGTTGCTAGATGGCCCAATAAATAGAATCCCTGCTTCTTCACATTGTTCTGCAAATGTCGCACTTTCACTTAAAAACCCATAACCTGGATGAATGGCCTCTGCTTTCGCTTGTTTTGCTATTTCTATTATTTTATTTACGTTTAAATAACTTTCATTAACCCGTGGAGGTCCAATACAATAACTTTCATCCGCCAGCTTCACATGTGGTGCATGTTTATCTGCTTCTGAATAGACACTTACCGTCTTTATGTTTAATTTTTTACAAGTACGAATGATCCGTACAGCAATCTCTCCCCGATTAGCAATTACTAGTTTAGAAATCATGGTTTTCCTCCCTCATACGCTAGCTGCTCCAGA
This sequence comes from Virgibacillus proomii, assembly GCF_900162615.1. Taxonomy (NCBI): domain Bacteria; kingdom Bacillati; phylum Bacillota; class Bacilli; order Caryophanales; family Bacillaceae; genus Virgibacillus; species Virgibacillus proomii. Next base: position 1,953,921 of record NZ_FUFN01000010.1, on the reverse strand, counting down.
GCCATTTCTCGCAGCTTATATTTTTGAATTTTACCACTTGCTGTCATTGGGAATTCTTCTACAAATTCAATGTATCTCGGTATTTTGTGCCAAGAAATATTTCCTTTACAAAAGTCTCTGATTTCTTCTTCTGTTAGATTACTGTTTTCTTTTGGAATAATCCAAGCCATAATTTCTTCACCGTATTTTTTATCAGGCACACCTATAATCTGTACATCCAATATATCCGAATGCTGGTAAAGAAATTCTTCAATTTCCCGCGGATAAATATTTTCTCCGCCACGAATAATCATATCCTTCATCCGACCGGTGATTTCCAAATAGCCGTCTGCCCGCATAATGGCTAAATCCCCGGTGTGAAGCCACCCATCTTCATCAATTGCTTCTTTCGTCGCTTCCGGGTTATTATAATACCCCCTCATTACAAGATAGCCGCGGGTTAATAATTCGCCAGGTAAGCCGGGTTTTTGCTGTTGATTCGTTCCGGGAATGACAATTTTCACTTCCACGTTTGGATGTGGTGCCCCTACCGTGTTCACTCGGAGTTCAATCGGATCATCGGTTTTTGTCTGAGTAATTACTGGAGAAGCTTCGGTTTGACCGTAAGCGATTGTGATTTCTTTTGCTCCCATTTTGTTCATCACTTTAGTCATTACTTCCGTTGGACAAGGTGAACCAGACATAATTCCGGTTCTTAAACTCGATAAATCATATTGATCAAAATTGGGATGATTTAGCTCAGCAATAAACATCGTCGGCACTCCATGCAGCGCTGTACATTGTTCTGAAGACACAGCTCTCAAAACTTTTTCCGGATGAAATTGCTCTAATAAAACCATTGTTGCCCCTTTCGATATAGCCGCTAAAACTCCCAATACACAACCGAAACAATGAAAAAATGGAACTGGGATGCAAAGTCTGTCTTGATGAGTCAGTTTCATACAATCGGCAATTTGTTTTCCGTTATTTACAAGGTTATGATGGGTCAGCATAACTCCTTTAGGAAATCCAGTTGTTCCAGATGTATATTGCATATTAATTACTTCATGCTCACCTAAACTTGATTTTCGTGTTTGTAATACTTTATCACTTATCTTTCGCCCTAAATCAAGCACCTCCCACCAACTGTAGGTAAAAGGGTATGTTTGATCACTGAGAACAATAAGTTTTTTTAGCATAGGCAGTGCTTTTAATTGAAGATTTTCTCGCTTGGAAGTTTCCAGATCCGGACAAATTTTCTTTAAAATATCAATATACGATGTTCCTTTATAGCTTTCTGCCAATATTAATGTAGTTGCATCAGATTGTTCTAATAAATAATGTAATTCACTAGCTTGATAGTTTGTATTCACTGTAACTAAAACAGCACCCATTTTACCGGTTGCAAATTGTGTAATCAGCCATTCCGGTTTATTATCTGACCAGATAGCAACATGTTCACCTTTTTCAATTCCTAACGCCATCAACCCTTTTGCGGCTATATTTACAGTGTCATTAAAGGTTTTATACGTTTTTCGAAGGTTTAATTCTGGGTAGATAACGGCTTCATGATCCGGGTATAACTCAACTTGCCTTTCAAGTAATTCCCCAATCGTAACATGTAAAAGTGCCATGAAAGACTCACTCCCCTATACTCAATTCTTTAACAGCCTAGCTGACGAGCTATAACTAGGCGTTGGATTTCTGAGGTGCCTTCACCAATTTCCAATAGTTTGGCATCACGTAAATAGCGTTCAACCTCATACTCACGCATATAGCCATATCCACCATGGATTTGAATTGCTTGATTAGCACAGCGAAATGATGTCTCAGTAGCATAGAGTTTAGCAATAGAAGCTTCTTTACTGAAAGGTTTGTTATTATCTTTTAACCATGCTGCTTTATGTACCATTGTTCTTGCTAATTCAACTTCCATCGTCATATCTGCTAGTTTAAATTGGATTGCTTGAAAATCAGAAATAGGTTTGCCGAACTGCTTTCTTTCTTTGGCATAGTTTAAAGCTTTTTCCAACGATGCTTGTGCAATCCCCACTCCTAGTGCTGCAATGGAAATTCTGCCCCCATCTAGTGTATATAAAAATTGTTTAAATCCTTTTTCCGGATCACCAAGAAGATTTGTTGTTGGTACACGAACATTATCAAGGACAATTTCAGCTGTATCAGAACCGCGAACACCCATTTTGTCATAGTTACTCGTAATCGCTACCCCTTCTGTATCTGTTGGCACAATAATAGCAGAAATAATCTTTTTACCTTTTTCATCCTTATCTGTGACAGCGGTTACAATTAGTGTTTTCGCAAAACTAGCGTTCGTTATAAAACATTTCTCCCCATTAATAACAAACTCATCATTTTCCTTTACAGCAGTTGTTTTCGTACCACCAGCATCTGATCCGGCATTTGGTTCAGTTAAACCAAATGCGCCAAGTGCCTTTCCTTCTGCTAAAGGGGTTAAAAATTGTTGCTTTTGTTCTTCTGTACCAAAGTAGTAAATAGGGCTTGCACCTAAAGAAACTGCTGCCGCATAGCTTAATCCCGTACTGCCACATATACGCCCAATTTCTTCAACTGCAAGTGCATAGGATAATGTATCACCTCCAGAACCACCATATTCCTCTGGAAAAGGTATCCCTAATAGACCTAACTCTCCCATTTGTTCAAAAATGTCAATTGGAAAAGCAGCAGTTGTATCAATTTCGATGGCACGTGGCCTTATTACAGATTCTGCAAAATCCCGTACCATCTTTTTTATCATTGCTTGCTCTTTGGTCAACTCAAAATTCATTATTTCTCCCCCTTATTGGATTAGACCGACTGGTTGGTCTGTAATCTGGAAAACAAGTTAATCGCTTAGGATTGTTCTGTCAGCAGACAGCTCGTTGGAAGTCAGTTGGTTCCATGTTTCCTTTGCTACAACAGCATGCAAAATCAGATCAACAAAGATGTCACTAATTTCTTCAATTGTATTTCTCCCTGCTGGATGGTACCATTTATACGTCCAATTGACCATTCCTAAAATAGCCATCCCTGTTATTTCAACAGGTAGATCCTTGCGAAATTCTCCACACTCTTGCCCTTCCTTGATGGTATGAAAGATCAGCTTCTTAAAGCAATCTCGCTTTTCTTTAATGATCACCTCATATTCATGCTTCAGATAAATACTTTCTTGATAAAATACAGAAATATGCGGCTTATAAATATCAAATACTTTGACAAAATCTTTAATTATAGCTCGTAGTTTTCTAGTCGGTGATTCATACAAATTAATGGCATACATTGCTTTTTCCAGTACGTAGGTAATAAACATATCATGAATGACATAGAGTAATTCATCCTTTGAAGTAAAGTGATGGTAAAAACCGCCTTTTGAAGTGCCAACATCTGCAACAATTTCATTAACCGTTACTCCATGAAATCCTTTCTTTTCAAACAGCAGTAAAGAGGATTGAATGATTTTTTCCCGTAAATCCGTTCTGATCCCCTCCTCATTAATAATATAATATTACATTATCACAGTTTCCAGAAAATTTAAAGTGTTTATACGAATGGGAGCTTATTAAAGTAAAAATCAAAGTCAGCATATAACAGGAAGAAAGCTGCAGCAGCAATCACCGTGGTTTCAAGATTTCCTAAAATTTTAAGCCTTTGTTCTACTTCCTATCAGTAAAATAAAACATCCTTTTGCCTCAAGTTTTATTTATCCATGAGTTGAACATCACTTGTTTCCAAAAAGCGTAGAGTTTAAGCAAAAGAAAAACTAGCCAAGAAATTCAAAGCTTTCATGGCTAGCGATTGTTAGACTTTATTTAATTTCATCTAGATGTTCGAACGGTTTTTCATAATCTACATTTTTCCAAGCAGAAATTACTTCTCCTTTTGTATCTGTATCCACAATGAAAGAACCATTGCTATAGCGATCACTATTGGATAACTCTAATGGAAATACACGATGTATCTCTCCATTGTTTGTCTTAAAGTTTATCGTGTCATGCTCATTAACTAGGAAGAATCCACGAATTCGATGAGGTTTACTTTTTAGTTCACGCAACATTAATAACCCTCTTTTTGCTCGATTGGACTTCTCAAACTCACTTAATTTCATTCGTTTACAAGCACCACGCTGGGTAAGAACAACTAAAGAAGGTTTCGATAATTCATCAAACAACTCTCCGTTAACAACTTGTTCATCTTCTTTAAGATGAATGGCTTTCACACCAGCAGCCCGCTGTCCTACGACAGAAATCTCGCTTTCATGATACCATAAGCCGTATCCCTTATCCGAAGCAATAAATACATCGGAATGACCTGTTGTACAATGAACATTAATCAGCTCATCATCATCTTTTAATCTCAGAGCAATTAAAGCTTTTGAATAACGCTGCGCTTCATAAAGTTTCAGTTTGCTTTTCTTTACCATCCCTTTTTTCGTGAAAAAGATTAAGTACTTATCCTCCGTAAAATCACGAACAGGAATACATGTAATAATTCGTTCATCTTTTTCCAATGGCACGAAATTTGAAATATGCTGACCAATATCTTTCCAGCGAATATCCGGCAATTCGTGTACCGGTGTGTATATATAATTTCCCTTATTTGTGAAAAGAAGAACCTTATCTGTCGTATTCAGTTCTGCTAAGCTAACTAAATAGTCACCTTCCTTCATGGCAAAATCTTCTCCATTTGAAGCGCTATAGGAACGTAGACTAGTTCGTTTCACGTAACCGGCCTGTGTAACCGATACTAATACATCCTCACTAACTACCATCACTTCAATATCAATTTTTAATTCTTCTATTTCATTTTCAATAGCTGTTTGCCTAGGTGTTGCATATGCTTTTTTCAACTTCCTTAAATCTTTTTTAATCGTTTGAAATAGTTTTTTCTCACTTTGTAAGATTAATTCAAGTTCCTTAATTTTTTCTTCTAACGTTTTCGCTTCTTGTTGAAGCGAGGTGATGTCGGTATTCGTTAAACGATATAGCTGCAACATAACAATTGCTTCTGCTTGGGCTTCGGTAAATTGATAGTTGGTAATAAGGCGTTTTTTGGCGTCTTGCTTATCCTTAGAAGAACGAATTGTGCTAATAACCTCATCTAATATAGAAATCGCCTTGATTAGACCTTCAACAATATGTGCTCGATCTTTTGCTTTTTTCAGATCAAAGACCGTTTGTCTTATTACGACTTCTTTTTGGTGGGAAATATACGATTCTAATATTTCATTTAGCGATAACAATTTTGGTGTTTTATCCTGAATAGCTACCATATTAAAATGGTACGTAACTTGTAAGTCTGTGTTCTTAAATAAGTAGTTTAGAACACCTTCTGCATTTACATCCTTCTTGAGTTCAACGACAACTCGTAAACCAGTCCGATCGGTCTCATCTCGAACTTCGGCAATCCCCTCTACTTTTCGATCGATACGCAACTCATCTATTTTTTTGACCATATTAGCTTTATTTACTTCATATGGAATTTCTTCAATAACGATTTGCTCTCGATTACCGCGAATTTCTTCTATACGTGTTTTACCTCGTACAATAATTTTACCGCGACCAGTTTCATAAGCTTTTTTAATTCCATTAATTCCTTGGATAATCCCACCGGTTGGAAAATCAGGACCCTTTATCACTTTCATTAATTCTTCTATCGTTACAGAAGGTTTATCGATTTTAAGGATAACTGCATCGAGTACTTCTCCTAGATTATGAGGTGGTATATCTGTAGCATAACCTGAGGAAATCCCAGTTGATCCATTAACGAGTAAATTTGGAAATTTAGCTGGCAGCACTACAGGTTCTGTTGTTGTGTCATCAAAGTTTGGAATAAAATCTACCGTATCCTTTTCAATATCTCTTAATAATTCAGAAGCAATACTGGATAATCTTGCTTCTGTGTAACGCATGGCAGCCGGTGGATCCCCATCAACACTTCCGTTATTCCCATGCATTTCAACTAACACATTTTTAACTTTCCAATCTTGACTTAATCGGACCATTGCTTCATATACGGAAGAATCACCATGAGGGTGGTAATTCCCAATAACAGTACCAACTGTTTTAGCTGATTTACGAAAGTTTTTATCATGGGTATTTTTTTCTTCATGCATCGCATAAAGAATTCTTCGCTGAACGGGCTTTAATCCGTCTCTCGCATCGGGAAGCGCCCTGTCCTGAATAATGTATTTACTATACCTTCCAAATCGGTCTCCTATTACTTCTTCTAACGGAAGGTCTAAATATGTTCCTGGTTGTGTCATACCAACCCCCCCTTATATGATTTTTATTATAATTCTGTATGAATTCTATCGTTTTCTAGGATATTAGATTCTTCATCCAAACCAAATTCAACATTATTTTCGATCCATTTTCTTCTAGGTTCCACTTTATCACCCATTAATGTCGTCACACGTCTTTCTGCACGTGCTAAATCATCGATGGTTACCCGGATAAGAGTTCTGGATTCTGGATTCATGGTCGTTTCCCACAGCTGATCTGCATTCATTTCTCCTAAACCTTTATAGCGTTGTAAGGTATAGCCGTTTTTAAAATCCTTAATTGTTTTCCTCATTTCTTCTTCATCCCAGGCATAAACCACACGTTTATTTTTTCCTTTTCCCTTGGAGATTTGATATAAAGGTGGCAGTGCAATATACACCTTACCTGCTTGAATCAATGGTCGCATATACCTATAGAAAAACGTAAGCAATAACACTTGGATATGTGCACCATCTGTATCTGCGTCGGTCATAATAATTATTTTATCATATTGCACATCATCTAAATGAAAATCGCCACCAACACCAGCACCAATAGTATGAATGATGGTCGATATTTCTTCATTCTTAAAAACGTCCTCAAGCTTTGCCTTTTCTGTATTAATTACTTTTCCTCGTAATGGAAGTACAGCTTGAAACTTTCGATCTCTGCCTTGTTTTGCTGATCCGCCTGCAGAGTCCCCCTCAACCAAGTATAGTTCATTACGCTTTGGATTTTTTGATTGAGCAGGCGTAAGCTTGCCGCTTAAGATCGTATCTTTTTTCCTTCTTTTTCTTCCTGTTCGAGCGTCCTCTCTCGCTTTTCTGGCCGCTTCCCTAGCTTCTTTTGCTTTAATCGCCTTTTTAATTAAAAGATTAGAAACATCTGAGTTTTCCTCCAAAAAATAAGAAAGCTTTTCCGAAACAACTGCATCAACCACGGATCTAGCTTCCGGCGTACCTAGTTTTCCTTTCGTCTGCCCTTCAAATTGCAGTTTATCTTCTGGTACACGAACAGAAACGATAGAAGTGAAGCCTTCTCTTATATCTGAACCTTCCAGGTTTTTATCTTTTTCTTTTAAAAGTCCGATTCGTCTGGCATAGTCGTTAAACGTCCTCGTAATTGCTGTTCTCGCTCCAGATTCATGCGTTCCTCCATCTTTCGTACGAACATGGTTAACAAAAGATAGCATACTTTCTGCATAACCGTCATTGAATTGAAAAGCAAAATCAACTTCAATTCCTTGCTGTTCACCTTCAAAAGCTACAACAGGGTGAAGGGTATCTTTTTCTTCATTCAGATAATGTACAAAAGCCTTTAGTCCTTCCGGATATTGGTATTCTTCTGTCTGATTATTTCGAAGGTCTTGTAACTGAATCGTTAATCCTTTTAGTAAAAAGGCAGCTTCTCGTAACCGTTCGGATAATGTTTCAAAGTTGTAAACGGTTGTATTAAAAATCGTTGGGTCCGGTTTAAAATGAATGATGGTACCAGTTTTTTTCGTTGGTCCTTTCTTTTCTAAAGAGCCGACAGGTTTTCCACCATTTTCAAATCGTTGAAAGTAGATATGACCATCACGATGGATTGTGACGTCTAACCATTCAGATAGAGCATTGACTACGGACGCACCTACACCGTGTAGACCTCCACTAGTTTTATAACCACCCTGTCCAAATTTTCCACCTGCATGCAATATAGTAAATATCACCTCAGGTGTTGGCTTTCCAGAACGGTGCATACCAGTTGGAATACCACGCCCATGATCTGTGATGGAAATGCTATTATCTTTATGTATAGTCACTTTAATGATGTCTCCAAATCCTGCTAGGGCTTCATCTACCGCATTATCAACAATTTCAAAAACGAGGTGATGCAGTCCTCGGGCATCTGTACTACCTATGTACATACCTGGTCTTTTTCGTACTGCTTCCAGACCTTCCAGTACTTGGATTGAGTCATCACTATATGAAATCGGTTGTTTTGTCACTCCGTACTTGCTCCTTTCTTTCTGTACGTACTATAATAGAACAAACGTTTGTTTGTGTAAAGATAAAACAAACGATAATACACATGAAAGTTGTATTTTTTCCTATAAACCATTCATAAATAACAGGTTTTCCTTAAAGCTTTTATTTTTAGTCATGGAGTAACCCTTTCTCTCACGTTACTAAGTATACTATAGTTACATCAAGCTTGTATTGCAAGAACACAAAAAAATCGTCAATGAAGTTAATTTACAATTGAAGTTATTGTTCATTGGAGGTTGATACATGCATAAGAGGAACAAGCTTATATAATTATGTTAACAGACCATATCGTAACACACGTTAAGAACGTAATGTTTAAGAGTCAACCAGGCTTGTGCCGTGTTTTGGAAATAACCAAATTTTTAATTGTCTAGAAAATGATCCCTTCTATATGGTAATAACTTTGAAGGTAGCTTTGTCTAGCTTATATTGCTTCTTTCTATGACATGTCAGCACAGAAGTTCTTCATTTAGTACGTCGCTAAACGTGCCTCCCGCTTTTATATCTACGCTTGCTTTAAAACATGAGAAAAGGATGACTAATCGTACCGCCACCCTTTTTCGTTCGATTATTTCAGCAATACTGCATGGACCACTTTAATGCAAAGATCCATAATTACGGTAAAATCACGTTGTTTTAAATAATGATACGCATCTTCATTAACGATTCCTTGCTGCGCCCAAAAGATTTTACAATTCGTTTGAGCAGCATCCTTCGCAACTTCCGGTAAGAACTCTGACCTGCGAAACACATTTATAATATCTATCGGTTCCGGAACCTCAGCTAATGAAGGATAGGCTTGTTCACCTAAGACCTCTTGTACTGTAGGATTAACCGGAATGATACGGTAACCTTCTCGTTGCATAATTTTAGCAATTTGATAAGAAGTACGTTCCGGATTGTTTGACAAGCCTACAACTGCAATTGTTTTCGCCGTAGCTAAAATTCTTCTCAATTCTTCATTGGTTGGGTTTTCCCATGCCATTATAGCTTCCCCCTTTTTATTTTTCAAGTAACCCCTGTTCTATGAGAAACTCTCTGGCTACATTTTCTGGTGATTCATCATGATAATCTACTTGGTAATTCATTTGTCTCATCTGTTGGTCAGTTATTTTTCCCGCGAGCTTGTTTAAAATACCTTCAAGTTCAGGATACTTGTCCAGTGTATCATTGCGCATTAGTGGAGCCCCTTGATATGGAGGGAATAGCTGCTTTGAATCTTCCAAAGAAATTAAATTTAGCTTTTCCATATAACTATCTGTTGCATATGCATCAATGATATTTACCTGACCGGATGTTAACGCTTCTTGTCTAAGACCTGGATCCATGGTTTGTACATTTGCAATATCTAAACCATATACATCCTGCATACCTACATACCCATCATATCGGTCTTTAAACTCCAGTGTAAAACCAGCAGTTAATTGATCCTCTATTTTTTTAAGATCATCGATTGTCTCTAGTTCAAATTGATTGGCTAGTTCTTCTGTTGTGGCAACAGTGTACGTATTATTATAGGCCATAGGCAGTAAATATGCCATATCAAATTGTTTATCCATCCCCTGTTTAGCTTGCTGATACACATCTTCCCTATTGTTACTATCCGCTTTTTGCTCAAGATGTGTAACAATCGCCGTTCCTGTAAATTCTGGATAGATATCGATGCTTCCTTGTTGTAATGCATTAAATAAGAAAGCAGTTTTTCCTAGCCCTGGTTCTAATTTTACGCTTAAATCGGTATTTTCTTCGATTAATAACTTATACATATGAATTAAAATTGCTGGTTCTGATCCTAATTTACCACCAATAACTAAATCTGCTTGCTTCTTATTATTAAAAAGAAAAGGAGAAATAACGATCAAAACCGCAACGATTAACATAGCGATGAACGATTTGATTCCCGTTCGTTTAGAGAGTCGTTCAACCCACCGTAAAATAACGTCAAAAATAACCGCTAGTAAAGCCGCGGGAATTGCACCTAACAATATTAAACTCACATCCGCTCCACGATCAAGACCTAAAAGAATTAATTCACCTAGTCCTCCTGCCCCAATTAATGCAGCTAATGTGGTTGTTCCAACAATTAACACCATAGAAGTGCGAACTCCTGCCATAATTACTGGCATAGCAAGCGGCAATTCCACTTTCATTAAGCGTTTCAATGAATTCATTCCCATTCCTGTTGCCGCCTCAGTTAATGCAGGGTCTACCTCTTTAATGCCTGTATAACTATTACGTAGAATTGGGAGCAGTCCATATGCTGTTAGTGCAACAATTGCAGGGAAGGTGCCAATCCCGAAAAATGGAATGAGAAAAGCTAGGATAGCAAGACTTGGAATCGTTTGTAGTACAGCTGATAATCCGATGATTGGTTCAGCTACTCGAGGATACCTCGTCAGTATTAATCCTAAAGGTACTGCAATCAAAATGGCAATGATGAGTGAAGTTAATGATATTTGCAAGTGTTCCCATAGGGCTTCTACAAGTGTTGCCTGGCGATTTTGAAATACAGTAATAAACTCTTTCACGTTTGGAGCCTCCCGTTTTCTACGGTTGTATTATGCTTTAAAAACTGTACGATATCACGGTAACGAATAATACCTACAAGTTGACTAGCCTTTAAAACAGGAAAAATTTCCTGGTCGGTGTCTTGGATCATGTCCACTGCTTGATACAAAGAGAGATCATTTTCTAAATAAACACGTTGGGTTAGTTGTCCATTAACAACGAGACCGACATACTGATTACGTTCTTCCACTAAAACATACGTCTTATCAATCCGATAGGTGCTATTATGAAAGGCTGACCTTGTTAATATATACTCCTGTGATGAATTAGAAATTTTATCTACGGTAATTTCCCAAGGTGATTGACGTTTCCCGATAAATTCTTTAACAAATTGTGAATGTGGCTCTGATATCAATTTATCAGCCTCAGCAAACTGCTCAATTCTCCCATCTTTCATTAAACAAATTCTATCTCCTAAATGAAGTGCTTCATCTATGTCATGCGTAACAAATAGAATCGTTTTTTTAATTTCTTTTTGCAATGCTTGAATATCTTTTTGTAGCTGTTCTCTACTTATAGGATCTAAAGCGCTAAATGGCTCGTCCATTAAGATAATATCAGGATCAGCCGCTAACGCCCGAATAACACCAATCCGCTGTTGTTGTCCTCCTGAAAGCTCTCTTGGCAATTTTTTCTTAAATACCTTTGGGTTTAATCCAACCATTTCCAACAATTCCGTCACTCGATTTTGGATTTCTTTTTGTTTCCACTTTTTTAATTCAGGAACAATGGCAATATTTTGTTCTACCGTCAGATGTGGAAATAATGCGATTTCTTGAAGCACATAACCAATGTTCCAGCGCAATTCATGAATCGGATATGTTTGGATGTCTTTTCCACATATGTAAATAGATCCAGATGTTGGTTCCATTAGACGATTGACCATTTTCAATGTAGTTGTTTTACCACAGCCGCTTGGACCAATAAACGTAACCATTTCACCTTGGTTCACATGAAAGGAAATATTCTTAACAGCTTCGGTCCCGTCCTGATATACTTTATTTACTTGGTTAAATTCAATCATGTACTTTCCCCTTTAATACGTATTATAAAAAGCGAGTGATATCCATTTAAACGAACAGACCATGTTTAGGTACGGAAAAATTCGGCATCACTTTTGCTTAACGTTTTGAACTTATTTTTAAGAAATTACTATTGCTAGAATAATATAGTTTATTCCCAGATACAATTAATAACAAACATCTATTTAATAATGGTTCTTAAAATAGGAACTTCGTGCTAAAATAAAAGGCAGTATCGTCCTTATTTATAATTACAATAGGTGCGAAGATAATTAAGAGGAAAGTAGGAAGCATTATGGAGTATCTAGTATTTGCAATTATTGCCTATCTACTCGGATCGATTCCGTCTGCCTTGATTGTCGGAAAGATTGGTTATAACAAAGACGTACGTGAGCATGGCAGCGGAAACCTCGGAGCAACAAACACCTTTCGTGTATTAGGAATAAAAGCTGGGATTATTGTTACACTAGCAGATATTTTAAAAGGTACGATGGCTACGCTTCTTCCGCTGTTTTTTGACGCCGATGTCTATCGGCTGATCATCGGATTATTCGCAGTAGCCGGTCATACGTATCCTGTGTTTGCAAAATTTAAAGGAGGAAAAGCAGTTGCCACATCCGGCGGCATCATTCTTGGTATTAATCCATTATTATTTGTTCTAATGGTGTCAACTTTTTTAATTAGCCTATATATATCGAAATATGTCTCACTTTCATCTATTATTACTGGCATCGTAACTGTTATATTATCCTTTATCTTTAAAAATACGGGGCTAATTATTGTTACCTCGATCCTAACCATTTTTGTGATTTACAGGCATCGTGAGAACTTAAAACGAATAAAAAATAAAACAGAGCCAAAAATAACTTGGATGTAATCGCCGATAAAGTGAAACTTCATTCAGTAGGGGTTTGCTTCCCTCTCCTACTGAATGTTAGTACCTCAGGGGGTATGACCTAAAGGGTCCTTAAACGAATCGGGCATTTAGGTGCCGTTTTCTCCCACTTAACCCCTTTTGTATCAACTCAAGGCTCTTGAAGTGGGAATCTTACGGCACCTTACATGCGGGATAAAACCTATAGATTGATTCTCGCTTTATCGTAACGTATACTTTAGAAGTAAAGAGAAAGGGGGCGATGTGATGGACAACACAAAAACTTTTCCAGTTAAAAAATTACCAACAAAACAGGAGCGCCATCAATTATTTGGTTCTGTAAAGCCAGCCCCAAAATCGAAACCTGTCGATAAAAAGTATATGGCGGACTTACAGAATACAAAAAAGGATTTCTTATTTGCTTTGGATGCAGTTGGGATAACGAAGGTAAAGCATCCGATTATGATAAATAGCACGATTGCACCTTACACTCAAACAAGTATCGGTTCATTTACGTTTACTTCTAGTCTAAAGCAAACGAATAAAGGAACGAATATGAGCCGTTTTAATGAACAATTAGCAGATTATCATGCAAGAGGCTTTTCAACGGATTTGAATGTATTAAAAAGCTTTACAAAAGAGCTAGCTAATCGCCTCGAACAGCCTGATGCTTATATGGAAGTTAGCTTTCCGTGGTTTTATGAAAGACAAGCCCCTGATACAGGTTTAGCAGGTCTTAATCATGCAGATGCTAGTATAAAGATGAAATACGATGAAGATCGTGGGGTGAATATTCAACTTGCACTCACTGTAGCTATTGCAACGCTGTGTCCTTGTTCTAAAGAAATTAGCGAATATAGTGCTCATAATCAGCGCGGAAATGTAACAATCGATATATCAGTTGATGAACAATTTGCTGAAACGGAGTTTGATTGGAAGGAAGTATTGCTTGAAGCTGCAGAAAGTAATGCGAGCGCAAGATTACATCCAATCTTAAAACGAACGGATGAAAAGAGGGTTACCGAACAAGCCTATGAAAATCCACGATTCGTTGAAGACATGGTACGATTAATAGCTGCAGATTTATATGAAACACCGTTTATTACCAAGTTCAAAGTAAGCTGTCAAAATGAGGAATCCATTCATATGCATGATGCATTTGCAACAATTACCTATGATAAAACAAAGAATTAAATAAAAGAAGGGTTCCTATGAAGTATATCTTTATCGGATTAATTAAATTTTATCGTGTTGCGATTAGCCCATTTAAACCCCCAACCTGTCGTTTTTATCCGACGTGCTCTGAATATGGGTTGGAAGCATATCGCCGATTTGGCTTTTTTAAAGGCACCTATTTGACAGTAAAACGAATCAGCAAATGCCACCCTTTTCATCCTGGCGGGATTGATTTAGTACCAGAAAAGAAAAAGAAATAAAAAAGGAGCTGTTTTTCAGATGAATATCCAAATCAGCAAAGAGGCAGCAAAATGGTATAGAGATGAACTAGACATTGAAGAAAATGAAGCATATGTGCGTTTTTTTGTCAGATATGGTGGATTTGGGGGAAACGTTCCTGGCTTTTCTTTAGGGGTTAGTAATGAAAAGCCGGTTGAAGTTTACGCTTCCAACGATGTCGATAATATTACTTTCTTTATTGAGGCAAAAGATGCTTGGTATTTTGAAGACCATGATTTAAAAATTAGTTTTAGCAGAAAAAAACAGGAGCCAAACATACAATACATAAAAAGAGCTTAAAATTAGCTCTTTTTATGTATTTTTTTCTCCAATAAATTAAAACGTTTTAATTGTTCCCACTGGTTTTCTTTTTCAAGTATGTATTTTTGTCTTTCACCAAATAAATCAAAATGTGGGTAATGGTTGTTCTTATAATCAATCCATTCAGCTAACAATTGATACTTTTTCCCCCATGTAAGTAGTTTATCCAGATCACTACATCCTACCTTGGTTACGGTAGTACAATCTGGAAATCGCTCATCCAGCCAGTAGTGGGTTATAAAAGCAATTTCACCGGCTTTTACTTGTTGTTTCCAAGTGATCAGCTCTTTCTTAGTAATTCCAAACGCCACTCTAGCTATCTCCTTCTAATTGTTTTTTATATGCTTTATGCCAATCTGGAAATGTTTTTTTTAATGACAATGGACGGAATGTATCTTTGTTTACGATCACATGCTCGGTTGTTCCACTTACAGCAACTTCTCCCTCCCCATTTAAAATAAGATAGCCATATACAGTTCTTATCCCGTTATAAGCTTCAAGCCATGTTTCTACTGTGACGTTGTCTCCGTAGCGAATTGGTTTTTTAAATTGAATATTTGCATTTGTAACCGGAGAAACAACGTTATGCTCTTCCATTTCTTTATATTGAAAACCGAGAAATTCAATAAATTTAGTTCTGCCAATTTCAAACCAGACTAAATAATTGGCGTGATAGACAACTCCCATCTGATCCGTTTCCTGATATCTTACTTCGATTGGTGTTTTCTCTTTATGCAACGAAAAATTCCTCCTAAGCTAATATTTTCTCTATTAAGCTTATCATATCTTAAGTGATCCTTCTCGTTAAACCTTTCAAAAAATGTTCGAATTGGTAAACATTAAACATAATTTCTTTTGCGAAAAGAAAATCCAATATTTTTACATTTGAATGAAACATAACTAGTGATCCTCTCTCTTTACTTTACTAGAACAAAAGGCTGGATGCACTTGGTTAGCAACGTACAAATTGGAGAACTTTTGTATCAGATATACCATGCTTTCTTATAACCTCACGTAAAGAATATTCACCTGGAAGATAATCTCTTACGGCTGTTTCTTTTAATTCTTGAGAATACGGTTTCCATGTTTTTGATTTTTCTAAACCACGTATTCCTTCATTCTCAAATTTTTCAATCCAGCGATATAGAGTTGATTTATTAATTTTATACGTTGAACATAACTCATTCATTGTATAATTCTCATTGTTTATAAGCCTTTAGTACTTTATATTTTAATTTACTTGAATGAGATCTTTTGGACATACAAAAACTCCCCCTTAAGGAAAACAGATTTTTATTTTTTAATCTGTCTACCTTAAGGGGAGCATATCACTTAGAATTTTTTGGTTTACTTCTATTGATCCTCTTGGTTTCTATATTCATCTTTAATTTCGGCTCGCATTCCTTCGATTGCTTGCTCTCTTCGTTTATTTTTAGCTTTAATGGCTTCTTTTTCTTCACCAGATGTAAATTCCATTGTTTCATGTGCTTTTTCAATATTTTGGATTGTATCCTGAACCATTTCTTGTAATCTTTCTACGTTATCACTGCGATCGTCTGGCTTTGGTTGATTATTATCTGTCATCACCATGACTCCTTTCATTATAGGTTGCTTTCCTAGTTTTCCTAATCTATCCAAAATTATTCAACGTATAATAAATGTGTCATTCTGTTTTCCTATTAGTTACCGAACAAAGCGAATAAGCTAGACGACGCTACTTTGCAAATAGTTATCAACTATGTACAAACAGATATACTTTCTCAAACCAAAAAGCTATCGTTTTTCTTTTTACGATAAACCCTAAAATTTAATACTTTCCTATAGTATAAAAAATAGTAACCGCTTTACAATCTAGCGGTTACGATTTTCATTGCACTTTTTTCTGTCTGATCCTTTTCTGTTTTTGCTCTATTTGTTGTTCGATTTTTTCCATCAGCAGCTTATCTTTTAAAATCTTTTGACGATTTTCCTGAACTAAGTCATCAAACGTTCTTCTTTTCTTTAAGGACATGGCCGTCCCCTCCTTTTTTAAAGCAGGATGGCCAATTTCTAATCAAAGTATACATCTGTTTTACATAGCTTCAATTGTTTCTTCCATTAATTCATAATTCATAGGACCGGGGTGAATCTTTATAATTTTCCCTTCTTCATCAATAAAATACGTTGTTGGTACAGCGATAACTTGATACGTATTGCGAACCTTACCTTTTCCATCAAGAGGAACTGGATATGTATATCCATATTTGTCTATATATTCTTTTACATCTTCTTCATTTTTCTCTGAGTTGGTCAAATTTACAGCTACTATTTCGACATCTGATTTGGCATCATTATAAAACTTCTCCATTTCAGGCATTTCCTCTCGGCATGGTGGACACCAGGTGGCCCAAAAATTTAAAATTACCTTTTTGCCTCGTAAATCTGTTAATGTGAGTTTATCTCCACTCAATGTATTTAATTCGAAGTCTGGTGCAGGATTACCAACTTCAAGGGTTTCTCCCTTTTTTTTAGACGTAATCATTCCACCTTTCGCATTCATTTCATCACTAATATTGGAATTTGGAGTATCTAAAACCGAATCTTCTTTTTTTTGAACATAATTAAATAACACAATACCAGCTAACACCACTATTATAGCAACGCCTAGCATTTTTTTATACATTCTGATCCCCTTGCCCCTTTTTAATTATTGTAAAAGCATTATCTAATAATTTACACTGATTTCATCGTAAGTAAATTCGATACAAATGTAAAGGAATGAGCAGTAATTTTAAGGAAGTCTAAAATTAGGAAATGCTTTGCCGTTTATATAAGTTAGTCTCTCTAGAAAAAAATTCAATCAAAACGCTTCTTGTGGACTGTAAGAATGTATTTACTAATATAAGTACATCTTTTTGATAACCCAAACGTTTGAGAGTCCTAAATTTTTTGGTAACTGTTTGTGGTTTAAGATATAACTAAAAAACTATCCAATGTTCTTATAAAGGATAGGTGTTAATTTTATTTTTAATCCCTTTTATCTTTACTGATTATTGCTATGTAAATAACCTAAACCAAATAGATTAAGTGTCACAATCTAAAGTTAAAAGTAAAACGTTTGTCTGATAATTCAACACAGTTTCCAGTGATTAAATAATAGACACCTAACTATCTTTGCTAGACCTTCATATTTGCCTGTTTTTCATAAACTTTATTGTTTTTGACTATAATTATTTTTGCTTCACAAGAACAAATGTTCCATAATGAACATAATTAAATATGGAGGTGTAATTTACGAGACCTAATTTAACTAAAGATATAAGTGTAGAAAGTTTTAAAAATTATTACTGGTTAAAGGAAGAATTACTATCCTTTTGTAGAGAAAATGGAATAAATGCTTCTGGTTCTAAAATAGAGATTTCCGATAGGATTGAGACATTTATTCGGACAGGGGAGATTAAAAAACCTACCAGAAAACTTAAATCGAATAAGAAAATACAACCTCAAGCAAATTTAAGTCTTGATACAGTCATTACAGAAAACCATCGTTGTAGCCAAAATGTAAGAGCATTTTTTAAGTCTATTATTCCAAAATTTCATTTTTCCACCTATATCCAAAACTATTTTAAAAACAATGTCGGAAAAACATATCGTGATGTTGTAGACGCTTGGTATGAGGAAATAGAACGAAAAAAAGACTCTTCGTATAAGAAAAACATTGCACCTCAATTTGAATACAATCAATTCATACGTGACTTTTTTGCTGACCCGAGAAATCAAGGAAAACGTCGTGAAGAAGCGATTGAAGCCTGGAATGAAATCAAGAAACTACCTGGAAGCAATAAATATACGTCTAATAATTAGTTAAGTACTTCTCAACATTTCAACTGTGGTGTGATTTAACTTTCGACAGGCAGAAACAAGCATTTTTGACTCGTTCGACAAATGCTATTTGTTTGCCTAAATCCCAACGAAACTAATATAGGTTGCTACGTCTTGAAAGCTTTCCCCAATCATCCTTTTAAACGGTTATGAGAGTTATTAACGTGCTAAATCATTGAAAGTCTTTCCGCAATCCTTACATAAAGAGCGTTGTCTTGACCGATATTTACCATTACGTTTTACAGACTACACTATCACAATGAACACAGACGAAGCCTCACGGATGGTTTTAAGCGATTTTATCTGCGCTTCTGGAAACAAGCCTTGTTTCATAGTGTAAACGATGCAAATTGTTTGGGGCACATAACTGAACGCCTCCTCTCCCCTGTTATATAAACTTTTAAGGAATTTGGTCAAGAAAGCAACAATTTATACAAAACAGCCTTTAATAGTTGATATGCTCCCCTTAAAGTAGACAGATTAAAAAATAAAAATCTGTTATTACCTTAAGGGGAGTTTTTTATGTCCAATAAATATAAATTTTACTCTAGACAGTTTAAGTATGAAGTGTTAAAGGCATATAAGAATGAAGATTATACGCTAATAGAATTATGTTCAAAATACGGAATTTCGGAGGTAACTCTGTATGATTGGGCTAATAAATATGAGAAATACGGTCTCAATGGATTGGAGAACTCAAGGACATGGAAGTCATATTCTAAAGATTTAAAACAAGCAGCTGTAGAAGATTATATATCAGGGGAGTATTCTCAACGGGAGGTCATTCGCAAGTATAAAATATCTAGCACATCCGTACTTCGAAAATGGATAAAGCAGTATAATAGTCATAGAGAATTAAAGGATACGTCGAAAGGAAGAACGAGCTCGATGACTAAAGGGAGAAAAACAACTTGGAAAGAACGAATTGAGATGGTACAAGATGCCTTAGCGAACGGGAAGAATTATCAACAAACTGCGGATAATCATCAAGTGTCTTACCAACAAATATATCAATGGGTACGTAAATATGAAGATGGTGGATGGGATGCGTTACAGGATAGAAGAGGACGTTCTAAAAGTGAAAATGAGTTAACTTCCGAAGAAAAAATGAAGTTAGAAATGCATCGAATCGCAAAGGAGAACGAACGTTTACGTGCAGAGAATGCTTTCTTAAAAAAGTTAGAGGAGATCGAAAGGAGGCGAAAATAAGCCAAATCCGATTTGAGGATAAGTATGTCGCTATTCAAGAGCTTCACCAGAATGAAGGGTTAAGCATTCGTTTACTTTGTGAAATCGCGGGAATTGCACGTTCTGCATACTATAAGTGGCTAAATCGTACTCCTTCATCCAGAGAAATACAGAATAAAGAAATTATCAAAGAGGTGCAAATACTCCATGAAAAAGTGGGTGGTATATTTGGTTATCGTCAAATGACCCTTCACATGAATAGAAAGTTCGAGGAGAAACTTAATCATAAAAGAATCTATCGGTTGATGAAAGTGGCTGGATTACGCTCTGTCATTCGTGTCAAGAAGAAGCGATATAAACGCTCTACACCTCAACATGTGGCAGACAATATATTAAATCGTGAATTCCAAGCCGAAAAACCAAATGAAAAATGGGTAACGGACGTTACAGAATTTAAGTATGACCAATCAAAAAAGGCCTATTTAAGTGCGATTCGTGATCTTTATGACGGATCCATTATAAGTTATGTTCTAGGACATTCCAACAATAATCAACTTGTATTTAAGACACTTGATCCAGCCACAGTACTATTGAATGAAGAACAGCCTCTTATCCATAGTGACCGTGGATTCCAATACACCTCTAAAGGGTTCAAACGTAAAATAGATGCGGCAGAGATGACACAAAGCATGTCACGAGTTGGTCGGTGTATTGATAATGGACCAATGGAGTCTTTTTTTGGGACACTGAAATGTGAGAAGTATTATTTACATAAATATAAAACATTTGAGGAACTTACTACTGCGATAGATGAGTATATTCATTTTTATAATTATGAAAGGTATCAAAAGCGATTAAACGGCCTTAGCCCTATGGAATATAGAGCTAAAGCCACTTAAATCTTTTTTATTATTTCCACTGTCTACTTGACAGGGGGCAGTTCAAGTATTCGGTTGGATGAAAGAAGCTCTTTTCCATTAGATTGGAGCTAATGTTGACTTAGCGTAGGAAAAAGACCGAAGTTTGCTACCGCTTGAGCGCATAAGCTAGAGCCTATTACTTTTCAAAAAGGTTATTCTCAATACGGATATAATCTCCAGAAGATAAAAAAGCCTCTGTAAATATAGATCTACAGAGGCTTACTAGTTTCATATAATTAGATAGCAGCTAACTTTTCACGTAAAACCATTTGCAAAATGCCACCATGACGATAGTAATCAATTTCTACTTCACTATCAAAACGAGCAATGGCACGGAATTCTGTTTTATTACCTGATTCATCAACAGCTATTACCTTCACTAAATCATGGGCTTTCACATTCTCATTAATATCTATATGGTAGGTCTCTTTACCGGTTAAGCCTAGCTTCTCTGCATTTTCACCTGGCTGAAATTGAAGTGGTAGTACTCCCATCATTACTAGGTTCGAACGATGAATTCGCTCAAAGCTCTCAGCAAGGACCGTTTTAATTCCTAATAAATTAGTACCTTTAGCTGCCCAGTCACGAGAGGACCCCATACCATAGTCTTTTCCAGCTATTACAATTAAACCGGTTCCATCTTGCTTATATTTCATTGCGGCATCATAGATCGGCATAACTTCCTCCGTTGGCCAATAAGTTGTAAAACCACCTTCCGTTCCAGGTGCAATTAAGTTACGAATACGTATATTGGCAAATGTACCGCGCATCATCACTTCATGATTTCCACGCCTAGATCCGTAAGAGTTAAAATAACGTGGGGATACACCTTTCTCCTGCAAATATTTTCCTGCTGGCATATCTTTTGCAATTGCTCCAGCTGGAGAAATATGGTCAGTTGTAACAGAATCCCCAAATTTTCCAATGACTCGTAAGCCTTCTAATGACTCCACAAAACCTGCTTCTTTAGATAATCCTTCAAAAAATGGCGGGTTTTGGATATAAGTTGATTCACTATCCCATTCAAATAAAGGTTCATCTGTTGTATCAATTTGATTCCAGCGTTCATTGGAGGTAAACACATCTTCATACTCTTTACGGAAAATTTCCGGCTGAACGACTGCTTCTACCTGTTGTTTAATTTCTTCCATTGAAGGCCAGATATCATCCATATAGACAAGTTTTCCATCTTTATCTGTACCTAATGGTTCTTTTGTCAAATCAATATCCACGGTACCAGCAAGTGCATAGGCAACTACTAATGGAGGAGAAGCTAAGTAGTTCGCCTTAACTAGTGGATGAATTCTTCCTTCAAAGTTACGGTTACCCGATAGAACCGATGCTACCGTTAAGTCATTATCAATAATTGCTTGCTCAATCTCTTCACGTAATGGACCTGAGTTACCAATACAAGTTGTACAACCATAGCCCACAAGGTTAAAGCCTAGTTTATCTAAGTATGGCATTAAACCTGAGTCTTCCAAATAACGAGTAACCACTTTAGATCCTGGAGCAAGCGATGTTTTTACATAATCCGGCACATTTAACCCTTTTTCGACTGCATTTTTTGCAAGCAGCCCAGCACCTAACATCACATAAGGGTTGGATGTATTTGTACAAGATGTAATCGCTGCAATGGCTATTGCACCAGTTTTCATTATGGAAGTGTTGCCATTT
Organism: Virgibacillus proomii; assembly: GCF_900162615.1. Classification (NCBI taxonomy): domain Bacteria; kingdom Bacillati; phylum Bacillota; class Bacilli; order Caryophanales; family Bacillaceae; genus Virgibacillus; species Virgibacillus proomii. The sequence continues at coordinate 1,931,751 of NZ_FUFN01000010.1, read as the reverse complement.
GAATGCTCTACAGCTACTTCCTTGTCGAACTCAGATTTATCTAAGCCAAAACCTTGATTTCCTGCAGGTGCTGTAATGGCCTTATTAAATTCTTTCTTCATATCGGATAAAGCGATTAAGTCCTGTGGACGTTTTGGTCCAGAAAGGTTTGGCTGTAACTCGGATAAATTTATTTCTACTACTTCTGTATATTTTGGATCCGCTTCATCGGAAGAATACCATAGATTATTTAACTTACAATATTTTTCAACAAGATCAATTTGCTCTTGTGATCGACCTGTAAGTTTTAAATAGCTTAACACCTCATCATCAACTGGGAAAAATCCGCAAGTAGCACCGTATTCCGGAGCCATATTGGAAATCGTCGCCCGATCTGCAAGCGGCATATCCTTTAATCCAGGCCCAAAGTATTCAACAAATTTACCAACTACATTTTTCTCACGCAGCACTTGAGTTACTTTTAGCGCTAAGTCTGTTGCAGTTGTTCCATTCGGGAAACTGCCAGTAAATTTCACACCAATAACATCAGGTGCTGGAAAATAAGAAGGTTGACCAAGCATTCCTGCTTCTGCTTCAATGCCTCCTACACCCCAACCTAAAACACCAAGGCCGTTAATCATCGTAGTATGCGAATCTGTGCCGACTAACGTATCCGGAAATGCCTCATACTCCCCACTTTCATTTTCTAATCCATGAATAACATTTGCAATATACTCTAAGTTTACTTGGTGAACAATTCCCGTTGCCGGAGGTACAGCACGATAATTATCAAATGCTTTTTGAGCCCAGTTCAAAAATTCATAGCGTTCTGCATTTCGTTCAAATTCTAATTCCATGTTTACTTTTAAAGCATCCGGTGTACCATATTGGTCTACTTGTACCGAGTGGTCAATAACCAAATCTACTGGTACTTCCGGATTGATTTCACTTGGTTTCCCCCCCATATCAACCATTGCCTTTCTTAAAGAAGCAAGGTCTACTACAGCTGGGACACCAGTAAAATCTTGTAAAATAACACGGGACGGCTTAAATGGAACATCTACCCCTTTGCCATCTTTTGTGCCCCATTTAGCAAGTCCTTTTACATGTTCTTCCTTAATTTGATGACCATCTTGCTGACGAATAAGCGATTCCAAAAGTACTCGAATTGAAAACGGTAATCGTGATACTTTTCCTAACCCAGCATTTTCTACAGCTTTTAATTCATAGTAGTTGTACGTTTTTCCATTTAGTTCAAATTGTTTCTTTGCATTAAACGAATTACTCTTCCCCATGTTCGTACCCCTTTCTTCATGCTTCCCCGTAGTTACAACATACTACGGATTTTGTTCATGCAAGTAAAAAACCTCTCACTCCTTCTATCTTATAAGAAAACGCAGCATAAAACAAACCATTGAGCCCTTCATTACATATAGTAAATAGTTATGTGAAGTGATAACAAAAAATTATCTAAAATTAAAAATAAAACAATTGCTAATTATAATTATAACATCTATTCTATTAACAGTAATAAAAGGGTTAGCTTGTTCTATGTTACGCTTATCTGTTTTTTCTTTTTATTGGCAACTTTTACAACCTGCAACAACAACTTGCAAAAATCATCTTTTTTAAATTTTGTATAAATAATCTTGAATAAGTGCGTTACTTTTAGTAAACTATACCTGTTATGCTGGAGCAGGAAAAATAATACGAAATGTACTACCGGCTCCTTCATTTGCCTTTATTTCCAAGAATGCTTGATGACGTTCCAAAATTTGCTTTGTTATCATAAGTCCTAATCCAGTGCCGCTTTGCTTCGTTGTAAAAAAGGGTTCACCTAACCTATTTATAATGTCTTCTGGAATTCCAGGACCTTCGTCTATAACACTAATATGTACATGCGTGTCAGATGAACTTGTATTAACTTGGATCTTTCCACCATTTTCCATTGCCTCAATAGCATTTTTAATTAAATTAATGAGAACTTGTTTGATTTGTGAACGATCACAGTAAATTTTTTCGCCCCCAGAAGCTGAATACTCGATGACAACACCTCTCATTTTCGCTTGTGGTCTTAGCAGTACAATGACATCATGAATCATAGATTCAACGAGTTGTACTTTTTTATTCTCAGTTAATGGCTTGGAAATGAATAATAACTCTGATGTAATGGTCTCCATCTTTTCAATTTCTTCTACCATAATATTGTAATACTCTTCTTTTCTATTTACACCAGCTTGAAGTAATTGTAAAAAGCCTTTTAGTGATGTCAAAGGGTTACGAATTTCATGAGCAATCCCAGCAGCTAATTGTCCAGCAACTGACATTTTCTCTGATTGGATCATAAATTCCTCTGCTTCTTTTTTATCACGAATATCTGCAACAATAGCGATATAATAGATCTTTTCGTCTTCTTCCTTTAATTTAGTTAGCGTACATTCTGACCAGATATATTCACCTTCACTATTAAGAACATTTATTTCATAGAATTGGTTGGTTGAAGATATTTGCTTCAAGTTCTCTTTTACATATTTTACATCTTCCCGATAAACAAATTCATACCAAGCTTTTCCGACTAGTTGAGAAGGTTGATAACCAAGAATTCGTTCAGCAGAATCGGAAATATAAAGCATTTTTCCATCTTCATCTAGAACGAGAATAACATCATGACAATTCTTCTCTATCCATGCAAGCATAAATGGAGATAACGTTGATAAATTAAAACCTTGTGTTTGCATTGTTGGCTTCGTTTCAGTTATATGAATAAGTTTTTCATGATTTCTTGTATTCTTATCATAATTCATTATGTTTCCCCCTTTTTTTGCAAATATCAACAAATCCTTTCGTTTCAATTTATCCTATGTTTAATTTCTTGAGAATATGACGCTTGTTTGAAAAAGTTTTTCATCATATACTTATAGTAAATCTCGTTCTTAAGTTAACTATCCAATTATTAGTAATCTTACTATAATTGCTTAAAAAAATAAATTAAATAGTTAAATATTTTGTCAAATTATTACGAAATATTGGAAAAAGGGGGGAATAGCGTAATAATATGTCGGTTTTTGTTGATTATTTAACCATTCTTTGGGGTTTTTTCATGATTGGAATTATGGCTATTGGTGGATATTTTATGTTTCGTAAATTTCTGAAACGGTTACCAAAAAAAGACGGAAAATCCATGATGGATTGGGAAGACTATTATGTAAATAAAACAAAACATATGTGGGGTACAGAGGAAAAAGAGTTATTAGAGGAATTAGTTTCTCCAGTGCCAGAGTTATTTCGTGATGTAGCTAGGCATAAAATCGTTGGTAAAATTGGTGAATTAGCGCTAAAAAAGAACAATCAAAAAATAACGAGGGAAATTTTAATTGAAGGCTATATCATTGCAACACCTAAACGAGATCATAAATTTTTACGAAAAAAACTGGCCCAAAAAAATATTGATACAGCACCCTATGAGCAATTCTTTCAACAATCTCGGAGCGATTATGCACCAGATTGGCAGCAAAAACACAAATCATAATCTTTCAGAACTGCTTTTTCTATAAAGTGAAACTTGTATTCAGTAGGAGTTTTCTTCCATCTCCTACTGAATGTTAGTACCACAAGGGTATGACCCAAAAGGCCCTTGAACGAATCGGGCATTTAGGTGCCGTTTTCTCCCACTTAGACCCTTTTGTATCAACTAAAGGCTCTTGAAGTAGGAGGTCTTACGGCACCTTACATGCGGGATAAATCTATCAGGCAACTTTTAATACTGTTATAACTTTAGGGGGGATATCTTAAAACGGATAGCCCCCCCTAAAGTACGTATTATTTAATTTCTCATTTTTTGAATATAGCGTAACTTATTACTTATGGTATGTTAAATCGCTTCTGAATCAAATTACTTCTGTATTAATTGCTTTTCCATTTGTAAATATTTATAAAGCATTGCTAAACGCCAGGTTAAAATCATTCCAAATGCCAATAAAAAGAACATTCCACTCATTTCTCCAAAAGATATATGACTTCCAATGGCAAGCTTGAAAATAATGCGAAAAATTAATAATCCAACCAAAATAAAGGCAAAGGCTTTGGAGGGTATTAAATAGATTGCATTATCACGAATTTCAAATTTCGATGTTTTTATGAGGAAAATGGAACAAACAATACCTACACTAAAAGCCTCCATTACTTGATACCAGCTAATATGAAAAACAGGGAATAGAAACATCAGCGCCCCTGTACTCATAAAAAAGGGCGGTAAAATAATCTTCTTTACAGAAGCAGGTTTTTTAGCTGCTCTTAAACGAATAAATATCATTGCTGTGGCCATAATTGCTGCTCCAATTGTACTTGCAATTAACCAAAACATTGTAAGTCCTCTCTCCCATTGCCAAATTACTTGTTATCATTCACCCTTTTAAAACTTAATACACGATCAATCGTATCAAATATACGGTTCTCGTCAAATGGTTTGATAATAAAGTCCTTGGCTCCCAATTCAATTGCTTCAACCACAACTTTTTGCTGCCCCATTGCTGAACATACAATAATCAGTGCATCTTTATCTATTTGCATGATTTCTTTAATTGCTTCAATTCCATTCATTACTGGCATTGTAATATCCATCGTTACTATATCTGGCTTCAATTCTTGATATAGTCGTACTGCCTCTTCTCCATCTTCTGCTTCTCCTACAATTTCATGTTGTTTTTTTTTCAAAATAGTAGAAAGAGTCATGCGCAGAAAATTAGCATCATCGACCACAAGTATTTTGGCCATCGCTTTTCCCCCTATTTAGTCCTTATCATTAGCAATAGTTAAAATAATGGTCATCATTACACCGACAACTGTCAAGTATACACCTATATCAAAAAGCATTGCAGTAGCTAATTCAACTTCACCGAATATCGGAATGTGAATGTAACCAAAGGTATGAGATAAAAATGGCTGCTTAAATAAAAATGCCCCGGCACTTGTGGCAGCAGCAACGGCAAGACCAATTGGAATTAATTTAACAAAATTAATCGGTAATACTTTTTTTACAGTTTCAAATCCATAAGCCATATTCATTAATAAAATAGCTCCTGATGTCATTAAACCGCCGACAAATCCTCCACCTGGAGAGTTGTGTCCAGCTAATAATAAATAAACAGCAAATCCCAATAAAATAAAGGCAATTAGTGATGCGGTCGTTCGTAAAATAAGATCATTTGTTTTGTATTTGTACATAATGTATTGCCCCTTTATATAGCATATATAGTCTTTATTTTAATATAAGACAGGAGAAAAATCCATTAGAAGCCGTAAAACCCAAACAATCCTGCTAAATATGAAGTTAAAGCTGTCATCCAATCAAAGAATAAAGCAATCCCCATAAAAATCATGACATATCCGCCGATTTTTATTAGTTTTAAACTATGTTTTTTAATCCAATTCAGCTTACCAATAAAAAAGGATAAAATAAAAAACGGAATAGAGAACCCAAGTATATAGCTAATCATCATAACCATTCCGGTATTTGGTTCAGTAGCAGCTAATGATAAAACAACCATTAGGATTGGTCCGGTACAAGGAGTCCATCCTAGTGAAAAGGCTAGTCCGATAATAAAAGTACCTAGAAATCCTGCAGGACGATTTTTAAATGTAATTTTTCTATCTTTCATTAAAAAATCAAAGTTCAAGATACCAACAATAACGAGTCCAAAAAAGATGATAACAATTGCACCAATTTGTCGTATGATATCTTTGTTCACCAATAAGAATTGAGATATTCCAGAGCTTGCAAAGCCCATCATAATGAAGACTGCAGAAAACCCCAGTAAAAAGAAGACAGTATGTAATATACTCTTTGCATTTAACATTTTATTATCATCTTTTAATTCGCTTACACTCATTCCGGTAATGTAAGATAGAAAAGCTGGGTACAAAGGCAAAACACAGGGTGAAATAAATGACAGAAAGCCTGCACCGAAAGCAAGAAATATATTGATCTCTGACACGATATACCTCCTTTTTATATTTACTGTACATTGTATCAGACAGAATTGTCTTTATGTTATTAATAGTTGACAAAAAAGTGAAAGGCTTTCATAACGTTAACTTAACTATTATGAAAATTCCGTCGATCGATTAAAGTAAAAATTCATTCAGTGGATTCCTCCCATAACCTTTACTGATAAGAAATAGAACAAAGGCTAAAATTTCAGGCGTTCTTAACAAAGAGCCACACTTTTTCTTCATGCGATACCTTTTCAAAAATCCTTACTTGTCTTTGAAAATTGCGATGTATTACTTTCGGGAGCATACCCTTGTCCCGTTAACCGAACGAATTAGGTACTCTTAATTAAGCGTTCTCGTATTTATAATTCTTGAAGTGGGAATTTTAGAAAGCCTAGATACAGGTAAATAACCATTAGAAGACCCCCTACTATTGTGAAGTAAGGGGTGAGTCTTTGCAAGTTATAAACACTACGAAATATATCAATAAGTGCTTACTTATCAGCTTGGTTGTTCATTGCACGCATCATTTGATTGATTTTCTTTTTGGATGGTTTTTGTCCCATTTGCATCATTAAAGTTCGTAGCATTTGCTCATTAATCGGTGGATTCTTTTTTAAATAGCTCATCATATATTTTCTGGCAAGAAAAAATCCAAGAGCAACACCAATTATTAACGCTGCTACAGCAATTAATACGACCCAAATCGTCTCCATGAAAAGCTTTCCTCCTTCGTGTTGTCTCTTATACAGTATAGTAAATCAACGAAAAGAAAACAATACTTCTTCTTCCGTTTGCCTGTATTTTAGAAATGGAGTTATCCAGCCAAAATTACATATATTTTCACCAACTATAAAAAGCATTGGTTCATATCTACGTAACAATGGAAATAGTAACTCCTCAGCATCTTCCAAGGTTTCGCATCGAAATTTTAACTGTCTCTCATCAATATGTAAAGTAATAAACGCTTCTCTATTATATAGTTTCATATTTCGTTTGTCGATATAATCGATGCAATTTATACGTTTTTGTTGTTTCATATATGCTACAATCTCTTCACGACAAAAACGATACGTAATATATTCAAATTGTTTTCTTAAATCTATCCGATTAGGCTGCTTTATATATTCTTTTAAAAATCGATATAACAACCCGCTCTTGTGAAAATAACGAATCGCCACTTCTTCAGTTAACCAATAAATAGAATACGTATACATCGCCTTTACCTCCTCCATTAATAATCCCTTTACATGACCATTTAGACACTTCACCCTTATCTTATATTGGAAGTTACTTTTCTTTCGTAACTTTACGTGAAGATGTTTAAAAATTCTCTCCAACAATTTATTGCTCCAATCCGTCTTCTAATAGTGGTCATTAATCGCCCCTACTTTCTCTCCAAATAACATACGAAAAGAGTAGTGGTTTTCTCTTTTAATATGGGATAGAGTAAAAACTATTATACAGATTCTATGATTAAAAAACTGTCACATTATAAAAAAATTAACCACTTCTTTTGTCGAAGTATTGCTGTAGACAAATTTTTATAGGTTAATAGCACAAACGAAAAGTCCGTACCGGTAGCCCAGCCTATGTTTTAACTTCTCCACTTAGAAAAACTTGGCTTGTAGCCAAGTCTTTATGACGAAAGCTATCGTTTTTCTTATACGATAAAGTGAAACTTTATTCCGTGGAATGCTTTTTACACGGAATGTTAGTACCACAAGGGTATGACCTAAAGGCCCTTGAACCAATCGGGCATTTAGGCCGTTTTCTCCCACTTAGACTCTTTTGTATCAATTCAGGACTTGAAGTGGGAAACTTACGGCACCTTACATGCGGGATAAAGCCTAAAGTTTTATACTTTCCTATAGAGCAAAAAAAGAATGGCCTAAAACTAGACCATTCTTTTTTTTATTTTATTAGTGATTCCACATGCTTCACCACATTCTCTACAGTAAATCCATATTCTTCTATCACTTTTTCACCTTTTGCGGAAGCTCCAAATGTATGGATACCGATTATTTTACCATGCTCGCCAACATAACGTTCCCAGCCGAATGGAGCAGCCATTTCAATAGCAACTCGATTTTTAACTTCAGGAGGAAGAACTTTTGTTTTGTAACTCTCATCTTGAGCATTAAAACGATCCCAGGATGGTATGCTAACAACGCGTACATCGATATTTTTTTCTTTAAGCACTGCTTGTGCACGAACAGCTAATTGTACTTCAGAACCAGTTGCTAACAATATTGCATCTGGTATTTCTTTTTCAGCATCACTAATAATGTATGCACCTTTTTTAACACCTTCATAAGCATGCTCTTTCGTCCCTGATAGAGTTGGTAAGTTCTGCCTGCTTAGCACAAGTGCTGTTGGTTTATCTTTAGATTCTAATGCTAAACGCCAAGCAGCTTGTGTTTCATTACCGTCTGCTGGTCTAATAAGTGATAACCCTGGCAGAGCTCTTAATGAAGCCAGATGTTCAATTGGTTCATGAGTTGGACCATCTTCTCCTACTGCAATGGAATCATGTGTTAATACATAAGTTACAGGCGTTTTCATTAATGCAGCTAGTCGAATGGAAGGACGCAAATAATCGCTAAATACGAAGAATGTTCCACCATAAACGCGTAATCCTCCATGTAATGCCATACCGTTTAATGCAGCCCCCATTGCATGTTCACGTACCCCAAACCAAATATTTCTACCGGCATAATTCTGACGGGAGAAATCATCTTCATCATTAATCGTTGTTTTATTAGATCCAGCTAAGTCAGCGCTACCCCCAAAGAAGTTAGGCACAGCTTTAGCAATAGCATTCAAAACTTTACCTGAAGATGCTCTTGTAGCAAGTGCAGCTTCTTCCGGATCAAATTGTGGCAGTTCCTTATCCCAACCTTCAGGCAGTTCATTATTTATTGCTAGTTCCAATTCTCTTGCTAATTCTGGATACTTTTCTTTATACTTAGTTAAAATCTCATTCCATTCTTTTTCTAATGCTTGTCCTTTTTTAACAATCTTTTCATTAAAGTCTTCGTATACTTCTTCTGGAACATAGAAGTCTTCATGTGTCCATTTATAAAATTCTTTGGTTAACTTCACTTCATCTTTACCAAGTGGAGAACCGTGAGAAGCAGAGGAAGCGGATTTGTTTGGTGATCCGTAACCAATTATCGTTTTTACCTCAATCAATGTCGGTTGCTCGGTATTTTCTTGAGCAGTTTTGATTGCTTCCCGAATTGAATCTACGTCGTTTCCATCTTTTACAGTTAGTACTTGCCAACCATATGCTTTAAAACGCTGTTCGGTATTTTCTGAGAATGAACGATGAAGGTCACCATCAAGTGAAATGTCATTAGAATCATAAAGAGCTATCAATTTTCCTAAACCTAAATGACCTGCTAGTGATGCCGCTTCATGTGAAATACCTTCCATTAAATCTCCATCACTAACTAATGCATACGTATAATGATCAACAACCTCTAAGTCATCCTTGTTAAATTTTGCTGCAAGATGAGCTTCTGCCATTGCCATACCCACTGCCATAGCAATACCTTGTCCTAATGGCCCGGTCGTAGCTTCCACTCCATCTGTATGATGAACCTCTGGATGACCAGGTGTTTTCGATCCCCATTGACGGAAAGATTTTAAATCATCTATTGTAACATCGTATCCTGATAAATGTAGTAGACTATATAGTAACATCGATCCATGACCAGCTGACAGGATAAAACGATCACGGTTAAACCATTTGGAATGCTTTGGATTATGGTTCATAAAATCTGTCCATAAGGTGTAAGCCATCGGTGCAGCTCCCATCGGAAGTCCCGGATGACCTGAATTTGCATGTTCGATAGCATCAATAGACAAAGTTCGTATCGTATTAATTGATTTTTGTTCAATCTCATTTGACATATAGTTGTGTCTCCTTTCATATTTAAAGCTGTTTTCACCCTCTATCCATTCTATAACGAAACCTACTTTGCTACAAGTGAAATCATACACTTATAACCAAGTAGGTCTGTACATCTTCTAAAAACCATTATTATACTTTTTTTGCAGAGCTTTTACTTTTTCAGGTGTCACATCATTCCCCTCAGGGTCAACTACTTTCATTGATTTAAAGTGGTTCTTAAATGAGGCTCTGACACCTTGTAAATATTCATGTCTTAATTTTTTCTGCTCATTTTGTTCTTTAATTGTAAGACCATCTGTTTTTGCTTTTCGTGCTAACTGATTAATTCGCTCAATTTTTGCTTTTGAAAGCATTGATATTCCTCCCTACTAAATTAGCAATAGCATATGATACTATAATAGTCGTATATTTAAAGGTTTCTGCTAGTAGAGGATGTTCAAAAAACCTAACACATACGTTAGATTTAGATAGGAACCCGAGTACTCTGGGGTGAAGTATGTCTAGCTTTTACCTGAGACCAAGGTTTTTAATTGGCTTGTTTCTAGCACCTCAGGTGATACTGCGTTAATGGAGACTGTCCCTTGAACTTTGCAGGTCTATTTCTCCTCTTTTTGAACATGCACTAGCAAGATCTATTTACAATCATAATCAACAATAAAATAAAATGACAAGAACTAAAATTAAATTCTCATCCATCTATCTTACTGATAATATATGGGATATTCAAGTATTTTGGTATTCTTGATATCTTCGATGTACAGTTGCCTTTGATACTGGATAACCTAATCCAGTCAAAGTAGAGGCGATTTCCGCAAATGTTAAATTATTTTGTCTAAGCCGGATGACTTCTCCTATTGGAAAGTCCTTTCTTTCTCTTCCGGGAGCTTTATGTTGGTTGGAAAGATTTTTACTTGGATCGTATCCTGATTCAATTGCTCTTTTCATTCCACGTTTTATTTTGGCATTATGTATTTTTCGTTGATACTCCTCTACAATTCCAACAATTTGCAGTACCATGGAATCTGCCTCCGATAACTCTAATTTCCCATTATGATAGGAAGTATAGATTGGAATATTTAGTTTATGTAATTGATGAAACAGTGCGATTTTTGTATTTCCTCTCCCTAGTCTTGTTTCATCTTGAATAAGTAAACAATCTGCTTTTTTATCAGAAAATAAATCGAGCAGTTGAAAGATTCCTTCACGTTCAATGCTGTATCCACTCTCCTGCTCTTGAATGCATTCTACTATGGTAAATTGGTGATTCGCTGCTAACTCTATTAACTCCTGCTTTTGCCTTTCAAGTGATGTCTCTTGTGTTTGTTTATCTGTACTCACACGACAGTAGATAACTGCTCTCACTTTCTTAAACTCCTTTTTTACAAATTAACTAATCATAATAGAATAATATAAGAAACCTAATGTAAATGCAAAACCTACAAGATAAAATACATCTGTTTTCGTTAGTTTTTGAAACATGATAATGGCCTCCTTATTCTATAACAGAACTCTTGTTCGCGTGTTTAATCAAAGTATGTCACGAACGTATGATCTTGTCAAGTGTTTTTTCGAACGAATGTTTGCGTAACTTATTTTCTAATGGTAAACTAAGATTAATTAATTCTATGTGCGAGGTGATAGATACATGACTAAACTCTCCAAAAGACAGCAAATGATTTTAGATTATATTAAAGAAGAAGTTATGAATAAAGGTTATCCACCGTCTGTCCGTGAAATTGCGAAAGCAGTTGGCTTAGCGTCGAGTTCAACTGTTCACGGTCACTTAGCAAGGCTTGAAGATAAAGGCTATATCAGAAGAGATCCTACCAAGCCAAGAGCAATTGAAATACTAGATTTAGGTGAAGATGCTTCGATTCACAAGGAAGAAGCACGTTACGTTCCAGTAATTGGAAAAGTTACTGCTGGTTTACCTATTACTGCAGTGGAGAATATTGAAGAATTTTTGCCAATACCAGCAAATAGTTCGAGCCCTGATGATAATCTGTTTGTTTTAGTAATTGAAGGGGAAAGTATGATAGAAGCAGGTATTTTAGATGGCGATATGGTAATTGTGAAGCAACAAAACATTGCTGAAAATGGGGATATCGTCGTTGCCATGACCACGGAAAATGAAGCAACTGTTAAGCGTTTCTTTAAAGAAAAAGATCATTTTCGTCTACAACCTGAAAATTCGATGATGGATCCTTTAATCTATAAAGAAGTTACGATTTTAGGTAAAGTGATAGGCTTATATAGAAATATTCATTAAAAAACTGCCAAAAGGCAGTTTTTTTCTAGGTTAGCTTTCAAATACGAAAAGTAAAAATTTTTTCATTTAACGAAAGCTATGAATTATTTCATATTCGGATCAGGTGAGTCATCCGATGTTCTTAAAGCCCATAAAGGGGTATTATAAATATATTTTGGAGCCGGCTTTAGATGCGGTACTTCTCCAAAAGCAATTGGCTTGTCAATATAATTAAAGTTTCCATACCCGTCCATACTTCTGCCATGTGCCCACCTTCCTGTTGCACTTGCTTCTCCTTGGGAAAAATTGAAAAGTGTATAAGATACTTGCTGCTTTTCTAACTCCCGAGGAAATGTACTTGGTACTACAATGTTTTCCTTCTCTTCTAATTCACAAATCGCTGCGTACCATTGGTTTTGATGCATGGTATCTCTTGCCAATAACCACGAAAGCATATCTCTTACCCCGCGATCATTGGTCATCTCATATAATCGAGCTACTTGGAGGCGTCCTTGTGATTCAGCATTCAAGTTTGCCCTAAAATCAGCTAGTAAATTTCCACTGGCAATGATATAATCTGCTGTCCAGCGGTTTCCAACACTATCTCCTGGCATTGCTCCGAGTCCGGAAACGATCGCATGCTGTGGATTCGATCCACCAAGGATTGCAGCAATAATCGGGTCTTTAGCAGCGTCTTCCAATTCGACATCTGGCGCTCCATCTAATAATCTAGCTATCATTGTTGCAATCATTTCTACGTGTGCGATTTCTTCTGTACCTGTATCCATTAATAAATCCTTGTATTTTCCATTACCACGTATATTCCATCCTTGAAATAAATACTGCATCATTACTGAAATCTCGCCAAACTGTCCCCCGAGTATTTCCTGTAACTTTTTTGCATATACCGGATCTGGTCGCTCTGGTTTAGCATGATACTGTAATTCCTTCACATGATAAAACAAATAACTCACCTACTCTTTGTTTGTTGGTTACGTTACATTAACTAGCCTATGTAGGAAGTAGTTTGTCCTATGTTTCTTTTTATTAAGAGATACCTATTACATTGGTTTGTCCATATCCCAGTTCATTTAAAATTAATTATTGTAATTGTTTAATCCTGCCCTGCTTCAGCTACTTTATAGTAGATAATAATGATAAATGTTTCGTTAGTTTTTATAATAATTTTGAAATAACTTTTTTTGAACTGCATACTAGAGCTTGTTAGACAAATTTTATTATCTATCTATTGTAATGTCTAAACATGATGTTATGTATAAACCTCAAGTATTTCAGACATGGATATAGTTCTATTTTCTTTCCATGATTTATAAGCTGCCATAGCTAGTAATTCAGCTTGATAACTGTCTTCACCGCTACATGAAAGTTCAGCTTTATTATCGATTACATGTGCAAATTCATTTATTTCCGCAATATAAGTATCCCTATACCGTTCAAGAAAAAATAATTTTGGATGATTAATAGAAATAGAATTTTTTGTCGAGACTTTTATATTTGTCTCCACTTCGTTGTCTACTTCAATAGCTCCATTACTGCCAAACACCTCAATACGTTGATCATATCCATAAACAGCCTGACGAGAACTATCAATTACAGCCATGGCTCCATTATGCAGAATGAGTGTAATAATTGCAGTATCGACATCATCATATTTAGAAAATACCGGATCAATTAAATTTGCAGCTTTCACATGAACTTCAGCTACCTCACTACCCGTTAAATACCGAACCATATCAAAATCATGTATCGTCATATCCCTAAACATTCCTCCTGAACGTTTTATATAGGATTCTGGAGGGATTTGCGGGTCACGAGAAGTAATTTTCACAACATGTAATTTACCAATTTTATCTTCTTGGATCAGTTTACGAACGGAGCGAAAGTGTTTATCAAAACGACGATTAAAACCAACTTGAAGTTTCACACCACATTGATGAACGACTTTTAGTGCCTCTTTGGTTAAAACAACATCTAAACTAATCGGCTTCTCACAAAAAACATGTTTATTACATCTTGCAGCACGTTTAATATAATCCACATGTGTATCTGTAGAAGAACAAATAAACACAGCGTCAATATCAGGATCTTCAAAAATAACTTCAACATCATTGGTAATATTCTGAATATTTTTTGCGAAGTTTGTTTCTTTTAAATGATCTGTATAAACATCAGCTAATATCTTTAATTCATAAACATCAGATCGTAATAAATTATTGGCATGTAATTGACCAATTCTTCCCGCTCCAATCACGCCAACAGTAATTTTCTTCATTTTTCTATTCTCCCCCTAGGTCTTTCCTTTTTAAGAATACTCCTCGGTTAAGCGCTTTCCTTTGATTTCAAAAAAAATAGTTTAGCAGGAATTGGATAGACAGAATTGTTTGTGATTATAAGCGGTGGATAAAGCGCTTAACTATTTTAGAGCACTTACCCAATCTATTTCAAATTTTAAAGATTGCAAGCAACGTATAAAGGTGGTCCGACTTTAATAAGGCAGCCACTGCACTTCAAATAATCATTTACGTATTTACATACAAACATCCTTTTCACAGGAGCAACAATAGTGAAAATATGTCGTTTTCACGTATTCTTGCTCCTAAGGATGGAAACTAAACTGTCACCAAACTGTGCTTCTTAAAGCTTTTGAGTTAGCTTCATTATCTTTTTGAGGTTGATTTTTTTCCATCTCGGATTGTAGAACAATACTATTTACATTATCTAAATTAATAATTGTATTACTACTTTTATACCATTTAGAATCATATCGTTTTAAACTAAAGAAAAAGTCATTTTTACTTTCTCTTTCTTCTTCAATTGCTATTTCTGAGCCATCGTTCATAATAAATGTTATATAATATTTTTTCAATACGGACACCTCCCCTCTCTTCTATAATACGATAAAATGAAAGCAATTTCTTTCTTATGCATAAAAATTTTGAATTAAACAAGAGCGTGAGAGAAATAATACTGAATTTCCTAACGCTGTTCGTCGTCGTGAACGGTCAAACCAAAAAATAAATGTATTGTTTTTTCAGTTAATCAAGCAGTTTATAAGAGAGTGGAAATAATCCACTGCCCCTGTAAATATTTTATTAATATCAAAAAGACAAAGAGCTTGTACTCCACACCACAATAATCTTATTCCAGCTTATACATACAATTATTTTGATCTCGAATAATTAGTTACTTTCCAATAAAAGAAAAACTTTGTTTGTAAAGAATAAGCTTTATTCCATGAAATTCTTCTTCATGAAGGAGTAGATCAACCCAAGTCCTGAATAAGCAAGAACTCGGGTTAACCACGCACAACTGGAGAACTTCTAACTTCTGCTAAGATAAAGAAAACATGCCCCTGCAACAGGGGTATGCCGACTAAAAAGCAGCTAGCCGCTTTTAGTCGGCCTTCCTTTTGATTCGAACCGATGTTTTTGAATTAGATTATTAGCAAAAATAATAAATTAATAGTTCACGTTGTATTGTAATCACTAAAAGCATAAGATAAAACAAATATTTCGATATTTATCCTATATTTCTTCTATCTGTTTTAATTTTTCTTCATATCTTCTAAACAAGGACTTTGCTACAAACACTTAAAATGAATACAAAAAACTGAATATACGTATCTCTTCCATATGAATCCTCCATTTCGACTACATCTTATTATAGATAAGGTAAGCGTTAGAATAAGTTATGAAAAATGGTATAAAATAAATTATAAAAATCTTTTAAATCATTTCTTTATTTTCTCACAAACCTTTTTAAGCAAATTGATACACATGTTTAAAGAACGAGAACTCCGGAATTTCCCCGAAATCCGCTAGCCTTGACCTTGTTTTTAATAACTAATCTATCGATCACCTTTTTAACAACTCTGAATATATTATTGACATTTACTTAATAAATATATATAGTATAATTATATATAAATTGTTTAGTTATATATTAATTGACAGAAAATTGTGTTAAAAGAGCAAAACATATGCCAACATAGTTTAATAGCTATACTGACATATGGAAAAACTATTTCCCTAATACAATTAAAAGGCTTCTAAAATAATTACTCCTATAACAATTAAAGTTAAGCCTTTTAACTTACGAAATGTAAACTCTTCTTTGTATACAATAATGTTAAATAAATTATTAAATACAATAGATAGACCTGACCATATTGCAAAAGCTATACCCATATTCATGTATTTTATGGCTATAGATAACAAAATAATCGCCGCAAAAAATGAAAGCAAAGCAAAAACGGTGTACTTTATGTTCGTCATCCCTTCGGATTTTTTTACGAAGATATGACCTGTTACAGCACATATTGTTGAAATCAACAATATAACTATGCCCATCACTGAATCACTCCTGTTCCTTTAGGTTTAGGTTTAGGTTTACGACTTAGGCTAGCAACCCCTGCCAAAATTAGAACAACACCTATTAATTTCAGTGTGGATATTTTTTCATTAAATGCTAAGTATCCAACTAAAAGGATTATTACTGTCCCAAGCCCTGCAAATAAAGCACCTACTACTCCTACTTCCTTACCCCTGGTAATCCACATATATAATAATATGGAGATAAAATAAAAAGTGATTGCAATGATACTTGGGAGCAATTTAGTTAGACCGTAGGAATAGCTTAAAAAAATTACAGCTATTACTTCAAAGGCAACAGCGAATGATAAACCCATCCAAAATCTCACATAATTACCCCCTTCTACACTAAACTAAAAACCTTACATAATAGCCAATATATCAATTGAGTTAATGAATATCAATGAAACAGTAAATTTTCGGAATAGTAAATCTTGATTGAAGATAAAAAATAGCACTTTTATTTCAGAAGTAATATAGGCTCTTTAATAACTAAAAGTGTTGTTTTATATATGACAACAATAGCCTATTTTCCGTATTATGTATAGTGTAATAAATAGAAAAACATTGAACTAAGCCAGAAGCAAGGTATTAAACATAAGAAGTAGATTATGATTACTAGAGGGCTATGAACAATCACGTTAATAGGTTATTTAAATTTTTGGTTATAAGAATACAAGGAAACATTTCGAAATTTTGTACGCTAAGCTTACTTTTACATAAAAACGTCGAATTCTCTTACGCTGAGGATTCGACTTTTTAGATGGACTTGTTCCACTAAATTGCGTTATTTTAATTTAAGTACATTTTTCTCATAAAGTCTATTAAGGTTCATATTAAAGTGATAGTTGGGCAAGTTTTTATCGTTTGTAATACTTAGCAAGACTAAAGTTTCCTGAATTTTTTCAATGCTTGTGCGTTTATTAGGTATAGCAGAAATGAATAAGCGATTAGGCCGATAAGATAACCCCAGATTTGAAAGAAACCATCACCATAAACCATGACACCTTTGATTGCTGCTGCTCCGTAATAAATAGGCATAATATAACTCAAATTTCCGAGATGATAAGGAATCAAGTCTAAGGGAATCAACCCTGAAAAAAACACTTGTGGAATGATGGTAAACGGGATCATTTGTACCACTTGCAGTTCTGAACTAGCAAAAATGGAAATCGTGGCACCAAATAAAACGGCTGTCACGGCTAATAAAACCATCGCGAGCAACATCCAACCAATGTTCCCCGGGAACTTAATTAATTGCAGGACAAAAATGGAATAAAGAACAATGGTCCCAAATAGTACGACGTAAAACGGGGTCGATTCCAACTGTCGGTTCATCTAAGAACAATATTTTAGGAGAATGTAAAATGGCAGTCGCAAGCGAAAGCCGCTTTTTCATACCGCCAGAAATATTTGCCACCAATTTTCTTCGATGCTCTGTTAAACCAACTATAGCTAGTACTTCATCGATGCGATTTTCTAATTTACGTTTATCAATATGGTAAAGCCCTCCAAAAAATGTAAAACGGCTTCTGCAGATAGATCGTTATATAACGCATTATTCTGCGGCATATATCCTACCTTTTTTAACATGTTCATATTTGGCATTTGCACGTCTGCAAATTGAAATAATTGCGCCAATCATCAGGCGAATTAATGTTGTTTTTCCCGAACCAAAAGGCCCAAGTAAACAACAAATTTCACCTGTCGGAATTGTGAACGTAATATCTTTTATGACTTTCTTTTTATCAAAACTTTTACTGACATGCGAGACTTGAATATCCATCATAGTTCCTCCTCCGACAATTTCAATAATCTAAAGTAAAGGATGGGGTTGGGACATAACTAGCCGAGAATAATGAAGAATGGTTCCAAACATCAAAAACTGATGATTGGAACCATTTTTTGTTGGATTGTTGTCGTTATTTATCTATAAATGAATTAGGTGTTTGCCGGTGTATTCCGTAAGTTCACCGCCATGAACGCAAATCCTAGTTCATTTTTCTTTCTTTTTATTTAAGTGAAACGCAAATTAGCCTTTAGAAATCTGAAGACTGGTTCCGCGTCAATTTTACGCTTGCTTAGATTTCTCCAGTCCTTTTTTGAAAGCTGTTGACTAGTAGATTCTTTTTGTTGTTCCCATTTTCAACATCGTGTATTTTTCGATGATTCCCTTCTTTCGCTTTGGTACATCGGGAACCTAACGGACAATCCGAACATTCATAGACTTTAAATATTCGTGTAAAACCAGTTCCGTTCGATTCGATACGTAACGGAACGTCAATTTGTTCCTATTGACAAATAAAAGTATCCTATTTCTTATTATATTCCAATTTTCCAAAACCGCAAAGTCGATTTTACCTAAGCTAAGGAACAAGTCTTTTAATATTATTAAGTAAGAGGAGCGTAACGCAATAAATGTAAATTTGCTATTTTCTTCATACCAAAATTATATTCACCAAAAATGGATCAGAAAAATACTGCTCAGTTTGAAATTATCTGAACAGTATTTTAAACAGCAAATATTTTTTGTATATTTTTGTGGGTGTTCCGTGAATGAAACGAGTAACTAGGTTTAATTAAACGTTTCGCCCACACAACAAAGCCCTTCTGTATCAAGCTTTAATACATTCTCAAATATTGTTCTCTTTCCCAAGGGTGGACTTGTGTTTTGAACATTTCCCATTCGATTTCTTTAGCTTCTATAAAATGTTCAAATAAGTGATCGCCTAATGAATTAATGATCACATCACTTTTCTTTAATTTCTCTAATGCATCCGCTAATGTACTAGGAAGATCATGAACGCCATTTTCTTCACGTTCTTCTTTCGTCATCACATAAATGTTTCGGTCGACTGCAGGAGGCGGAGTCAATTTATTTTCTATCCCATCTAAACCAGCGGCTAATAGAGCAGCTAATGCTAAGTAAGGATTAGCTGATGGATCGACACTGCGCGCTTCAACACGAGTACTAATACCACGAGAATTAGGAATACGCATCAAACAGCTTCGGTTTGCACCTGACCAAGCAATGTAGCTAGGTGCCTCATAGCCGGGAACTAATCGTTTATATGAGTTAACGGTTGGATTAGTAATTGCTGTAAAACTGCTTGCATGCTTAATAATACCAGAAATAAATTGAAAAGCTGTTTTACTTAATCCCATCTCGCCATTTTTATCATAAAAAGCATTTTCACCATTTTTAAATAAGGACATATTTACATGCATTCCAGATCCGTTTACTCCGAATAATGGTTTAGGCATAAATGTAGCGTGCAAATTATGCTTTCTTGCTATTGTTTTTACAACCAATTTAAATGTTTGAATATCATCAGCATGCTTCACGGCATCAGAATATTTAAAGTCAATTTCATGCTGTCCAGGAGCCACTTCATGATGAGAAGCTTCAATTTCAAAGCCCATTTCTTCTAGTTCTAATACAATGTCTCTACGGCAATTCTCTCCTAAATCCGTTGGGGCAAGGTCAAAATAACCGCCATGATCATTTAACTCTAAAGATGGTTCGCCTTTATCATCTAGTTTAAAAAGGAAAAATTCAGGCTCTGTTCCAATATTAAACGCATCAAATCCAAGTTCTTGCATTTTCTTCAAGTTTCTTTTTAAATTATAACGTGGATCTCCTTCAAACGGTGTTCCATCGGTTTTATAGATGTCACAAATGAAGCGAGCAACCTTACCTTTATCCGATGTCCATGGGAATACAACAAATGTGTCTAAATCAGGATATAAATACATATCTGATTCCTCGATACGAACAAAGCCTTCAATGGATGAACCATCAAACATCATTTTATTATCTAACGCTTTGTCTAATTGGCTCAGAGGAATTTCTACATTTTTGATCGTGCCTAGCATATCTGTAAATTGCAGACGAATGAATCGCACATTTTCCTCCTTAATCCGTCTTACCACATCTTCTCTCGTATAACCTTGTCCCATAAATTGTCCTCCTATAAATATTTTTTATTTGAAATAGGAAAACAAATAGTTGAAGATTCCCATTTGTTTTCCTATTTAAAAACTAAAAGTTAATGAAAAACCTGGAAAGTTCTCCTTGCCGTAAATTTGTTTTTATGTGAAAGCTTGGATCTTTCAATTCATTCCTTAAAATTTCACGCAATTCTCTATCAGATAGATTGGATGATTCTGAAACTTTTTTATCATTTTTTTGCTTAGTATTATCTTCTTCTAAAAGCAACTTAATACCAGCAATATTGAGACCTTTATCCAAGTAATCTTTGATTTCTAGCAAACGATCCACATCATTAAACGAAAATAAACGTTGATTACCACTTGTTCTTTCTGGGTGAATTAAACCGTGCTCCTCATAATACCTTATTTGCCTTGCTGTTAATTCCGTTAACTTCATCACAATACCTATGGCAAATAAAGGCATCGAACGACGATCCTTATCATTCAATTCATGACCCCCTAAAAAATAATTCTTTTTCATTATATGTTATGTATTCTAACATGTCAATTACATGTTAGGTTTTCTTACACGCATTTTCCCAAATTTAAGTTTTCACGTAGCTATGAATATATTACCATAAAGGATATGGTTTGCTTAATAGAAAAGTAAAAAAGAGCGTTATCACAGTACCAACCCCCCGAAAGTTAGAATGATAAGTCTAACTTTTAGAGGTCGCCACCTTCCCGCTCTTTTATTACTTCCCTTAACTATTCCATTACAAACCATTTATCCCGCATGTAACTTGCAGTAAGACCTCCACTTCCTGCTACGAGGAAAGAACTAGGAGGTTAGGTGGGAGGATCTAACTGCAAGTAAATGCCCGATTCGTTTAACGAACATGCCGTGTAAAAAGCGTTCTACGGAATGAAGTTTCACTTTATTTGTAATTTTCTTAATGACTCGATTAGCGCTATCTTAACATGGGCATATGTTAATCCACCTTGAACAAAGGCAATATACGGCGGGCGCAATGGTCCGTCTGCAGATAATTCAATACTAGCACCTTGGATAAATGTACCAGCAGCCATGATTACTTCATCCTCATATCCAGGCATTTCGCTTGGATAAGGCTTAACATAGGAGTTGACAGGTGAATTTTCCTGAATGGCTTGACAAAAAGTTATCATCTCTTCTTTATTATTAAATGTTACCGATTGAATTAAATCAGTTCTGTTTTCATTAAACTTTGGTGAAGATATATAGCCAGCCAATTCCATAAATCGAGCCGTGAAAATAGCTCCCTTTAACGCTTCGCCAACTACATGTGGAGCAAGAAAGAAGCCTTGATACATTTCTTGCAGAACATTGAAAGTAGCGCCACTTTCTTTTCCCAGTCCTGGAGCAGTTAATCTGTTTGCACACTGCAAAATCAATGCTTCTTTACCAACAATATAACCACCTGCTCGCACTAATCCTCCACCAGGGTTTTTAATTAACGAACCAGCGACTAAGTCAGCACTTACATGTGGCGGTTCTTGTACCTCAGCGAATTCGCCATAACAATTATCCACAAATACAATTAAATGCGGATTAATGGATTTGACAAATTGGATCATTTCCTTTATTTCTTCGATCGTAAAAGAAGGTCGATCATCATAACCTTTTGAGCGCTGAATGCCGATTACTTTTGTTTTTTCCGTTATTGCTTGTTTGACAGCAGGAAAATTAATTCCACCATTTTCCAATAGATCCACATGCTGATAATCAACTTGAAAATCGCGTAAAGAGCCAGCATTGCTCCCCCGTATTCCAATAACTTCTTCTAAGGTATCATAAGGTTTTCCCGTAATATAAATCAACTCATCACCAGGACGAAGCACCCCAAATAAGGCAGTTGTAATAGCATGAGTTCCTGAAACGATTTGCGGTCGAACAAGAGCGTCTTCACCGCCAAAAACCGTTGCATAAATTTTTTCTAATACTTCACGGCCCAGATCGTCATACCCATAACCGCTGGTCGAATGAAAATGACTATCGCTTACTCGATGTTGACGAAACGCATCTAATACCCGTTTTTGATTAACTTCAACCATTCGATTTATTTCTTCATGCTGTTCTTTACAATCTTTTTCTGCTTGTTTTGCTAACTGTTCTACCATTTTATTTCTGTTACTCCTCTAATAACCGATTTAACGGAATCTCATTTCGCATATATCCTTTTACTTCATATACTTGTCTAATTTCATCAAATTGTTTTTTCTCAATAATTGTATTTCGTTCCAATTGCTGTAACAGTTTGCCTTGATCCGGCGGTAGCGAAACCGCATAGTATTCCCATTCTTTTTTTAATAGATGTTCTATCGTCGTTAGGACGCGATTAATATCAGCTGCTTCATAAGCGCTAATAAATAGGTGAGGATGATTAATTGGAATAACATCCTGTTTGATAAGATCTTTTTTATTATAAACGGTAAGCATTGGAATCGTATGCGCATTCAACTCTTTTAACAATTCTAATACCGTATCCTGTTGCTTATTTAGATTCGGATGTGATCCATCAACCATATGAATAAGAAAATCGGCTTCCGTGACCTCTTCCAAAGTAGATTTAAAAGCTGCGATTAATGAAGTTGGTAAATCTTGTAGAAAACCAACTGTATCTGTAAGTAGCACCTGCATCCCTGATGGAAGCTGGATTTGCCTTGTCAGAGGATCAAGGGTAGCAAATAATTGATCTTCTTCCAAAGAATTACTATTGGTTAGCCGATTAAAGAGCGTCGATTTACCTGCATTCGTATAGCCAACAATAGCTATTTGAAATACATCATTCGTCTTACGCCGCTTGCGATATTGCTCTCTTTGCTTTACGACTGTATGTAGTCGCTGTTTAATATCATGTATTCGTCTCCGAATATGGCGTTGATCTGTCTCTAATTTTGTTTCTCCGGGCCCTCTCGTTCCAATACCTCCACCAAGACGTGACAGCTCAATACCTTGTCCTCGCAATCTCGGCAGCATATATTCAAGCTGTGCAAGTTCTACTTGCAGCTTCCCCTCTTTTGTACGGGCACGTTGTGCGAAAATATCTAAAATCAATTGGCTTCGATCAATAATGCGTACACCAAAGAAGCTCCCTAGATTTCGTAACTGACCAGGAGATAACTCATCGTTAGAGATAACTAAATCAATTGCACTTTCTTTAATCAACGATTTTATATCTTCTATTTTTCCTGAACCAATATATGTAGCAGGATGAATCTTATCCCGCTTTTGTGTAACGATATGGATGACTTTTCCACCTGCTGTATCACTTAAAGATTGTAGTTCAGCTAGTGATGAGTCGAATTGGTCTTGATCCTGCGATGGCTGTTTGACAGCAATAATAAGAATTCTTTCTTTTGACACAAACAGAACCTCTTTCTTTTCTCTTGGCTATTCTCGTATACAAGCTTCTCCTATCTATCATATCAAATAATAAAAAATACACCAAAGTTTATCCATCAAGAAAAGTACAAAGGAAATAAATGATCGCTCCAATGATTAAAATGGTTTTAATTGTAGATCTTTTGCAGTTAAATAAATGAGATCGTCTGTCGTAAAATGTTCATTTTCTAATAATCTGACGGCATGCGTACGAATGGCACCTTCAATTATATTACGAACATAACGGGCATTAGAAAAATTACGGTTATATTCTCTTGTTTTTCTCAATAAATGCGTTTTTAATTCTAATTCTGCATCTTTGGTTAGCTGGTATTCACGTTCGGTAGCCATTCTCTTGGCGATTTTAAGTAATTGTGTTGCACCATAATCCTGGAATTCCAAAATAAATGGAAATCTTGATTCTAAACCAGGATTTAACGTTAAAAACCGCTCCATTTCATAAGGGTATCCGGCAAGGATTAATACAAAGTCATGCTGATGATCCTCCATCTGCTTTACTAATGTATCAATCGCTTCTTTGCCAAAATCTTTTTCTCCACCTCGAGCCAGTGAGTATGCTTCATCAACAAACAGCACCCCACCTTGTGCCTTTTGTACAAGTGCCCTCGTTTTCTGAGCGGTTTGACCAATGTATTCTCCGACTAAGTCTGCACGTTCTGCTTCAATAAAATGCCCTTTTGACAACAGTTCCATATCATAATATAATTTAGCAAGCTTCCTGGCAACCGTCGTTTTGCCTGTACCTGGGTTTCCTTTAAATAGCATATGCAAGACTTGTTGATGGTTCATTAATCCAAGTTCTTTTCTTTTCTTGTTTATAATAACAGTAGCGTAAATTTCCTTGATTCGCTCTTTTAATTCCTTCATACCGATAAATGAAGAAAACGCCTGATCAATTTCGAGAAACGGATTTTTCTTTTTTGCACCTTGTAAGCGTGGAGAGGGTAAATGCGTGCTGCTTTTCTCCTTTAAAATAATATTCACTTGCCCATTTCGGTTTCTTATCATTTGCGTTTCCATGTCATCACCCCTCAGTTAGTTTTAGTATACGTCTAAAACAAAAAGGTGTGACATTTGCCTAGGTAACTTTTAGAAAAACTATAAAAGTTTTATACTTTCCTATTCCTATAGTGTAAAAAAGAATTTTATTCCGCATCTAAGGTGCTGTGGGACTCCTGATTCAAGAGTTGTAGAGAATAATACGAAGAAATAACGAACCTTATATTCGGGAAAAAAGAAAACGACGACAGTGTTAGGAGTCCATGTTGGCTTGTCTTAGACAGTTTGCTACAGTATGGCACTTTAAGCTAAACAACACTCTTTTAAAAAAGGCATCATGCAGAAGTGGATATAATTTCCTACATGATCAAAAACCGGATGCATTTCTGCACCCGGTTTTTATATTATTCCTTTTCCAATTCAACGTTTTTAGCCGGGGAAAAGGTAGAAATCGCATGTTTAAAAATTAATTGCTGCTTTCCATCGGATTCAATTAAAACAGTAAAATTATCAAATCCTTTGATAACTCCTCGAAGTTGAAAGCCATTGGTTAGAAAAACAGTTACTGCAATGCGGTTCTTCCTAAGTTGATTTAAATATTGGTCTTGAATATTCACGGTTTGCGCCATTATACTTCCTCCTCATATCTATCTACTATATCTAGTTCGACCTAGCTATGCAAAAATCCTGCAAGATCGTCTAAAATTTTTCTAAATTTTTCATTAATTGCCCCATTTGAAACGTCATACCAAACGACATCCATTTTATTACGAAACCAAGTATATTGTCTTTTAGCATAGCGACGTGAATTTTGTTTTAGCGTTTCGACCGCTTCCTCTAACGTTTTTTCTCCCTTCAAATAAGGAATAAACTCTTTATAGCCAATCGCCTGCATGGATTGTTCATGAGTATAACCTTTTTGATATAATTTTTCAACCTCATTAATAAGACCACGTTCCATCATCATGTCAACTCGATGGTTAATTCGTCTATATAATTCATCTCTTTGCATTTCAAGCCCAATTAATTTTACATCATACGGTGATTCCTTCACCTGTTGTTGAAAATCTGACATTCTTTTTCCTGTTGTCTCGTAAATTTCTAAAGCTCTAACAACACGCCGATGGTTATTTGGATGAATTTTAGCCGCCTGCTTAGGATCAATTTCCTGTAATCTCTTATATAGCGGTTCAATCCCAAAAGCGGCTATCTCATTTTCTAATTTTTCAACTACTTTTTCATCACGTTTGTACGTTGGAAAATGATAACTATAAAGCGCTGCTTGAACATATAAACCACTGCCACCAACAAGAATGGGAGGCTTATTTTTTTTTGTAATGATATCAATATAATGGGTAACGTACTGCTGAAAATCGGCAACAGAAAAAGGTTCATCGGGATCTTTTATATCAATCATATAATGAGGAATCCCTTGCATTTCTTCTTTCGCTATTTTCGCAGTACCAATATCCATTCCTCTATAAACCTGCATAGAGTCCCCACTAATAATTTCACCGCTATATCGTTTGGCTACTTCTATACTTAATTTTGTTTTACCTACAGCGGTAGGGCCCACTATTGCAATGACTTTATTTTTCATTCGTATTCCCCTAATTCTACTGCATTATTTATCTTGTAAATAAGCTCTAAGCATCCAAATATATTTTTCCAGATTTCCCTGTATACCTATAAGTAAATCCTCTGTTGGACTGTCATGTAGACGGCTTGCTTCTGGTAAACCTTGATCTTGAATTTCCGATACCATTTGCTGAAGGTCTGAAACTAGTTGTTGAATGATTTCATGTTCTTTATCATCAGCAGAAGCCTCTTCTAACGTCGCCTCTTTAATATATTTCACCATTGTTGCTAATGGTTTTCCATTAATCATTAAAATTCGCTCAGCAACTTCATCTAAATCTTGAGCTATTTGGTCATACATGTCTTCAAATTGTTTGTGTAATACAAAGAAGTTTTTCCCTTGAATAAACCAGTGATAACGATGTAATTTTACATACAATACAAATTGATTAGAAAGGAGTTGATTTAAAAAATTTACAAGTGTTTGATTTTCCATAGCACACACCTTCTCTATTTTTTCTTAGTATTGGAAAGATGTGGTTATTTTTATACATAGTTACATCACTCGTTTAAACATTTTCTTCAATTCATACGTGGAAAAGTGAACAATAATTGGTCTGCCATGCGGACAAGTGAATGGATCTTCGGTCTGTCGCAAGTGTTCAAGCAGTTGAAACATTTCGTCTTGATTTAAATAATGATTTGCCTTTATTGACCGCTTGCAAGACATTAAAATTGCTGCTTCTTCACGAATTTTTTCAACATCTATTTTTTCCTCACTCATTATTTGTTCGACCATTTCCCGGATAATATCTTCCTCATATCCGGTTGGAAACCAATTTGGGTGTGAACGAACAATATATGTTTGGTGACCGAATGATTCAAAAAAGATTCCTGCTTGTTTTAGTTCTTCTTTATACTGTTCAATCCAAATAGATTCCTGCTTGGAAAATTCAAATGTTAATGGAATTAATAATTCCTGCAGTTCATTGATTGGCGCCCCTAGTTTTTTCTTGAAGAACTCATACTTCACTCGTTCTTGTGCCGCATGTTGATCAATCATGTATAAACCATTTTCGTTTTGCGCTAAAATATACGTTCCTTGCAGCTGCCCAATTGGATACATAATTGGGACGCGTGGTTCTTCCGGTCTCGTTTCATGAATTGTCTCGTCGATTTTAACTTCATCGTTACTCGCTGTATATTGCTCTTGTTCTATAACAGGTTCGGATAAGTACGGTTCTTGTTCTGTCGCTGTTATATGCTCTTCTATCTTCTTATCCATAAAAGAAGAGGATGTAGTCGGTTCATATATCGTCTGTTGCCAATGATCATTATTTCTTAGTTGTGATGTTGGTTTACTAAAATCCATGCTATGTTGAACCGTCTTTACTTTAGGTAAAGGTTTCTGCTCCATTTCGGGAATTAAAGAAATCTCTTTAAAGCGACTTTTTATGGCTAGTTCAATTGCTTGAAACAGTTCTTTCTCTTTACTAAAACGTACTTCCAGTTTCGTTGGATGAACATTAACATCGACTAAAATCGGGTCCATTTGAATCAATAAGACAACAATGGGTGAACGGCCAATTGGAAGTAATGTATGATACGCTTGAATGATCGCTTTATTTAAAGGAATGCTTTTAATATATCGCCCATTTATAATTGTCGAGATGTAATTTCTCGAAGCTCTCGTCACTTCCGGCTTCGCAATATACCCTTCGATACTAAAATCAAGCGTTTCATGTTTAACATCAAGCATCTGCCTGGCTACATTCATACCATAAACTTGAGAAATAACCTGTAATAAATCTCCGGTTCCGGCTGTTCGAAAAATCCCCCTTCCATTATGTGTTACTTCAAAGCGCACTTCTGGATGGGATAAAGCCAGCCGGTTGATTAAGTCAGTAATATGACCAAGCTCGGTATGAATGGTCTTCATATATTTTAAACGAGCAGGCGTATTATAAAATAAATCGGTTACCGTAATTTCGGAGCCCTTTCTTGCTGATGCCTTCTTTTTTTCGGTTACTTTTCCTCCTTCCAGAGCTAAATAAGTTCCTGCTTCTTCACCAGTTGAAGTTTGTATCGTTACTTTACTTACAGAAGCAATACTAGCAAGTGCCTCCCCACGGAATCCCAGCGTATGGACATGGAATAAATCTGTTTCACTTTTAATTTTACTCGTGGCATGGCGTAAAAAAGCGGTTTCGCAATCTTCTTCGGACATTCCTTCTCCATTATCTGTCACCTTGATTTCCTCAAGGCCTGCTTCCTTAATATCAATTTTTATCCATGTACTGTTTGCATCGATGCTGTTCTCAACAAGTTCCTTTACTACAGAAGCCGGTCGCTCTACAACTTCCCCAGCTGCGATTTTATTGGCGAGCGCATCTGGCATCTGAATTATTTTCATGCAAACATCCCTTCCTTCTAAAAACTGGAAAAAACTTGGCTTCTCGCCAAGTCTTTAGCGAAAGCTGTAGTTTTTTCTTATACTATAAACCCTAAAATTTTATACTTTCCTATGGTGTAGAGTGAAACTTCATTCCGTGGAACGCTTTTTACACGGAATGTTAGTACCACAAGGGTATGACCTAAAGGCCCTTGAACGAATCAGGCATTTAGGTGCCGTTTTCTCACACTTAGACCTCTTGTATCAACTCAAGATTTTGAAATGGAAGTCTTACGGCACCTTACATGCGGGATAAATATGGAACAAGAGCGCGAGTCCCCACAGCAACCGGTAAATTCCTTGCGCATTTAAATCAACAATGATAAAAGGCGAGAAAGTCCATTTTTCAGTATCTAAGAAACCATCTTCGTTTTTTTACATGCGGTTATCTTGAAAGTGCTTTGTCTAGCTTATGCACACGAAAGTGACTAGCCCCTTGTAGGCAGTCTCCTCTATTGGAGTTCCAGCACTTATCAGGGCTGATTAAGGCACTT
The DNA here is from genome assembly GCF_900162615.1 of Virgibacillus proomii. Taxonomy (NCBI): domain Bacteria; kingdom Bacillati; phylum Bacillota; class Bacilli; order Caryophanales; family Bacillaceae; genus Virgibacillus; species Virgibacillus proomii. The sequence goes on along the minus strand of NZ_FUFN01000010.1, from coordinate 1,902,322 downwards.
TTACCTTTTGGTTCTCACAAATTGCTGACTTGTCATTCTACTATTTCATCTAACTTTTACGAGCCTTCTTTTGCAAACGATAGAGTTCATTCATTGCATCTATCGGTGTCATGCCAAACAGGTCTAATTCTTTTAATTCCTTTACAACGATTGCTTCCAGTTTGGAAGTGCTTGGTTCTTTCTTTTCTTTCGAATCTTCAACGAAAAAGGAGAGTTGAGCCGTTTGTTCTGTCGTAGCTGCTACTTCCTGTTGTTTATTTTTCTGCTCTTTTCCTTCTAATTCTGCTAAAATTTTCCCGGCTCTTGAAATTAAGGTCTGTGGTAAATCCGCTAATTTAGCAACATGGATACCATAGCTTTGATCAGCAGGCCCTTCTTTAATTTGATGGAGAAAAACGACATTTCCTTCATGTTCTTCTGCACGAACATGAATATTTCTTAAATTTGGCAAGGTTTTCTCCAAATCTGTAAGTTCATGGTAATGCGTTGAAAAAAGCGTCTTAGCATGAATATGGTTGTGAATATATTCAATAATTGCTTGTGCTAAAGCCATTCCATCATACGTACTTGTTCCCCTACCGATTTCATCAAACAAAATAAGACTTCTATCGGTTGCATTTGTAATTGCATGATTTGCTTCTAACATTTCTACCATGAACGTACTTTGTCCTGCAACTAAGTCATCTGCTGCTCCAATTCTCGTGAAAATTTGGTCAAAAACAAGAAGTTGTGCTGATTCGCACGGTACGAAGCAGCCAATTTGTCCCATAATTACAGTTAACGCTAACTGGCGCATATACGTGCTTTTTCCAGACATATTTGGACCTGTAATAAGCAAAATATGTTTATTATGATCAAGTTCAATGTCATTTGGTACAAATGATCCATCATCCATCACTTGCTCAATGACCGGATGCCTGCTTTGCTTAATAAAAAGATGTTCTTCGTCAAATGTAGGACGAACATAATTGTTTGCTTCACTTACGGTAGCAAATCCTTGTAATACATCAACATAACTTACTTCTTCTGCCAATCGTTGTAACTCTGGAATATATTCTTTAATGCGATCGCGAATTTCAATAAATAATTGATACTCTAATTCAACACTTTTTTCTTCTGCTTCTAAAATGAGTTGTTCTTTCTCCTTCAACTCTGGTGTAACAAATCTTTCGGCATTCGTTAATGTCTGTTTTCGTTCGTATCGTCCTTCAGGAAGCAAATGCAAGTTTGCTTTAGTAACTTCGATATAATAACCAAATACTCGATTATAGCCAATTTTTAAGGATTTAATATTTGTCTCCTGCTTTTCCTTTTGTTCAAGCTCTGCAATCCACTGCTTTCCATTTCTTGAAGCATCGCGATATGTATCTAATTGTTCATTATAACCATCTTTAATGATATCTCCTTCTTTGATCGAAAGAGGTGGATCATCAGCGATGCTTGCTTCAAGTAAATCAACAATCTCAGGAGATACTTGAAATTGATCTGCTAATTGTTGAATTTCTTTTTGGGCAAATTGCTGTAATAACACTCTAATTTCTGGTATTTTTTGTAATGATTTTTTTAATTGCTGAAGGTCGCGTGCATTGACATTTCCAAAAGCAACCCTACCGGCGAGACGTTCCAAATCATAAACTGATTTTAATGTTTCTCTTAATACATCTCGTTCCATAAATTGCCGATAAAATCCATCAACAACCTCCAGCCTTTCTTCCATTTGGGTCGGATTCAATAATGGCCGCTCCAGCCACTTTTTTAACATCCGCGCTCCCATCGCAGTTACCGTTTTATCGAGCACCCAAAGCAAGCTGCCATAACGTTCTTTTTTTATTAATGTTTCAGTAAGCTCTAGATTGCGCTTAGAAAACATGTCTAACGATAGATAGTTTTTAAGTTCAATAATTTTTGCTTGTTGCATATGATCAAGTGAACGCTTTTGTGTATGCTGAATATAATTTAATAATCTGCTAAATGCAGTTAATAGCCGTTCATCATGTAAGTTTTCGCATAAGTGACGGTATTCCCCATTAAAGTTTACTTCATCTTGATAGGAAAGCGTAACTTGTAGTCGCATTTTTAATTGTTTTTGTAATTCCTCAGGCAATTGAGAGGATACAACAACTTCTTTAATCGGTTGATTGTATAATTCATGAATTACGCTATCCCAACCATGTTCAAAGACCGCAATTTGGTTTTCTCCAGTGGATAAATCACTATATACTAGCACATAACTGGAATCAAAATGAGAAAGACTAGCAATATAATTATTCTCCTTCTCATTTAACATATTCTTTTCCATTACCGTACCAGGTGTTATTAACTGGATGACTTCTCGTTTTACGACACCTTTAGCAGTCTTTGGATCCTCAACTTGCTCACAAATTGCTACTTTATAGCCTTTATCAATCAAAATTTTTATGTAATTATCCGCAGAATGATATGGAACACCACACATTGGAATTGGCTTTGCCTTTCCTGAATCCCGCTTTGTTAACGTAATCTCTAATTCTCTAGCTGCTTGAATAGCATCATCGTAAAACAGTTCATAAAAATCACCTAAACGAAAAAAGAGAAAGGCATCTTTATGCTCTGCTTTTATTCTTAAATATTGTTCCATCATTGGTGTATGTTTTGCCATATTTTATCCTCCAAAAAGCCCAAATATTCTTATGCTATTATAGCATACAATCGTATTTTCATTCGATTAATCCAATTTGGAACAAAACAAAAATTAGAAGTGTGTGTTTTAGCGACATACAAACTGTAGAACTTCTGACAAGATAAAGAGAAACTTCATTTCGTGGAACGCTTTTTACACGAAATATTAGTACCGCGAGGGTATGACCTAAAGGCCTTTGAACCAATCGGGCATTTAGGTGCCTTTTTCCTCTTAAAGTTTTGCAAAATAATAGGCGGATTTTTCAAATGCGATAAGTACGGGCCTCACATGCGAGATAAAGAAAACATATCTCTAAAATAGGAGTATTCCGACTCCCGCGGCAAGGCTCTTTTAGTCGGCCTTCCTTTAGATTCGAGCTGATATTGACTTATCATAGAAAGCAGATCGAAGTTTGCTAGTCGCTGAGTGTATAAGCTAAACGACGAAGCTGTTTTCATAAAAGATATCCACCATATAGAAACGGTTTTCCGTTCATAAACAAATGAAAAAATTACGAGGAACAACATTCCTCGTAATTTCATCAGTCTTGATTAACAAAATCCGGTTTCACATCTTCCAATTCATCATCTGTTAGTTCTACATCCCAGACTTCATCATCATCATCATCAACATGCTCACGCTTTGGATCAACACGGACTGCTATTTTTGTATCACCAATAATCTGTACACTAAACTCCCGTTCAATTTCTACCGCAATCTTATGACCTTTATTTTCAATTGTACAATTCAAGCAATTAGGCTGCTGAATAACTTTGGCAATGACATCAAAGTCATCACTTAGGCAATTCTCATCTTTAACAGAAAGCGGAACCTTTTCACTGTATGTTACTCTTTCCGTTATTGCCTCCGTTTTTGTATTATCGTTGTATGAATACCAAATATTAACATCATAGCTGCCAACGATTTCTACTGTGTCTTTGGATTTCTTCTTGGCATTGTATAAATGGTTAATTACCCAGCATCCTAAAATGCTAGAAGGTTTATGTGATGGCGAGATGGAATGGGTTGCCTGCGAAAACTTACGACCTTTACCACATACCGCTTTTGTTATAATCTCTCGATACTCTTTATCTAAAAAAGTCATGATTACCTTTACCTCCTCTTTTTTCATAGTCATTTTATGCAAGACAAATACCTAAAGTGCATAGCTATTTTGGAAAAGAGGAAAAGGAATATAGTGAAGTTGCTAAAGCGAGTGATATATAATGTCCATAACAGGCTTCGTTTTTGATTATTACAGAAAACTCGTAGCTAAAAAAATTCCTAGTAGCCCTCATACAAAAAAACGGACGTCTAAATCAACTATTACACGAAATTTCGTCTATTCTTAACATGAAATAACGGACAGGAACTAAAGCGATTCCCTGCCCGTTTTTATTAATGGCTGCAACCGGATCCGGATTTACTTCTTAGTTTTGATCCAGTTTCACCAGTCAATACGTTTCCACCTGTTGATTCAATAATATGATTCGTAACTTCTCTTGCAATCGTTCCAGTGATTAACTGCAATACATCATTAACGAGAACTTGTGTCTCTTTAAATTCCTGAACAACTGGAATAGCGTCAATTTCTTTTTGAAAAATATCGAGTTGTTCTTCTACTTTTTTTAATGCTTCTTTTTTTCCGTAAGCTTGTAAGTTTACAGCTTGTTTTTGTAATGCTTTAATCTTAGTAATTAAACTCTGTACTTTTTTATTTTCATTAATTTTTGCTTCTACTTGCTTAAAGCGCTCGATTTCTTCGGTATTGGCAAGCATAACCGCTATTTTTTTTGCTTCGTCAAGCACCTGCTTACGTGTATATTCTGCCATGTTATTCCACCCCAACTGTATTTTCTACCATAACACCACTTAAGGACCATGTTTTTGTCTCTGTTATTTTGACATCAACAATTTGCCCAATTGCTGATTTTGGTCCTTTAAAGTTAACTAGCTTATTCCTTTCTGTATAGCCAGCTAATATGTTTGGATCTTTTTTACTTTCTCCCTCAACAAGTACCTTCACTACTTTATCCTGATAGTTTTTCATTGAAGCAGCAGATTGCGTATTTACTAATTCATTTAAACGATATAAACGTTGTTTCTTTACCTCTTCAGATACATTATCTTTTTTCCTAGCTGCAGGTGTCCCTTCACGTGGTGAATAAATAAATGTGTATGCAGCTTCAAACCCGACCTCTTCTACTAGGCTAAGCGTTTCCTCAAACTGTTCTTCCGTTTCATTTGGGAATCCGACAATAATATCCGTTGTTAATGTCGCATTTGGCATTGCCTTACGGATTTTACGTACCAGTTCTAAGTAGGATTCTCTTGTATATTTGCGATTCATCTTTTTTAAAATCTCATTACTTCCGGATTGAACTGGCAAATGGATATGGTCAAGTAAATTTCCACCTTTAGCAAGCACTTCTATTAAATGATCATCAAAATCTCTCGGATGCGAAGTGGTAAACCGAATTCTTGGAATATCAATTTTACGGAGTTCGTCCATTAGATCGCCAAGACCGTATGTCCGATTGGTAAAGTCTTTTCCATACGCATTTACATTTTGTCCTAATAACGTAATCTCTTTATAGCCTTGTGCCGCCAGGTGGCGAACTTCTTGAATAATATCCTCTGGAAGACGGCTTCTCTCTTTTCCACGTGTCATAGGAACAATGCAATACGTACAGAATTTATCACATCCATACATAATATTTACCCATGCTTTAATTTTTCCTTTGCGAACCTTTGGTAAGTTCTCAATTACATCGCCTTCTTTGGACCACACTTCAACGATTTTTTCTTTACCAAACATCGCTTCTTTAATCAGCTGCGGTAACCGATGAATATTATGGGTACCAAAGATTAAATCGACATGTTGATGTTTCTTTAAGATGCGGTTAACAACTGACTCTTGTTGAGACATACATCCGCATACGCCAAGAATAAGGTCCGGTTTTTCCAACTTTAATGGCTTCAAATGTCCGATTTCACCAAACACTTTATTTTCAGCGTTTTCACGAATAGCACATGTATTGAGTAGAATAATATCAGCTTCATCTGTCTCTATAGTTGATTCATATCCCATCTCTGTTAGAATGCCTGCCATCACTTCGGTATCATGCTCATTCATTTGGCATCCATACGTACGAATTAGAAACTTTTTGCCTTTACCGATGTTATGCATATCTTCTGGAATAGCAAAATCATAATGCACCTTTACCTCATCACGGCCTCGTTTTCGCGCTTTATTTATATTTGGCGGTTCAAATGTGGTTTTAAAGTATTTGGCAATCATTTCATCACTAGAAGTATTTTTGATCCGTTTTATATTATCCACTGCGGATTTTACGTCCGTTGGATTATTGACTTGCTTAATTTGTGATTGCTCTTTACGTTGTTGTTCGTTCATTTGAAAACTCCTTTCTTTAATTAAAGAAAACTTGGCTGGCATCAAACCTTAATGCACTTACCACCTAGTTGCACGTATTCGTAAAACTTTAAAAAACCTCACTGCAACATCGAATGATTCTGTGCTAAAATTTTTATCTTTCTTCATCTAATAAGACTCATCCGGTCCTAACTATAAAAAATTAGGGGTCTATCACGTTTTTTAACTCTGGATAGGATAAACAAGCTTTAGTATCCATTAGTTTATTATAAAGGCTTCATCCAAATTAAACAACAAAAACTAAAGTGGTTGTCTAATAGGATTTATTTAAACTCACAAGAATAACTTCATCCTGCTTGCCTCTTTTATAAACTATTTATGAGAAGTGACTCGACAAACTACGAAGTTTCCAAAACAATAGCGCAAGTGCCTTGGTCAGCTTCGACAAGTGCTGGAACTACGGTTAGGTTGCTTTCGAAGGGAAATGACCCGAGGGCTAGCGCTAAATGTTGCTAAAACGTTATACAAATTTTGTAATTCCTAGACAATAAAAATAGTGCTACGCATAGGCGCAACACTTTATTTTAAATGAAATTAATTCTTATCTAGGCTCTACAATTAATTTAATCGCTGTACGTTCTTCATCATCAATTAAAATATCTGTAAAAGCTGGTATACAAATGAGGTCTACGCCACTAGGTGCAACAAATCCTCGTGCAATTGCTACTGCCTTCACCGCCTGGTTTAATGCACCAGCGCCAATGGCTTGAATTTCTGCTGAGCCACGTTCTCTTAACACATTTGCAAGTGCACCTGCTACTGAATTTGGATTTGATTTTGCTGACACTTTTAATACTTCCATTACTAGTACCTCCTTCATTTAACTATTATAGTCCTAATGTTACTATATTCGTGGAGATGATAGCTTATTACCTTTATTATGCATTAATAATTCTTAACATTCAATTAATAAATCTGTAAAGCCTTTCAATTCTACTTCTGTTGGTAAAAATTTTTAATCCAAAAATGGGTGGTCCTCATTAATTAAGATTCGTTCAATCTTAATTGCTTTTCCGCTCTTTGGATCAATATTTACAAAACACCCATTCAATTGCGTTCTTCCCTTTTTAGGGACTTCAAAACGAACTGGCATAGATGTTAGGAAACGTTGAATTACTGCTTCCCTTTCAACGCCTAAAATACCATCATACGGACCTGTCATGCCTACATCTGTTATATATGCAGTCCCTTTGGGTAAAATCCGTTCATCTGCGGTTTGAGTGTGGGTGTGGGTACCGACTACAGCACTTACCCTGCCATCTACATACCAACCAAATGCTTGTTTTTCACTTGTAGCCTCTCCATGAAAATCGACAAAGATAATGTTGGTTCGCTGTTTCGCTTCTTCAATTAGTGTATCTGCTTTCACAAAAGGGTCATCACTTGGAGGTAAGAAAGTCCTCCCCTGTAAATTAACCACTGCAACTTCTACTCCATTTATATTAATATAGACAATTCCTTTACCGGGATTATTATTTGGGAAATTTGCTGGACGGATCATATTTTTAGCATCTGGAAAAAAATCATATATTTCTTTTTTATCCCATGTATGATTTCCCATTGTAATAACCTGTATACCCCACTCTAGCAGTTGTTTGTAAATTTTCTCTGTGATTCCCTTCCCTGCTGCAGCATTTTCCCCATTAGCAATGGTAAGGTTTGGGCGATACTTTTCTTTTAGCTTGGGTAAATAGATTTCAAGCATGTTTCTACCGGGAGATCCAACAATATCGCCAATAAATAATATTTTCATCTTATACTCATCCTATCTTTCTTCATATCTTCAGTTTTTCATAACAAGCAATAAATGTCAAAAATAAAAACCATTTTTTTCAATTCCATTACGGTTATGGCTCTATAAAAAAAGCCAGTTAACAATGCTAATAGCTGCTTCTAGCTATGTAAACGATAGTATATAATTTTTAATGAAAATTCATTTTGCCAACACTCCTATATCACTGGTCAAATTGCTATGTACATCTATCATCTTTAACAACAGTTCTTTGTCCAATGTAGTAGTGGAATATACCTATCAGCCGTGGGCTCATTCACTTTGGCAGCACGATTCCACCTTTTTTTAGTATTTTTACAGCTGTTTTGGATAAGATTAGCCTCTAAATAGACTGTTCGTTAGCTATGAATCTGCTTGGTTCGTTTCTTACAGAATGAGCAATTTTGTTTTTTAACTTTGATATGAAGTTCTATCAACCATGATTGAAACCTTTTCTATATTCCATACCTCTACATGTTTAACATTAATCCCTACTCTATGATTGTGCGTTTTCCCTCTTTTTTACTTTTCTTCCACAACTTAAGGCTAACAAAAAAGAGGGAAAGGCGTGTGTTTTTTGGTTTATTATAAACCTTGTCGGAATAATAGAAACCGCCACATTCAGTATAGAGCCCCTTTTTTAAAGCAAAATAAAAAGCGGTCAACGGACCACTTTTTATTTTGCATATTCGACAGCACGTGTTTCTCGAATTACAGTCACTTTTATATGACCTGGATAGTCCAGCTCGCTTTCAATTCGTTTGCGAATATCTCGTGCAATTCTTACCGATTCCACATCATCAATTTCATCTGGTTTTACCATAATTCGAATTTCCCTTCCAGCTTGAATAGCAAAAGACTTTTCTACACCAACGAACGATTCAGAGATCTCTTCTAATTTTTCTAATCGTTTAATATAATTCTCCAATGTCTCACTTCTTGCTCCAGGTCTTGCTGCAGATAGGGCATCTGCAGCTGCTACAAGTACAGAGATAATCGAAGTAGGTTCTTCATCGCCATGGTGTGAAGCAATAGAATTTATAACAACTTCATGCTCTTTGTACTTTATTGCGAGCTCTTTACCAATCTCTACATGACTACCTTCTACTTCATGATCAACTGCTTTTCCGATATCATGAAGCAGTCCAGCTCTTCTTGCAAGCATTTCATCTTCACCAAGTTCAGCAGCAAGTAAACCAGCTAAGTAAGCTACTTCAGTTGAGTGTTTTAAAACATTCTGTCCATAGCTTGTACGATATTTTAACCGACCTAAAATTTTGATTAAATCTGGGTGTAATCCGTGCACACCCACTTCAAATGTTGTCTCTTCTCCAATCTCACGTATATAATCATCAACATCACGTCTAGCTTTATCTACCATTTCTTCGATTCGCGCAGGGTGAATCCGTCCATCCTGAACCAACTTTTCTAATGCTAGACGAGCTACCTCTCTACGAATTGGGTCAAACCCAGATAATATAACTGCTTCCGGTGTATCATCAATAATTAAGTCAATTCCTGTTAAGGTTTCAAGTGTTCTAATATTACGACCTTCCCGACCAATGATACGTCCCTTCATTTCGTCATTTGGAAGGTTTACAACAGACACTGTTGTTTCAGCAACGTGGTCAGCAGCACAACGCTGTAATGCTAAAGATAGAATGTTCTTCGCCTTTTTATCAGCTTCTTCTTTTGCACGATTTTCAGCCTCTTTAATGATTAAAGCAGCATCATGTGCAACCTCTTTTTCCACTCGTTCCAAAATAATTTGCTTAGCTTGGTCTATTGTATATCCTGAAATGCGTTCAAGCTCCGTTTGCTGCTCTTGTAAAATAGCTTCCACTTTGCTTTCCATTTCTTCAATTTGTTGTTGTTTGTCTGTTAAAGACTGTTCTCTTTGTTCCAACATAAGCTCTCGCTTATCTAATGATTCACTTTTTCTGTCTAAATTTTCTTCTTTTTGCATCAGACGATTCTCTTGCTTCTGAACCTCACCACGTCGTTCACGAAGCTCGTCCTCTGTTTGCTGTCGAAGTTTATGAATTTCATCCTTTGCTTCAAGAAGTGCCTCTTTCTTTGAAGCTTCAGCATTCCGACGTGCCTCATCAACAATTTGTTTTGCTAATGTTTCTGCACTAGAAATTTTTGCTTCAGCAATAGACCTACGAATCAGATAACCAACAACAATACCGACGATTAGGATTACAAGCAAAATGGAGATGAGCATAAGACTGTCCATGATTTCACCTCCTCTTGCTATAAAGTTGTACATCAATTATTGTCGGCATGTAAAATTTTTAATGCGTTGAATAAACATAAATTATATCATGAAAATGATAAATTTATACAAATTTAATTTTAATTGTGTCTGATAAGAATGTCAAGGAAACGTCACAACTTAATTACTGATTTACATGATAAATGGTACAATTTACCAACAAAATACAAAGAAAACAGGCTACTTTTTTTGTATTGAGAAAGTTGATTAATTTTTTGGGGGTGACAATAAAGCATAAAACGGATGAATCTTTAAATGCAGGACAAAAGAAACATATCCCTGCAACAGGAGTATGCCCGACACCTGAGGCAAGCCCGCTTTTCGTCGGCCTTCCTTTAGATTCGAGCTGATGTTAACTTACCTAGAAAGGAGATCGAAGTTTGCTAGTCACGCAAGTGCTTAAGCTAGACGATATGCTAAAAGTGATCCACAAGGTAGAAACGAATATAATTTTTTAGACAAGAACAAAAAATCCCCTGCTAGAATAGCAAGAGATTTCATTTTAAACATCTAAGCTTTCTTGACTAAACGCTTCAACAGTATCTTCTTCTTTTTCTTTCGGTTCGTCATCTAAATGATGATGCTCTCTGATTGCTGTATGAATTTCTGCCATTATCTCTTGGTTTTCTTTTAAAAACTGCTTTGCATTTTCCCGTCCTTGTCCAAGCCGTTCTCCATTATACGAATACCAAGCACCACTTTTTTGAACGATATCCAAGTCCGATCCCATGTCAAGGATTTCTCCCTCTTTAGAGATGCCTTCTCCATACATAATATCAACCTCTGCTTGTTTAAACGGAGGAGCAACTTTATTTTTGACAACTTTAATTCTTGTTTTGTTCCCGACCATATCGTTGCCCTGCTTTATTGCTTCTGCGCGGCGTACTTCAAGTCTTACAGAAGAGTAGAACTTAAGAGCTCGTCCACCTGGAGTTGTTTCAGGATTTCCGAACATGACACCGACTTTTTCCCGAATTTGGTTAATGAAAATAGCTGTAGATTTTGACTTGTTAATGGCACCTGATAATTTACGTAATGCTTGGGACATTAAACGAGCTTGTAAACCAACATGGGAGTCTCCCATTTCTCCTTCGATCTCCGCTTTCGGAACAAGAGCAGCCACCGAATCTACAACTATAATATCAACCGCACCACTCCGAACTAGTGCTTCCGCAATTTCAAGTGCTTGTTCTCCAGTATCAGGCTGAGAAAGCAGAAGCTCTTCAATATTCACACCTAAAGCACGAGCATATGTAGGATCAAGCGCATGCTCTGCATCAATAAATGCCGCTTGTCCCCCCTGGCGTTGTGCTTCAGCAATTGCATGCAAAGCTACTGTTGTTTTACCGGATGATTCTGGACCGTATATTTCAACAACTCGGCCTTTTGGGTACCCGCCAATTCCAAGTGCAACATCTAACGCTAAGGAGCCGCTAGGTATGGTTGCTACTTTTTGTTCAGCCTGTTCCCCCAATTTCATGATAGAACCTTTGCCGAATTGCTTTTCTATTTGTTTTAATGCCATATCTAAAGCTTGTTTTTTATCACTCAAAACGTCGCCCTCCTTTATTAATCTATTTCCATCATACATGCTTTTCGTTTATTTGCCAAGCAAAAAACGAATAAATGTTCCCCTTTTTTC